>NZ_JANMXZ010000039.1:0-13658 GCF_031381455.1 Flavobacterium sp. | reverse complement strand
TAAAAATTGTAATCCGCTCGAAGTAGAATCTTTTCTGTTAGATAATGCTTTTCCCATAACGGCTACTGGAGAAACAGACGTAATTTCAAAAGGTAAGTTAAAATTGTCTTTTATGAATTGTTCGACAACCTTATTGGCCATAAACTTCGCTTGCGCATACGGATGACTTTCGGTGCTGGTAAATCGTGCATCGGTTTCGTCAAAAGTGTCATAAAAATCTTTTCCACGTGCTGGCATTGGGAAATTCGTATTCCAACCTGCGACAGAAGCGATTACAACTACTTTTTCAATTCCAGGCGTTTTATGAACCACTTCCAGAAAATTTTGAGTTCCTTTTATCGTTGGATCGAACAACTGCGTTTCTGCATCTTGAAAGTCCAATATAAAAGGGGTTCCGCCATGAATGACATAATCACAATCGGTAACAAAATCTTCTAATTGCGCTTTATCGGTAACATCCAATTCGCTGAGGTATAAATTTTCAGCGTTTTTAAAGCGCATCAAATGTTGGTATTTGTCTTCCCGGGAAATATCGGTAGTAGCTACTTTTACTTGATAATCGTTTTCTAAAAACGTCTTGGTGATATAGCTTCCGATGAAACCAGCACCACCAATGATGCCTACTTTTTTCATGGTGACTTTTTAAAAATAAACCTGCAAAGCTTTATGCCTTACAGGTTTTGAATTAATAATTATTTTTCTGTTGTTGCTTCTGCTGTGGTTGCATTTGCAGTTGTTTTCGGTTGTTTGAGCATATCCGTCATTATTTCAGAATTATCCCAATAACCATCTTCTTTAACAATTTTTCCGTTTATGAACTGAGCTGTATTGTGAAAGGGAATGACATATACTTTTCCACTTGATTTTAAAGTTCCTCTCCAAATTCCCCAATAGTTCACCCAAGTTTCGTCTTTGTCAGTCACCACCATTTCATAATCTACATCTTCAACAACCCAAGTAAATAATTTAGCATCATCTTTGTTTTTTTCAAGGGCTTTCGCCACTGTTATTGCTTTTTCTTTAACTACATTATTTGCTATTTTGGCTGTATCAGCATAATGTTTGGGCATATCATCCCAATTCATTTTTTTATAATCATCCATTACTTTTTTATAAGTATCGATTTCAGGTGATTGTTGTGTATAGCGTTTTTCTTGGTTACAAGCGCTTAACGAGAGGACTATTGCAAGTCCGAGTAACATAAATTTTTTCATATTTGTTGGTTTTTTTAAGTGAAACTCTCAAGATTTTAAAACCTTGAGAGTTTGGTTATACTAATTGTTTCTATTTTGTTTATTTCGAACTTAAGTCAGCACGGTAAAAAATTAATTCACTCCATTGTTCATTGATATACTCTTTAACATTATCATTGTAAATTCCCCACGAACCTTTACCATGAATTTTTTCGAAAGCATCCACAAATGATTTTCTAAAACCCACTTCTTTTTCTTTTAATCCTTGTTTGTATCGTCTTGCAATTGCAAATTGTGCAGTTCCGGAACCATTTGTTTCATAGACCGCAACCGTTATACCTTGTGCTTCCCAAGCAGGTTTTAATTGTTTTATCATTGTAGCTACTCTATAAGAACAACCCATTTTAGGATAAATATGTGTAACTTGTACTTTATCTGAGTAATCGCCAATGGCAACTGTACTTAACGAATCGACATAAACAGAATATCCACTAGATCCTCTATCGGTTAAATAAATGGTAACACTTTTGTGCCAATCGTTGTTATGTGCAACATTAATATCGCCTCGTGTATCTTCTGACTCCCAAGTCTTTGGTCCTTCGACAATATGGAAACCTCCAGCATCTGGACCAGATACAATATCAAAGACACGCCATTTAAAATCGCCAGTGTGGTACTTTTGTGCATGACTTGCTAATGCTTTTTCAAATTCAAGTTGTTTGTCAACTTTTGGGAATACGCGATTTGTAGAAATCACATTTTTGGTTTGGCTTATGCCTAAAAAAGGAACAAGCATTAAAAGAAGAAAAATTGTTTTCAACTTTAATTGTAAATTGTTTTTCATGATTGTTTGGTTTTTTCTCGCTGCGCTTCGAACAGTTCGGTTGCGCCTCGGGTTTGGTTTGACAGAATCACTATTAATTCTGTATCTAAATAACTGATAATCATTAATAATAGAAAGCGAGTTAGGACGAAATGGGTTAAATAATGTCCGAAGTGTAGGTTTTATTTATCGGTGAGATTGAAGTTGAGAGATGGGAGACGGAAGATGGAAGATGGAAGATGGAAGAGAAAAGAAATAGAATAAAGAGAAAAGAAAAATCCTAATTAGTAATTCCTAATTCGTAATTCCTAATTCCTAATTGATTCACGCTGCTTTCATTTTAAAATCAAAAATAAGTGAGGTTCCATTTTGATTTTCTTCGGTCATGGTACCGTTAAGTTGTTGTGTAAGAAGTGAAACGAGTTGTCCGCCAAAACCAGTTCCGTGTATAATGCCCGATTTCCCAACACCATTATCGGCTACTTCAAGTCGGAGAATATTATTGTCTTGTTTATGAAGTTTGATGGTGATGGTTCCTTTTTCGCCTTTTGGAAAAGCATATTTAATGCAATTGGTCAAAAGTTCATTAACGATTAATCCTAGCGGTACGGCAGTATCAATATCCAAATCGAGATTTTCCATTGCGAGTTTTAAATCAATACGTTGTTCAGCTCCAAAACTATCAAGAATACTTTCGCTCAAATTTAAAAAGTAATCCTTCATCTCTACGGCTCCAAGATTGGTTCCCTGATACAGTTTTTGATGTACAATGCCAATAGAGTTTACACGATTTTGTCCTTCGGTCATGGCATCTTTAGTGGTTGCATCATCTATTTGCGCCGATTGCAAGGCGAGTAAACTGGATACTACTTCTAGATTATTTTTTACTCTATGATGAATTTCTCTTAACAACAACTCATTTTCAGCGTTTTTAGCATCTAACAAATGGTTTTTGGTTTCTAAATTATCATTTAATTCAGCTAACTTTTTGTTGCTTTTTTGTTTTAATCTAAAGTTCCGAATTAATAAAGTTAAAATGATAAAAATTATTACCAATAGTACAAGAAATAGATACAATTGATTTTCTTTCTGGTTAATTTCTTTTTCCTGTTGCAATAAATTTACCTGCAATTCACTTTCGCGCAAGCCTCGTTCGTTGGCTTCTTTTTCAAATTTTATCGTCTTATTAAAATACTGTGTGTAGTATTGCAAAGCAGTTGTTAAATCGCCTTTTTTATGATACGCTTTAGCAATAAACATATTGATATCTGAAGCACCTTTATCATCATTAAGAAGTTTGTATCCTTGATAGCTTTTTTCGTAATTGATGATGGCTAAATCATACTTTTTTTCATTCATATACAAATCAGCCAACAATCCGTATGCATAAGGATTAATAGTATTTTTTTCGATTTTATATTTTTCGAGAATGTCCAATGCTTTAATGATATATGCTTTGCCTTTATTGTATTGTTCCGGTGGAATTGTTTTGGCTCCGTTTAATGGATAAGTAATTAAATCTCTGCCCAAACACGCATAATACCAAGCGTGTTTTTGTGGTGCCTTTATGTATTTTAATATCGAGTGCATTTTATTTGAATAATAAAAAAGCGAATCAACATTTCGTTCGGTATAGTATCCTATTAGCGCACTATAAACAAGATTAAGTTCGTTAGGTCGATTTTTGGCTCCTAATTTTTCATAAAAAAAACAGCTCTTTTGTAAATACGACAAGGCATATTTTTGCTCATTTGATATTGTGGTTCGTTGATAAAAATTTCCTTTATCGGCAAAAACTTTTGCTTTCTGCTCTTCGGTTTTAAAATCATTGGCTATTAGGATTGCTTTTGAAAATAATTCTAAAGATTCTTTATTTTCTCCTTTTTTGCGTTTAACTAATGACCAATGAGTCAAAAAATCATATTCAAATTGCTGGTTTTTGTTTCTTTTTGGACATTTTCCTAAATGAGACCATCCTATTTTTGCCAATGAGTCTGATGAACTTAATGTATTGGTTAGGGAATAAAAATAGGATTGATTGTAATAGATTTTTGCCAATTCGAGTCCGAAGAATGCCGGATAATGTTGCAGCATTTTTTTTGATTTTTCAAAATAATAATCCGTGCTATCCTCATTATATTGAGGCAAATCTTGAAACCAAAGCGCTTTTTTCTGATTGATTTCACTCTTTTTTAAAAGTAAATCAAAGTCTTTAGAAGATTTTTTTTGACTAAAACCAAAACTACAAGCGAATATCAAAATAAGCAGTAAGGTTTTTTGCATAACAGAAATAATTATATTTTTTGGATATGTAGTAGTAATTGCTTCTTTAAATCGGCACTTATCGGAATTGCTTTTTTGGCTATAACCACATGACTGTTGGCAATTTCATCTATGTGAAATAAATTAACGATAAAGGAACGATGGATACGCATCAAATTATTAACCACTAGCTTTTCCTCTAAATCCTTTAAAGTTGCCACCAGCAAATGCTCTTTGTCTTTGCAATGTATTTTACAATAATTCCGTTCAGCTTCAATGTATAGAATATCTTGAATATTCACTTTCACCATTTTATCATGGCTACGTACAAAAATAGAATCGCTCAATATAAATGGTATTTCATTTTCTAAAGTTCCATTTTTTTCTAATCCTTTTTCTTCTCGAAGTCTAATCACCGTTAATTCAATGACACGCTGTAAATCTAATTTTTTAAAAGGTTTGGAAATAAAGCCATACGGATTAGCAGTTTTTGCTCTATTAAAATGGGCTTCGTCTGAGTTGGCTGTCAAAAATATAATGGGAAGTTTGTATTCATTTTGAATTAAATGCGCCAAATCAATTCCATCCATATCTCCTTTTAAGTTTATGTCCATCAAAACAATATCGGGTTGACACTCTCTAATCAAGGGCAGCACTTCTTCGGCTCTGGGAATAATTCCCGTTATCTCATATCCTAAATTAGTAAGTTGCAACGATATGTTAGCTGCAATAATCATTTCATCTTCTACGATAAGAATTTTTGTTTTTTCTTCCATAAAAAAAGAGGATACAGTTAAATAATTATAAATACATTTAAAATTCTTATAAATATACTATAATAATTTAATCGGTGTTAATTTTTTCTTAATTATCAGTAAACGAAATTCCTCTAGCTGAATCGGTTTAATTTTACTATGGATATATCTAGTAATTAAAAATCCCAATCTCATTTTAGAAACGAGACTGGGATTTTTGTTTAATGCGGGATTCTTACTTAGTAATTAAAAATTTCTTCTAAGGATACTTCTTCAATATCGCCCAATTTTTTTAGGGCTTCAAAATCCAGACTTTCTTTTTTACCAATGATGGCAGTGTTGTACTGTTTGGTTTTTACTTCTTTATTGAAGAAATCAGTAGTGCTATCCAAAGTTAAACCTTGTATGTCTTTAAAGATGTCTTTACGAATATCATAATCGAAACCAAGTTTTTTTAGGTTGATTTGGTTGAAGAAAATATTGGTTTTGATAATTCGGCTTGATGCGATTTGTTTCAAACTCGATTCTTTGGCATTGTTAAACTGTTTTTCAATTTTTGGCATATCGGCTAACAAAGCATTAATGGCATCAACAGCTTGTGGCAATTTATTAGCTTGTGTACCAATTGCCACTTGCATATAGTCATTAAGATTTTTGTCATTTGCCAAACCATAATTGGCACGAGCTGAATAAGCCAAAGATTTTGACTCTCTTATTTCCTGGAATACAATCGAAGATAAGCCCGAACCAAAATACGAGTTGAATACATTTACTGTTCCGGTTATTGCAGCATTGTATTTTGCACCTTTAGCAATTCGGGTCATTTCTGTTTGAACCATGTCATAATTGGCAAAATAAACTTTGTTGGAAGTTTCTGGTTCTAAATATACTTTTGGTGCTGGAATAGCCTTGTTAGCATTTAGGTTGTGGTATCTATCTAAGGCTTCAACCATTGTGTTAAAATTGGTTCCATAGAAAAATACCTGATGCTCATAATTAGTAAGGTCTTTCAACATGTTTGTCAGTTCAGCAACATCCATTTCTTTTAATTCCTTTTCAGAAAGGATGTCTCTAAAACGAGAGTCTTTACCATATTTTGCATAGTTTACCAAAGCACTCGCAATGCTCTCTTTACGTTTTTTGGCATTGGCTCTTGTGTTTAATATTGTTTCGACTGTAGTATTATAAACATCTTGGTCAGGCTTTACGTTTTTTAATAAATCTTCTAATAATACAATTCCTTTTGGAAGATTGTATTCTAATCCGGTAAGGGTTATGTAACTCATATCATTTCCTGCAGAAACGGTATAAGAAACACCAATTTTATAAAACTCCTTTTTAATCTCTTCAGCACTCAATTTGTCAGTTCCCAAATAGTCTAACAATCCCATTGCCAACGACAATTTTTTGTTATTGTCCGAACCCATATTAAATATGTAATACAGATTTGAAATGGCGTTAGTGTTATTTTTTACAAAACTAATAGTAGTGTTTTTTACTTTTTTAGTTTGGATTGCTGATTTGAAATCAACAAATACCGGAGCTGAATCAGTTGAAGTTAGCTTTGCATAGGATTTATAAAATTCTGATTGCGAATCTCTATTTAACTGAACAGGTGTTATTTTTGGATTGGATACACGAACCAATTTGTCATTCACCCCTTTTCTTTTATAGATAATTACATAATTTTCTTTGAAAAATTCGTTGGCAAATTTTATGATATCGGCTTTGGTTATTTTAGACAATTCATTGATTTCGGATAAATTCTTCTCCCAGCTGATGCTTTGTGTATAGTTTCTGTATATTGAAGTTGCTAATCCATCAGCCGTTTCATAGGTTTTCATTACATCAAGCTTTCTGTTGTTGACAATAGCCTGAATCATCCATTCGTCAAAATCGCCTTTCTTTACTTTATCAATTTGGGTTAACAATAAATCTCTTCCTTCTTCCAGCGTTTGTCCTTCTTTGGTATTTAAGTTTAAACCGAAATAGCCATATTCATTAAAGGTACTTGCGAAACCAGATGCACTCAAAGTCAATTGTTTTTGATTGATATTAAGGTCGATAAGACCAACTTCTCCTGCGTTAGATAGTATTTCAGCAGTCATATCAGCTAGTAACGCTTCTTTGGTTCCGGTGCCCGAAGTTCTCCAAGCCATAGTTAATCTTTCGGCAGTAGCACTTTTTACTTCTCTTGAAACTATTGAAGTCATTGGTTTTTCGGTCACTAATTTCTTCATTGGCAGTTCTTTGTATTGGAAAGAGCCAAAATACTTATCGACCATTTTAATAGTTTTATCAAAATCTAAATCACCTACCAAAATCACAGCCATATTATTAGGTACATAATACGTGTTGAAATAGTTTCGAATGGCTACCATTGAAGGGTTTTTCAAGTGTTCCGATTTACCGATGGTCGTTTGTTGTCCGTAAGGTGTTTCGGGAAATAAAGCACTCATTAATTCAAAACTAACCAAACGCGCATCGTTGTCTTGAGAACGGTTGAATTCTTCGTAAACGGCTTCCAATTCGGTATGGAAAAGACGTAGAACCAATTCAGAGAAACGCTCTTTTTCAACCACCATCCATTTTTCTAATTCATTTGCAGGAATATTATTTTTATAAACCGTTTCATATAAGTTGGTGTGGGCATTGGTTCCTTTTGCGCCTAAAGATGAAATGAGTTTGTCATATTCATTGGCTATCGAATATTTAGAAGCTTCTTGAGAAACTTCGTCAATTTGTTTGTAGATCGCTTTTTTCTTTTCGGGATCAGTTTCTGCTTTATGTTGTTCGTACAAATCCGAGATTTGAGCAATCAATTTTTTTTCAACTTCCCAGTTTTGCGTTCCTATTTTGCTGGTTCCTTTGAAAACCATGTGTTCTAAATAGTGTGCTAAACCAGTATTATCACTTGGGTCATTATTGGAACCGGTTTTTACAGGAATATACGTTTGGATTCTTGGTTCGTCTGTGTTTTGGGCTAAATATACTTTTAGGCCATTTTTCAGTGTATAAAGTCTAAGACCAGTTTTGTCATTTTTTACAATTTCATAGGTATAGCCGTGACTGTCTTGCTTTTTTTCGGTTGAAAAGGTTTGTGCTTTAATGGTTGTAACTGCAAGAAGTAAACAACTAGCTAGTATTGTTTTTTTCATAAAGGTTTAGTTTAGCTCAAAAATAGGGAAACAAATAGTTTTCTTCTTAAAAAGAAATGTTAAAATGAATGGATTGTCTGCGTGAAGGATTGAAGCGGAAATCCTTTATTAAATTGCCTTGGGTTAAACCAAGGCAATTTAATAAAGATTGTAGCGGAAAGCCTGACCCTTGTGGGCACGCCAACCCTAGCGAAGCGAACTGTATGGAGCAAAAAAAATCCCAACCTTTCGATTGGGATTTTGAAGCATAATTTTATGATTGTTGTTCTATTCTTTAATCACCTTTGTAGTGAGGGTTTCAATTTTATTGGTAATGGCAATGAAATACATTCCATTTGATAACGAACTTAAATCAATACTATCCGTTTGAAAACCACTTGATTTGTCCATAGTAGTTTCTTGAATTGTTTGCCCTTGAATATTGGTTACTCTCAAAGTTATTTTAGAAGTCTTTTCTAAATTATAACTAACGTTCACCATTCCGTTCGTTGGATTTGGATAGACACTTGCTTTTAGTAGTATAATTTCATTAGTTGTTAAAGGTGTTGTTGGGCATGTTACCGCTTGAAGTGTATTGAAAGCAGTATTGCTTCCAATTCCTAATTCTCCTTCCAATCCTCTTCCTGTTGACCAAACATCTGTGTTAGAATCTACCGCATGGGAATGGGTATGACCAGCAGAAATTGCCGACCAAGTATTTGCTGTTCCAACTTGGCTTAAAACATTTGTATTTACCAAATTCCCTAATCCTAATTGTCCTTGATTATTAAATCCACACGACCATAATGTATTGTCGCTTTTTATTGCTAATGAATGTGTTTGCCCTGCAGAAGCTTCAATATATAAAGTTACAGCGCCAGAAGAAGCAAAGCTTATAGGGATAGGAACATTAGATGCTGTGTTTGTTCCATCACCTAATTGTCCGTTAGTATTGTTTCCCCAGGTAAATAAAATATTATTACTATCAATAGCCATACTGTGATCAGTCCCAGCAGAAATTACGTTCCAATTTGTTGCTGTCCCAATTTGGATTGGAGATAAGCTTGTGGTATTTGTACCATCACCCAATTGTCCAAAAGTATTATTTCCCCATGCCCAAAGTGTTCCAGTAGTTTTAATAGCAAGAGAGTGTTGATCTCCGGCATCGATTTTTTGCCAGTCGTTTGCACTTCCAACTTGTGCAGGGAGATTTAAATCGGGAGTATTAAGACCATTACCTAATTGACCAGTAAAATTCCAACCCCAAGACCAAAGAGTTCCATTTGTTTTAAGCGCCAGACTAAACCTATTTCCAGCAGAAACCCGAATCCAATCAGTAGCAGTTCCTACTTGAGTAACATTTGGTGTAGCCGAATTGAAAACACCATTTCCCAGTTGACCAAATTGACCATTTCCCCATGCCCATAATGTTCCAGTAGTTTTTACTGCCAAAGAATGCACTGTGCCCGCAGAAACTGTTAGCCAGTCTGTGTCAGTACCAATTTGAATTGGAAGATTTTGATTGGCTAAATTTCCTAAACCTAGACCTAATAAGTTTGAGTTTTGTCCCCAACCCCAAAGCGTACCATCGGCTTTAATCCCAAGTGTAAAATTTTGACCAGCAGAGATTTCCCGCCAACAAGCCGATCCTACTTGTGAATAAATCAACGATGAAGATGCTAAGATAAAACTTAGAATAAGTAGTAATTTTTTCATAGTAGTTTTGTTTAAGGATGAATATTTGTATTTTAATTTCTTTATTATTGATAATCAGTGAATAAAGAGGATTGTAAGTTAGTATTTTTTTTAATATAAATGAATTTTGTTAAACAAAAAAATCCCAACCTTTCGATTGGGATTTCTATTTGTAAGTAAGTTAAATAAGTTGTACAAACGTTTATTTTACTTTTTTAAGTACTGCTTTGAAAGCTTCTGGGTGATTCATTGCTAAATCGGCAAGAACTTTACGGTTCAATTCGATTCCGTTAGCTTTTACTTTACCCATAAACTGTGAATAAGACATTCCTTCTAAACGGGCTCCGGCGTTGATACGTTGAATCCATAAAGCACGGAAATTTCTTTTGTTCACTTTTCTGTCACGGTAAGCGTAGCACATTGCTTTCTCAACCGCATTTTTAGCAACCGTCCAAACGTTTTTACGACGACCAAAGAAACCTTTGGCTTGCTTCATTATCTTTTTTCTTCTTGCTCTTTTAGCAACTGAATTTACTGATCTTGGCATAATTTTTCTGTTTTTTTGTAGCAGGCGTACCGAATTTAATCAAGGTAACTTTGTGGCCATACTCCAAGGTTATTTAAATAATTTTTAACCTAAAGAATTTTTTAGTGATTAGTAAAGAGTGATTAGTGAATAGTGTGAAACTAATTACTAACGACTAATTACTAATTATATAATTCTTAATTGTTGTTTGATGCTTTTCTCATCTGTTTTGTGAACCAAAGCAGAGTGGGTTAAAGCTAACTTACGCTTTTTAGATTTTTTAGTCAAAATGTGACTTTTAAAAGCGTGTTTTCTCTTGATTTTTCCAGAGCCAGTTACTTTGAATCGCTTCTTAGCACTGGATTTTGTTTTCATTTTAGGCATTTTTTCCTAGTTTATTTAATTTAACTTACTTACTTGTCTTTGCGAGCTTGCGAAGCAATCTCATTATTCTTTTGTCTGCCGTCTGCGACTGAAAACTGCGACTGCTTATTTACTTTTTTTCTTAGGAGCAATGAACATAATCATTCTCTTTCCTTCTAAAACCGGCATAGCTTCCACTTTTCCGTATTCTTCTAAATCTTGTGCCAAACGCAATAATAGAATCTGGCCTTGCTCTTTATATATAATCGAACGTCCTTTGAAGAAAACAAATGCTTTCAATTTTGAACCTTCCTTTAAAAACTTCTCAGCATTTTTTCTTTTAAATTCGTAATCGTGCTCATCAGTCTGAGGACCAAAACGTATTTCTTTTACAACAATTTGTGTAGACTTTGCTTTAAGCTGTTTGTCTCTCTTTTTTTGTTCGTAAATGAATTTTCCATAATCCATTAATTTACAAACCGGAGGAACGGCATTTGGAGAAATTTCTACCAAATCTACTTCTTGCTCTTCAGCCAAACGCAACGCATCTGAGAATTTAAATACTCCTGGCTCAATGTTTTCTCCTACTAGACGAACTTCTGAAACGCCACGAATTAATTCATTTATTCTGTGGGCTGCTACTTTTTCTACTCGAGGACTATACCCTCTGTTATTTCTTATTGCTATGACTTTATTTTTTTAATTAAACTTCAAATGTTTTTAATGTTTTTCCTATTTCTTCATTCACAATTGCTGCAAATTCTTCAATAGTAACCGAAATATTTCCTTTTCCTTCTTGCCCATGACGACGAACAGAAATCGTTCCGTTTTTCTCTTCTTCCTCGCCAACTATCAGCATGAAAGGCATTTTTTGAACTTCAGCCTCTCTAATTTTCCTCCCAATCGTCTCGTTGCGGTTGTCAATTAGGGCGCGAATTTCGTGATTTTCTAGCAATTCTAAAACTTTTTTCGCATAATTTTCATATTTCTCGCTTAAAGAAAGGATTATTGCCTGTTCAGGCATCAACCAAAGCGGGAAATTTCCTGCCGTATGTTCTAGTAAAATTGCAATAAAACGTTCCATCGAACCAAATGGCGCTCTATGAATCATTACAGGTCTGTGTAATTTGTCATCTGCTCCTTTGTATGTCAATTCAAAACGCTCCGGTAAATTGTAATCCACCTGAATGGTTCCCAATTGCCATTGTCTTCCTAAAGCATCTTTAACCATGAAATCCAGTTTTGGACCATAGAAAGCAGCTTCACCATATTCAATTAAATAATTCAAACCTTTATCGCTAGCGGCGCTAATAATTGCGCTTTCGGCTTTTTCCCAGTTTTCATCGCTTCCGATATATTTATCTCTATTTTCTTTGTCTCTCAAAGAAACTTGGGCTGTAAAATTTTCAAAGCCTAATGAGCCAAATACATAAAGTACCAAGTCGATTACTTTCTTAAACTCAGAATCCAATTGGTCTGGCGTACAAAAAATATGCGCATCATCCTGAGTAAATCCTCTAACACGAGTCAAACCATGCAATTCACCACTTTGTTCGTAACGGTAAACGGTTCCAAATTCAGCATAACGCTTCGGTAAATCCTTATACGACCAAGGTTTATTATTATAAATTTCACAGTGATGAGGACAGTTCATAGGTTTCAGTAAAAACTCTTCACCTTCAGCGGGAGTAGTAATAGGCTGAAAACTATCAGCACCGTATTTCGCATAATGTCCTGATGTTACATACAATTCTTTCTGTCCAATATGTGGAGTCACAACTTGTTCGTAACCTGCTTTTTTCTGAGCTTTTTTCAAAAACTGCTCTAATCTATCGCGTAAAGCGGCTCCTTTTGGTAACCATAATGGCAAACCTTGACCTACCTTTTGTGAAAACGTAAATAAGTCTAATTCCTTTCCTTATTTTCTATGATCACGACGTTTCGCTTCCTCCAGTAATTCTAAGTATTCAGTTAAGTCCTTTTGTTTCGGAAATGAAACTCCATAAACGCGTGTCAACTGCTTGTTCTTTTCATCACCACGCCAATAAGCACCGGCAACGCTCATGATTTTCATTGCTTTTATGATTCCCGTATTCGGAATATGTCCACCACGACACAAATCAAAAAAGTTAGCATGGTCACAAAACGTAATCGTGCCGTCTTCCAAATTCGAAATCAATTCTGTTTTGTACTCGTTATTTTTATAAACTTCCAAAGCTTCAGCCTTAGAAACTGGACGCATTTTAAATTCATGCTTCTCTCTCGAAACTTCTAAAACCCTATCTTCAACTTTCTTAAAATCAGCGTCTGTAATTTTTTGATCACCAAAATCCACATCATAATAAAAACCATTATCAATCGCCGGTCCAAGCGTCAACTTAATTCCGGGAAATTGCTCCTCCAAAACCTGCGCCATAACGTGCGAAGTCGAATGCCAAAAAGCTTTTTTGCCTTCCTTGTCATTCCACGTGTATAATATAAGTGAACCATCGGTTGTTAATTCAGTTTCCGTTTCAACAGTTGTACCATTAAAAGCTGCCGAAATTACATTTCGGGCTAATCCTTCACTGATGCTTTTTGCAACATCCATCGGAGTTGTTCCTTTCGCAAACTCCTTAACCGAACCGTCAGGTAGCGTAATCTTTATCATTCCTAAAATTTTATGTCCCGAATCTTCGGGATGCAAATATAGGAGATTCACAAAACACATACAATATATAGCAGCTAATATATTAAAGTATTTTCAGGAGCACAACATTTACTTGTCCTCAGGACGTTTATTCCCGCTATCCGCGCTACGAGGTAGCTTGCTTCTATCGGGGCTAGAGATGACTTTTTGTTTTCTTCAGGGCTGCCGTAGGTATCCAATACGGTTAGCCTTGTTTAAATGGTGTTGTAAAACCC
>NZ_JANMXZ010000019.1:0-37808 GCF_031381455.1 Flavobacterium sp. | reverse complement strand
TCCAGGCTTCAACCTGAAGAATTTCTTCAAAAGCAACGTTCATTCCCATCAAATCCAAACTTGGTTTAATTTTGTGTGCATAGCTGTATGCTAATTTGTGATCCTTGGTTTTGATACCTAAATCAATATGTTTCAAATATTCGGGAACTTCGGTTACGAATAACGTGATGATTTGCAATACAAATTCAGAGTCATTGTCTGAAAGTGCGTAGACTTTTGCTAAGTTGTAGTTTATTGCCATTATCTAATGTGTAATCTTAATACTCTTTTATCTTCTATAAATCCTTCAAGGATATCGTTTGGTGTCACTTTGGCAACGCCTTCGGGTGTGCCTGTGAAAATGATGTCGCCTTTTTTGAGTGTAAAAAACTGCGAAATGTGTGAAATTATTTCATCAATTTTCCACAGCATATGGCTCGTGTTACCTTTTTGAACGGTTTTTCCATTGTTTTGCAACTCAAAAGTAATATTTTCTGTCGAAATAAAATTATTTTTCGGATGAAAGTCACCTATAATCGCTGAACCATCAAAAGCTTTTGCTTTTTCCCAAGGTAAGCCTTTCTCTTTCAATTTATTCTGAATATCTCGTGCTGTAAAATCGATTCCCAAACCTATTTCGTCATAGTATTTATGAGCAAACTTGGTAGCGATATATTTTCCAACTTTTGAAATTTTTACCAAAATTTCCACTTCATGATGTACATCATTACTGAATTCCGGAATCGTAAAAGCTGTTTTCTTTGGAAGAATAGCGGTATCGGGTTTCATGAAAATCACCGGTTCCTCCGGACGCTCGTTATTGAGCTCGGCAATGTGATTGACGTAATTTCTACCGATGCAGATAATCTTCATAATATTTAGAGTAAGCAGTCGCAGTCGCAGTCTACAGGTTTTACTGAGAACTGTGACTGAAAACTGTAAACTATTTTGTATTCAATTTTCTTAACTTAATTCCGGTTAAAACTTTCTTAGTAAACAATGGAAATTCTGCGTTTTGTATCCAACCAAAATAACCGGGCTCTTTATCCAAAACCTCATCTACTAATACACCTTTGTGTTTTCCGAAAGTAAAAATCTCCTGCCCTTCTGGATTCAACGCAATGAAACCTGCAAAATCAACTGATTTCTTTCGGGTTGTAAATTCAGAAAGCGTTTTCATATCGTTTTCTAAATCTTCGTATCTGTCCAATTGTGCTTTCAGGATTTCATAAGTCGCCATAGTATCCGCTTCGGCACTATGTGCGTTTTCCAGACTTTGATTGCAATAAAATTTATAAGCAGCACTTAATGTTCTTTCTTCTTTTTTGTGAAAGATAGTTTGTATATCAACTGACACTCTGTTTTTCATATCAAAATCGACTTCGGCGCGTAATAACTCTTCGGCCAAAAGCGGAATATCAAATCGGTCTGAATTAAATCCGGCCAAATCTGAATCTTTAATCATCGCATGTACTTGGGAAGCTAATTCTTTGAATGTTGGTTCGTTGGCTACTTTTTCATTCGTAATTCCATGCACAGCGGTAGCAAATGGAGGAATTGGAATAGTTGGATTCACTAACCATGTTTTGGTTTCTTTGTTTCCGTTGGGAAATACTTTAAAAATGGAGATTTCCACAATTCTGTCTTTGGCAACTTCAATACCTGTGGTTTCCAAATCAAAAAAACAAATAGGACGCGTGAGTTTTAATTCCATTTTAAAAAGTTGAGTCGACAAATATAAAATATTGAAGTTACCGTTGGTCGATTATTTTATTTTTTTACATAAAAAAATTCCGATTTTTTCAAGCGGGATTGAATTGCAATACTATACTTATAAAACTATTTTGCATTACCAATTCGGTTGATGATAAAATCCATTTTTTTGTTTAAATCGTCAAACAAATGGTTGGGTGCTTTGATGGTGATTTCGAAATTATTACCAATAGTTTCCATATTTGGATATGCCTGCAGATTTGCATTTTGGACATCTTCCAATAAAAAATCGGTAGAAACTTCAAGTGCGCTTGCCAATTTTCTAATAAACTCGTGCTTGATGCTTTTTCCTTGTTCCCAGTTTCCGATGGTGACTTGACTAACACCCACAAGGTGAGCCAATTCTTCCTGAGACAATCTTTTCTTCTCTCTGAAGTGACGAATTTTGGTTCCGGTTGTCATTGATTAGTATTTTTTTTCGCTGCGATCCAAACAGTTCGGCTGCACCTCAGGTTAAAGTTGGTTTGAGATATTCGTGACAACATCAGAAGCACTTAAAGTAATAACGTGATATTTAAAACTTTATTGTGTGATAAGTAGTGTTATTATTTTTTTATTTAACACTTTTCTTTTGAAGTTTAAAAGAATTATTATGGATTTTAAAAGTTCTCCTTTAGGATTCTTTAAGTAGGAGTTACAACTTTACTTTCTAATCTTAAAACAATATATCTATCTATGAACAGCTTTACTTAATCTCAAAACTTTTTTATCATGAAACCAATCTCAAAAAGTAAAGCTAAATTTAAATCTGTTGTAATGTTATTGTTATTCTGTCCTATGTTGGCATTTTCACAATCGGACACTGTAAACTTAATCAGAGGAGGTGAACTCCTATTTGGCGGTTTAATTACCATTTTCAAATCGTCCAAACCTAAAGATGTAAATAGCACTGTTGTGGAAAGTGTTTGTATTAAAAACAAATTGGAAGACAAAATCACTTTTATTATAACACGTCAAACGGAAGACGGCGATGAAATTAGAAAAGAATTAGTCATTCAAAAAGGCAGCAAAGAGTATTTTTATGAATTACCAAAAGGCGTTTATACCTATGAAGTGGTCTTGACCAACAATAGCACTTTCAAGAAAGGAGAATACAAGTTTGCAGACAAGTCAACGCTTATTGTTGATGGTGATATAGTAAAAAACCCTGATGAGTAGCAAAAGAGTAGACAGTCGCAGTATACAGTCTCAGTTAAAATTAATTATGGAAACTGAGACTGGAAACTGAATACTATAAAAAAAGACCTTTCAATTCGAAAGGTCTCTTTTTTTTAATATTCTCTATTCACATCAAATGCTTCCAGATAATCGGCTACGCGTTTTACAAAGCTTCCGCCTAATGCGCCATCTACAACTCTGTGATCATAAGAGTGCGACAAGAACATTTTTTGACGGATTCCGATAAAATCACCTTCCGGAGTTTCAATAACTGCTGGTACTTTTCTAATCGCTCCAAGTGCTAAGATTCCAACTTGTGGCTGGTTGATAATTGGTGTTCCAAATACAGAACCGAAAGTCCCAACATTGGTAACAGTATACGTTCCGCCTTGTGTATCGTCTGGCTTTAGTTTGCCAGCTTTCGCACGGTTTCCTAGATCGTTTACGGCTTTTGCCATTCCGACTAAGTTTAATTGATCTGCATTTTTGATTACAGGAACAATCAAGTTTCCATTTGGTAAGGCTGCTGCCATTCCCAAGTTTATATTTTTACGCTTAATGATAAAGTCACCATCAACTGAAATGTTCATTCCCGGAAAATCTTTCAAAGCTTTTGCCACAGCTTCCATCATAATTGGCGTGAACGTCAACTTCTCTCCTTCTCTCTTTTCAAAAGCGCTTTTTACGCGATCTCTCCATTTTACAATATTTGTCACATCCACTTCAATAAACGATTGGACGTGCGCTGATGTTTGCACAGAAGCGACCATATAGCCTGAAATCAGTTTACGCATTCTGTCCATTTCAATAATCTCGTCACCACCGTTTATTGAAACTGGAACGGTTTGAGTTATCGGTTGTCGGTTGTCGGTTGTCGGTTGAACCGCTGGTTGACTTCCTCTAGTTTTGATATAATTTAAAATGTCTTCTTTAGTAACTCTGCCATCTTTTCCTGAACCGGATATTACTTCCAATTCGGATACAGAAATTCCTTCTGCAGTCGCAATGTTTTTAACTAAAGGCGAATAGAATTTGTCTGATGACTTGAAATCGGATGGAGTATCATCTGAAGTTGTCGGTTGAGAGGCAACCTTAGTTACTTCTACAAGTGATGCTGCAACTTCGGTTTTTGGTTCCTCAACAGGTTCTGGTGTAACGCTTCCACCTTCTGTTTCAATAATAGCAATGGTTTGGCCTACTTTTACCACATCATTTACCTGAAATAAAATTTCGGTTAACGTTCCTGAAACTTCACTTGGAATCTCACTATCCACTTTATCGGTAGCGATTTCCAAAACGGCTTCATCGGCTTCGATTTTTTCGCCTACGTTTTTTAACCAATTGGTAATGGTTGCTTCCGCAACACTTTCTCCCATTTTTGGTAATTTCAATTCAAACTTTGCCATATTGTGTATAGTTGTGTTCTAATTTCTGCTGCAAAAATACTAAAAGAAAAAGCGATAATTTTGCTTTTCTACAAATTAATCACTTCGCCTCTATCGTTATTACTGTTACTTCCGATGATAAAATTGCTTTGCATTGGTAACAGTTTAAAAGTAAACGACTTGTTTTTATTTGTTTCGAAAAAAGATATCGCGTCGGTAAAACTACGATAGTTTGTGTCCAAAATTACTTCCGTATTTTTCTTCTCCGAAATCGATTGCGAAAATACTATTTTTCCGTTTTCTAAAGGCGTTCTTTGGATGTTTTTTTGAAGTTTATTTTCTAATTTTTCTCTTATGTTTTCATTATCAGAGATTAAGATATATTGACTTGGTGGGATTTTCGCTTTAGTCCCGAGACTTCGGGATCCTTGAAATAATTTCACCATCGAAAAGTAAAAAGCGCCAAATCTCGCTATCAAATTAAAAAATACTGATTGTTTGAAGTGCTTTTTATAAAAGAAATTCATAAACTCTCTAAAGTGCTTCATATACGTCGCGTCTTTCACAGTGCTTTCGCCTTTGTAATGAATGACAGCTGTTTCGTGGAAATAATAATTCTGCTTTTGCAATAACAACGCTCGATAAGACAAATCGATATCATCAGCATACATAAAGCAGTTTTCATCAAAACCTTCTAACTGATTATACAATTCGCGTTTCATCACCATAAAAGCACCAACCAAAATATCAACTTTTCCGGTTTGATTTTCGCCTAAATGTTGGGCGTAATATTTATTAAAAAGCGATGATTTCGGAAACAACTTATACAAACCAAAAATCTTAGTAAATGCTACCCATGGCGTTGGTATACCACGTTTACTTTCGGGCAGAAAATTTCCGGTTCCGTCAATGAGTTTGCAGCCAACGATTCCTAAATCAGTTTGTCTTTTGGCGAAAGCCAGCACTTTTTCAAAAGTATCTTCGGCAACAACAGTATCCGGATTTAGTATGCAAATGTATTCGCCTTTGGCTGCTGCAACCGCTATGTTATTCCCTTTTGGGAAACCTGAATTCTCTTTGTTTTCAATTAGCTTGATATTTGGAAAAAGCTGTTTCATCATCGCACAACTATCATCCGAAGAATTATTATCTATTACAATGATTTCGGCATTCAGATTTTGAATGGCTTTTTGCACACTCAAAACACACAACTCCAAAAAGTAGCGTACATTATAATTAAGGATGATGATGGATAGTTGCATTGATGGTTATTTTAGAGCAACTTAATTAAGTCTTGTGGATTTTTAAGATTGTTCCAAAATACGTATAATTCTATTACATTAGTTTGAATACTAAAATCATAATACAAAGTGGTTTGTTTTGAAATTACTAAAAAATAAACATTCAACTCTTTATTATAAATTCCAGTTTTTGGATTTTTGGATAATCTTTCTAGATTTTCTTCAACTAAATCTATAAACTTTTGAACTTCTTCAGCATTCCATTTTAAAAGAATAAAAAAAGATTCATCTTGAAGAGTAATTTCTGCATTTGAGTTCCAATGAAATTTATAAATCATTTTAGAAAAGGAAATTTCTCTTTTAAATTTTTCATTACATCTTCATGTGTGATAAATTTACCCTCTTTAAATTCTTTTTTTGACTTTTCGATAAGTTGCACTAGAATCGGATGGAACACTTCCTCATTAGCATCAACTCTTGGAATCACTTCGTATGCATCAGCAGGTTCTTTAGCGCTATTTTTTTTGTTAGGATTCATAACAAACGATTTTGAAATTCAAATATACAAAAAGTTTACAATTTCCGCGTCCAAGTTCTGAATGCCTTTTTGCATACTCAAAACACACAACTCCAAAAAGTAGCGCACTATAAAATTAAGAATGATGATGGATAGTTGCATTTGATAAATAATTATATAATTTTTATACTATCAAATTCTTAATTCTAGTAGAGCAAACCTGTCTTCGAAACCTTGCTGTTCAAAAAAATTAAGTGCTTTTTTATTCTTTGAAAAAACATGCACTTGAATTGTTCTAATTCCATAAGATTGCGACCATGACTTTGCCTGTTCTACAAAATCCTTTCCAATGCCCAAGTGACGATAATCTTCTTCAATCATAATGTCACCGATAGTACAATATGAATTCTTGTTGTAATGATTATTGGGGAAAAAAACTAATTGAACTGTTGTATAACCTATCACTTTGTCATCTATCAAAGCAACATATACATTATCAGAAAGGTCATTGATAAACGATTCTATTTCTAGCTTGTAATCATTTTTTGAGTTATCTGTATTAGAAAAATAATGTGCATCGATTTCTTTATGAATGTTCATGAGTTTTGTCCAAAGTTTTACTATTTCTGGAACTTGTTCTGATGTTGCTTCTTGTATTTTATACATTGTTTGGATCTATAGCTTTTAAAATTGAATTTATTATTTGAAATCTATTTTATGAAAATGAAATATTCTAATTAATTATTCGTAATAGTTCAAACTATATAGAAATTCTTTATTCTCTTCTTGGAATAAAGAAAAAGAAGTATATATATTCGTTAATAAATTTCGCCTTGATTTATTTGGGTTTTGACTTAACCAATTCTTCACAATTGGATTTAATTCAACTCGTTTTCTTGCTGCAGGACTAAATGGTGTAACAACGAAAATTTCTTTAAGTATTTTAATATCTTTTCTAATTCTTACTTTAAAAAAAACTTTATGTTTAAATGAATTTCTAATAATATTTAAATTTTGAAAATTAACCTCTGTCCAATCTAAAATTATATTTCGATTAAAGTCATCTAACATAAAATCTACAGAATAATTTAATTCTTGCAAAGTCCTAACGAATAAATCAAATGATTTTATATTTGAATCATTTTCAATATTTATTTTATTATCTCTGTTGATTTTTATTTTATTCGAAAAAGAACTACTGGTATTGAATAAAATAGAAAATAAATCTTTTTTTTCTATTATATCTTTTATCAAAGAAGCTTTTGGAACAATATTAAATAAGTTTTTATCTTCTGCATTATATCTATTGTTTAATATCTTTCTTTGAGTAGAGTAAATTATATCATCATATCTAATAAATCTATATGTTAACTCATCAATCAGCGCATCCTTTCCATCTATTCTTGCGAGTTTTAGTATTTCATCAAAAGTATTTCCAAATAATAATACATCCCACATTCCACCCCTATTTCCATGATAAAATGGAATTAGTGGTTTCGTCAATCTTCTACCATTTAAATTATTTAATCTTTTTAATTCGACAAGTAAATGATTATCTAATAAATAACTTATGGGAGGAAAAGTTCCAATAATCATTTTATCATAACCAAAATTATATCGTGTATAACTATATGGATGAATTTCTATAGGTGGAACTGGTGGTAATTGACCATTATTTTCAAAAACATTTTGTGCAATAAGATTATTGTTTTCTGGGAGATTAACTAAATGCAGTTGTTCGTCCAAATTCCCTGGTTTTTTCCGTAGCAATATCATAATTCCAAATTTTTAGTTAGCTATAATTATTTGTTCATGTTTTATCCAAGTTTGCAGTAGTGAAGGATTTTCGTTTACAGTTATGGTTGCCTCAAAATCTTCTATAAAAGAAAAAGGTCCTTCAAAATTTTTCTGGTAACTTATAAATCCTTCAAACAACATTAGTTTATCTGTTAATAGAAGTTGAAAACTGCAAAAATTTTGTGTTTCTTGCAGCTCATACTTGCCATTCACTTTCATATATAAATTAGAGGAAATCATACTAAACTTAATTTCTGTTCCGTCAAACGTGGTTAACGAAACTACAAGCTCTTCTTTTAAGTTATAGTCGATTTCAATAATTACTGTTTTGGACAATTTTCGTGCTTGAAAAAAATTATTATTTCTTCCCTTGTACTTTAAATGCAAATTTCCACAATACCTGTCTGGTGGTCTGTTAACTCTCATACATACTTATTTATTGGTTACTTAAAAAATTCAATTCCTCAATTGTTAGACTTTTAATACCATCGAAATTAATTTTATCCAAAAGACTATCAACTGTCAATTGAATTGTTGCATCGAAAGTAATTTTATCCATCAAAAGCAATTGCTCATCTAATTGCATATTCCAAAAGAAATGTTCTTCAACTCTTTCTTTCATCTGAAAACTAAACCCTAAAATAAACTGGTCTAAAAAAAACACTTTAGTAAGATTTACACTTTTCAAAACCTTTTCCGTTTGATATTGAGTTTTAAAAAACTGATGTATTGCTTCAAACTTTTGATTAGTTGGAAGAAAGAAATCATTTAATTTAAACCCTAAATCAAAAGCGTCAATTACACAAACACAACTGGTGAAATTGGGATATTGATGTATATCGGCTTCGAATTCTTGTAAAGAACGAATAGCTTTGAAAACAAGGTCATTTATTTTATTATAATTAAAAATCCAATCGATAATAACACTTCTATAGAGTTCTAACTCTGTTAATGAAATAGGTTTTAACATTACAAAATCATCAATCAGAAAATCGGAGAATTTAATTTCAGTGCAATCATTTTTATAAGAAGTTCCGAGAACAGTATCATTTATTAAAAAAATATAATCAATAGTTAGATTATTATTTTCATCTTGCCTTATATAATTTTTGGTAGCATCACTACTTATCAAATTAGTTTCTACAAACCATTCTTCAAGGTTTTCCAGTTTAGCATTTTTGAGATTTAAAGCTATTAAACTTCTATCATTAAATTTCATTTTGTAGGAATTTAAATATGCGACAATATTAAATATATAAGCTTTTTTTGAAAGAAAAAAACATTGTAAAAAAATCTTTTTTTTAAAATATAAAATGCTTAAACTTTAAATGCATAAAAAAACACAAAAGACCATTCCTTTCTAGCCCCGATTGAAGCAATTACCATGTAATGCGAAAAGCGGGAAAATGGATAACTGAAAAACACTGACCATTCGCTTCAAATAAAGATTGCTTCGTCCCTCGCAATGACTTACTTTTGCAAAAAATTGTTACCCGTGAATTACCTTTCAGTAGAAAATATATCGAAATCCTTTGGCGAAAGAACCTTGTTTGCAGCCATTTCTTTTGGCATAAATAAAGACCAAAAAATCGCTTTCATCGCCAAAAATGGTTCAGGAAAAACCTGTATCATGAAGATTATAAATGGTGAAGATGAACCAGATACAGGTAAAGTTGTGGTTAGAAAAGGCATTAAAATGGCGTTTCTCTCCCAAACAAATCAGCTGCAAGAAGAATTGACGATTGAGGAAAGTATTTTTGCATCGGATAACGAAATTCTGCACGTAATTGAACGTTACGAAAAAGCTTTGGAAAATCTGAATCCCGAAGATTCGGGAGAAGAAAAGTATCAGCTGGCTTTTGATGAAATGGACAGCCACAACGCTTGGGATTTTGAAACACAGTTCAAGCAAATTCTTTCCAAACTAAAACTTGACGATTTAAAACTGAAAGTAAAAAGCCTTTCGGGCGGACAAAAGAAACGGTTGTCTTTGGCTATCATTCTGATTAATCGTCCTGATTTATTGATTTTGGATGAACCAACGAATCACTTAGATTTAGAGATGATTGAATGGCTGGAAAGTTATTTCGCAAAAGAAAATATTACGTTGTTTATGGTGACGCACGACCGTTTCTTTTTGGAACGCGTATGTAATGAAATCATAGAATTAGACAACGGAAAATTATACCAATACAAAGGGAATTACTCTTATTATCTTCAAAAGAAAGAAGAGCGTATTGCGATGGAAAACTCTACGATTGACAAAGCACAAAACCTTTTCGTAAAAGAATTAGCGTGGATGCGTCGTCAACCCAAAGCGAGAACGACTAAATCAAAATCGCGTCAGGATGATTTTTACCAAATCAAAGCCGTTGCAGAAAGCCGCAGAAAAGAAAATGTAGTCGAGCTTGAAATCAATATGGAACGCATGGGCAGCAAGATTATCGAACTGCACAAATTGTATAAAAAATTCAAAGACCGCGTTATTCTGGACAACTTTAGTTACGATTTTCAACGTGGCGAACGTATCGGAATCATTGGTAAAAACGGAACCGGTAAATCGACTTTCTTAAATATTCTGACCAAAACTATGCTTCCCGATGCAGGGAAAGTTGTAATTGGCGACACAATTAAAGTGGGTTATTATACTCAAAGCGGCATCAATCCGAAACCAGGGCAAAAAGTTATTGATATCATCAAGGAATATGGTGAATATATTCCTTTGACAAAAGGGAAAATCATTTCGGCTTCACAATTGTTAGAACGATTTTTATTCGATGCCAAAAAGCAATATGACTTTGTAGAAAAATTGAGTGGTGGCGAATTGAAACGATTGTATTTATGTACGGTTTTAATTCAGAATCCAAACTTTTTGATTCTCGATGAGCCAACGAATGACTTGGATATTGTAACCTTAAACGTCTTAGAAAGTTTTCTTTTGGATTATCCGGGATGTTTACTTGTGGTTTCCCACGACCGTTATTTTATGGATAAGATTGTAGATCACTTATTCATCTTTAGAGGTGAAGGACAGATTGAGGATTTCCCCGGAAATTATTCTGATTTCAGAGCGTATGAAGATTCGGCTGAACCAAAAAACTTATCGAGCGT
This sequence comes from Flavobacterium sp., assembly GCF_031381455.1. Taxonomy (GTDB): domain Bacteria; phylum Bacteroidota; class Bacteroidia; order Flavobacteriales; family Flavobacteriaceae; genus Flavobacterium. The sequence continues at coordinate 26,847 of NZ_JANMXZ010000019.1, read as the reverse complement.
AAGCACCGAAAAAGTCAATTGGAAGCAAAATAGTTCGACGGCTGCTGGCCTGAATTTCAATGAACAAAAAGAGTTCAACAAAATTGAGCGTGAAATCAAAGACTTAGAGTACGAGAAAAAGCAAATCGAAAACTTATTTTCTGAAGGAAAAGTTGCTGATGCTGATATTACGGCAAAAGCCAAAGAACTCGAAGTTATAATTAAAAAAATGGAAGAAAAAGAAGAACGTTGGTTTGAGCTTTCTTCAAAAATGGAATAAATTATTTCACAGAGATTCACAGAGAAAAAATGAGATTCACAGAAAAAAACTCCGTGCATCTCTGCTTAAACTCCGTGTATCTCCGTGTAACAAAAAACAAATGTTGCAAATAATAAAATCATATCTAAACTTCCTCTGGAAATCCAAAAACGAACACGGAGTGCATTCTCCTTTTGTTTTTAATTTGGTTACCAAATGTTTTTATGACAAGAAAAAATATGCTGAATATTACATTCTTAAAAACTACAGAAACACACTTCTGCAAAACAAAAACACCATTGAAGTAAGTGATTTTGGTGCAGGTTCAAGGGTTTTTAAAAGTAATACAAGAGCAATAAACCAAATTGCCAGTAATGCTGGGATTTCAACCAAACGAGCCGAGTTACTTTTCAGAATTACCAATTATTTTAAGCCGCAAAGTATTTTAGAAATAGGAACTTCATTAGGATTAGCCACTGCTGCACTTTCGTTAGGAAATAAAAAAGCTAAAATAACTACTTTGGAAGGTTGTGCAAATACATTGGTTGTGGCTAATAATCTGTTTGAAAAATTTGATTTAAAAAATATAGATTCTATTCAGACAGAATTTAGTTCCTATTTGCAGAATGATTCGGTTAAAACCGAACCCAATTCACTAATTTATTTTGACGGCAACCATTCCAAACAAGCCACTTTAGCCTATTTCGAATTATTATTACCAACCATCACCAACGAAAGCGTTTGTATTTTTGATGATATTCATTGGTCTAAAAACATGGAATCGGCTTGGGAAATCATAAAAAAACATCAAAAAGTTACGGTCACAATTGATACTTTTCAATGGGGAATTGTTTTCTTTCGAAAGGAACAACCGAAAGAACATTTTGTGATTCGGGCATAAAAAATGGCAACCATCCCTGATTGCCATTCCTCGAATTAAACAAAACCAATTCAAAAATTATTCTTTTGCTTCTTCATTTTCTCTTGCTTTTGCTCCAATACGGTTCATTTTAAACATTGGGGCAAATTTGAATTTTATAGAGGCTATTTTATTATTATCTTCTGAAGATAATCCTTCTTTTTCAACAGTGTTTTTTCTACTATCGAGAGCTTCATATATCAATTTTGTCTCATCATAATCTTCTCTTGAGAAATCACCCTTATTGTCCTTATACGATTGGAAAAAATCATCATATACTTTTAATATATTGTCTTTGTTTACCCACGAAAAGTTCATGTCTTCACCAACTTTACCTTCACCAAAAAATCGGTCTCTTAATAATTGATTGGGTGTTTTAGATTTAGTTGTTTGAGCTGCTGCTTCAGCTTCGTACTTAGCTTTTAGCGCTTCATATTTTGCTTTGCTAACCGCTACTTTTTCTCTTAATGCTTCATTATCATTTGCATCTGTTACAGACATTTCTGCTTCAGAAATACGTGTTTGATAACCAGCGTCAATAGCTTCCCAATTTGCTCTGGCATCATCCTCTGACACATTATCTAGTGAGTCAACATAAACGACATAATTATTGACTGTTTTTTCGGCTTGAGCCTGCTTTTCATCTTTACAAGACACTACCGCTAAAACTACCAATGTCAGGATTCCGACAGCATAAACACTTTTTTTCATAATACTATATTTGTTATTATTAGTTAGATGTAAAATTACTTCCTTTTCAATTCTGACATGTTACACATTTATGTAAAGGTTTTACAGAATTGTCACATTTTTGATTTGTTTATAAGCATCAGGCTGTAACAATTTGAATGGGAAGCCTACTCATAGCTATGCATAAATTTTAATTTTCTTTTTATAACTTTACCCAAATTCATTAGCTGAAAAAATGGCAAATACATTAATAAACATCAAGAAATTAACGAGAGATTTCCAACTCGGAAATGAAACCATCAACGTTTTAAAAGGCATCGATCTTCAAATCAACAAAGGGGAATATGTAGCACTTATGGGACCATCAGGTTCGGGAAAGTCAACGCTTATGAATCTTTTAGGTTGCTTGGATACTCCAACTTCGGGAACTTATATTCTCAACGGAAATGATGTCAGTCAGATGCACGATGATGATTTAGCCGAAATCAGAAATAAAGAAATTGGTTTCGTATTTCAAACCTTTAATCTTTTACCTCGAACCACAGCACTCGATAATGTGGCTTTACCAATGATTTACGCTGGTCATTCCAAATCGGAAAGAAACAAACGAGCTACCGAAGTATTGACACAAGTAAACCTTTCCGACAGAATGGATCACCAACCCAACCAACTTTCGGGTGGACAACGCCAGCGGGTGGCTATTGCCAGAGCATTGGTCAATAAGCCTTCAATCATTTTGGCCGATGAACCTACAGGAAATCTCGACAGTAAAACTTCAATAGAGATCATGAATCTTTTTAACGACATTCATAAAAACGGAAATACGGTTATCGTCGTTACGCACGAAGAAGAAATTGCCAAATATGCTCACAGAGTTATTCGTTTAAAAGACGGAATGATAGAAAGTGACAGTCCAAATGTTAATCATTTGTAGGAGCGAAACGCTCGGGCTTTATCAGTAATCCTTGTTCCCGCTGTCCGCTATACAAGGTGCCGCTGCCATCTAGGCTAGTTAGTAATCCATTTGTGTGTTTGTCAGCTCTAAAAAAACTCAGTAACTTAGCCACTTAGTCACTCAGCAACTTTATTATGAAAATTGCCTTATTAACCTGTGAAAAATTTCCGGAACTCTATCAAACAGATCAATTCTTAATTCCAGAATTAGCCAAGCATACTATTACAGCAAAGGCAACCGTTTGGGATGATGAAACCATCAACTGGAACCATTTCGACTATCTGATTTTCAGAAACACCTGGGACTATTTTGAAAAAGAAGAGCAATTCAATATTTGGCTCGATTACATTCAATCAAATGGGATTAAAACCCTTAATGCAATTGAAATAATCCAAAAAAACAAACATAAATTTTATCTTCGTGAATTAGAAAATCAAGGAATCAAAATACTTCCAACGGTTTTTATAGATAAAACTACAACATTAAATTTAGAAGAAATCATTCCAAAAAACTGGTCAAAAGCTGTAATAAAACCAGCGTATTCTGGTGGTGCTTACCTTACCGAAGTCTTTGAAATTGACCGATTAGAACAAATCAATTTACAATACCAATCAATAGCTTCCGAAAAAGAATTACTACTACAGGAATTCAGAACGGAAATCGTCTCGGAAGGTGAAACTTCCTTTATCTTTTTCAACAAAAAATTTTCCCACTGTGTCAATAAAAAACCAGCTGATGGAGATTTTAGGGTGCAAATTCAATTCGGTGGAAACTATGTTTCTGTAGAACCCAATCAGGATTTAATCAATCAGGCGCAAGCGGTTGTAAATACCTTTAGCGAAAAATTATTATACGCTAGAGTCGACGGAATAATCATTAATAATCAATTGCATCTTATGGAAATTGAGTGCATTGAACCGGATTTGTATTTTAATAATAGTGAAGGTTCACAACAACGATTTGTTAATGCCATTTTAGATTTAATCTCTAAATAAAACTTAATTTGATATTAAGAGGAGGAAGCCCAGTGGGCTTCAGGTACACGAACTTTAGTTCGTCATAAATCTCAAATGGACATTCGGTTACTTTAACCTAAATAATCAAAAAACTCAGTAACTTAGCAACTCAATAACACAGAAACTCACAACCATGAAAGTCTACACAAAAACCGGAGATACAGGAACCACAGCACTTTTTGGCGGAACTCGTGTCCCAAAACACCATATCCGAATAGAAAGTTACGGAACTGTTGACGAACTCAACTCACAAATTGGTTTAATCCGCGATCAAGAAATCAATCCATTATACAAAAATATTCTGATTGAAGTCCAAGACCGTTTGTTCACCGTGGGCGCAATTTTGGCAACACCACCAGAAAAAGAAATCTTGAAAAACGGACAACCTCGATTACAAAATTTAGGAATTGTAGAAAGCGATATCGAATTTCTTGAAACCGAAATTGATACCATGGAAGACTCTTTACCACAAATGACACACTTTGTGCTGCCCGGCGGACATACAACCGTGTCATATTGTCACATTGCGCGTTGTGTATGCCGTAGAGCCGAACGTTTAGCTGTGCATTTACACGAATTAGAACCTACACATGAACTTGTAATAAAGTACTTAAACCGACTTTCTGACTACCTTTTTGTCTTGGCACGGAAGTTGTCCAAGGACCTGAACGCAGATGAAGTACAATGGATTCCGAGAAAATAGTGTTCAGTAAACAGTATTCAAAAAGCAGTCATTCGCTGACCACTAAAAACTGACCACTGACCACTAAAAAAAGACGTTCTTAAACATATTTGAAAATAAATCAAAAAAAACTTGACTTTTTCAGTATTAAATTTATTTTTGCATAATATTAAAAATCACAGAAGATGTATTGGACATTAGAATTAGCATCGTATTTAAGCGATGCACCTTGGCCAGCAACCAAAGATGAACTTATTGATTATGCTATAAGAACTGGTGCTCCACTAGAAGTAGTTGAGAATTTACAATCTATCGAAGACGAAGGTGAAATCTACGAATCTATGGAAGAAATTTGGCCAGATTATCCAACCGACGAAGATTATCTTTGGAATGAGGATGAATACTAAAAATAAAAAATCACTTAAAGAGAAAAGTCCATTTAGGGCTTTTTTTTTGTTTAAATTTGCATCCCGTTAAAAACATATAATACCAACCCAATTATGAGTTTCATAAATAGCATTATCAAAGCTTTTGTAGGCGACAAATCTCAAAAAGATGTCAAAGCTACTCAACCTTACATAACCAAAATAAAAGCTTTAGAACCTGTATTAGCATCACTTTCTCATGATGAATTACGAGCTAAAACAGCTGAGTTTAAAGAAAAAATAAAACAAGCTCGTGCTAAACAAGATGCTGAAATAGAGGCAAAAAAACAAGAGGCAGAAAATACAGCTGATATTGACTTAAGAGAAGATATCTACAACACTATCGATGCTTTAGAAAAAGAAGCTTACGAAATTTCAGAAAAAGTATTGATTGAAATTCTTCCTGAAGCTTTTGCTGTAATCAAAGAGACGGCTAAACGTTTCAAAGAAAATTCGGCTATCACCGTTACCACAACTGAAAAAGACAGAGAACTTTCGGCTACAAAACCCTATATAACTTTAGTTGGCGACCAAACCAATTGGGCAAACCAATGGAATGCTGCTGGAAAACAAATTACCTGGGATATGATTCACTACGATGTTCAGTTGATTGGTGGCATCGTTCTTCACGAAGGTAAGATTTCGGAGATGCAAACGGGTGAAGGAAAAACTTTGGTAGCGACACTTCCACTCTATTTAAATGCGTTGACCGGAAATGGTGTTCACTTAGTAACCGTGAATGATTACCTGGCAAAACGTGACAGCACCTGGAAAGCACCATTATTTGAATTCCACGGTTTGACTGTTGACTGTATTGATAATCATTCGCCAAACTCGGATGCGCGTAGAAAAGCATATGAAGCGGATATCACTTATGGTACCAATAACGAATTTGGTTTCGACTACTTACGTGATAATATGGCGCATTCGCCGGAAGATTTGGTGCAAAGAAAACACAACTATGCAATTGTTGATGAGGTGGATTCGGTATTAATTGATGATGCTCGTACGCCGTTGATTATTTCTGGTCCAGTGCCAGATGGTGATCGTCATGAGTTCAACGAATTAAAACCAAAAATAGAAAACCTTTATAATTTACAACGTCAATTGGCGAATGGTTTTTTAACTGAAGCCAAACGTTTCTTCAAAGAAGGAAACATGAAAGATGCCGGTTTCCAATTGTTAAGAGCGTATCGAGCATTACCAAAAAACAAAGCACTTATCAAATTCTTAAGTGAAGAAGGCGTAAAAGCATTACTTCAAAAAACAGAAAACGAATACATGGCAGACAACAACCGCAAAATGCCGGAAGTTGATGAAGCGATGTATTTTGTAATCGAAGAAAAAAACAATCAAGTTGAATTGTCTGATAACGGAATCAAATTCCTTTCTAAAGATACTGACGAAACATTCTTCGTTTTGCCAGATATCGGAACTGAAATTGCAAATATCGAGAAACAAAATCTTGATAAAGACAAAGAAGCGGAAGCTAAAGAAAAATTATTCCAGGATTTCGGAATCAAATCTGAAAGAATTCACACGCTTACACAGTTATTAAAAGCTTATACTCTTTTTGAAAAAGATGTTGAATATGTAATCATGGACAACAAAATTTTGATTGTCGATGAGCAAACAGGTCGTATCATGGATGGTCGTCGTTATTCTGACGGATTGCACCAAGCTATCGAAGCCAAAGAACAAGTTACTATTGAAGCAGCAACCCAAACATTTGCAACGATTACTTTACAAAATTATTTCCGTATGTATAGCAAATTAGCCGGAATGACAGGAACAGCAGTAACAGAAGCTGGTGAACTTTGGGAAATCTACAAATTAGATGTAGTTGAAATTCCGACTAACCGTGGCATGTCGCGTCACGATAAGGAAGATTTGATTTACCGTTCGGTTCGTGAAAAATTCAACGCCGTTATTGAAGATGTAACCCAATTATCGCAAGCCGGAAGACCGGTGCTTATTGGAACAACATCGGTTGAGATTTCAGAATTATTAAGCCGAATGCTGAAAATACGTGGTGTAAATCACAATGTATTGAATGCAAAAATGCACAAACAAGAAGCGCAAATTGTTGAAGAAGCTGGTAAATCTGGTGTAGTTACAATCGCAACCAACATGGCTGGTCGTGGAACCGATATTAAGTTAACTCCGGAAGTAAAAGCGGCTGGTGGTTTAGCAATTATTGGTACCGAACGTCACGATTCGCGCCGTGTTGATCGGCAGTTACGTGGTCGTGCCGGTCGTCAAGGTGATCCGGGAAGTTCACAGTTTTATGTGTCTTTAGAAGATAACCTAATGCGTTTGTTTGGTTCAGACAGAGTTGCCAAAATCATGGACAGAATGGGTTTGAAAGAAGGTGAAGTAATTCAGCATTCAATGATGACCAAGTCTATTGAACGTGCACAGAAAAAAGTGGAAGAAAACAATTTCGGAACACGTAAGCGTTTGCTTGAATATGATGATGTAATGAATGCGCAACGTGAAGTGGTTTACAAACGTCGTCGTCACGCTTTGCACGGAGAGCGTTTGAAACTGGACATTGCCAATATGATGTATGACACTTGCGAATTAATTGTAAGCGAAAACAAAGGCAGAAACGATTTCAAAAATTTTGAATTTGAGTTGATTCGTTATTTCTCTATAACTTCTCCGATTTCGGCTACCGAATTTGAGAAATTATCAGAAATGGAAATCACTGGTAAAGTTTATAAAGCTGGTTTGGCTTATTATACCGAAAAAACCGAAAGAAGTGCTCGTGAAGCATTGCCTATAATTACCGATGTTTACAAAAAAGAAGGAAACACTTTTGAAAGAATCATTGTGCCGTTTTCTGATGGAATCAAAACGTTGAATGTTGTTACCGATTTGAAAAAAGCATACGATACAAAAGGCGCACAATTAGTAGCTGACTTCGAAAAAAATATCACACTAGCAATTGTAGACGAAGCTTGGAAAAAGCATTTACGCAAAATGGACGAATTGAAACAATCGGTTCAGTTGGCGGTTCATGAGCAAAAAGATCCGTTGCTAATCTATAAATTAGAAGCTTTTAATTTGTTCAGAACAATGCTTGATGGGGTGAATAAAGAAGTAATTTCGTTCTTGTTTAAAGGTGATTTACCTCAGCAAAACAATACTATTCAGGAAGCACGTCAAGTTCGTGAAAAACAAAATTACACCGAAAGTAAAGACGAAATTGAAAGCAGTGAAAGTGCTAATCGTCAAGCAAGCCAAGCAGCATCTCAACGACCACAAGTGACTGAAACTATTGTAAGAGATGCTCCAAAAATTAACCGTAACGACACTGTGACTATCAAACATGTAATGAGTGGCAAAACTGAAAGTATGAAATTCAAAAAAGCTGAAAGCATGTTGGCTTCAGGCGAATGGGTTTTGATTCACGAATAAATACCGATAAGAATTTATTTATACAATCCTCAATGGCAAAAGCTATTGAGGATTTTTTATTTAAAATTATTAAAACCAAATCGTTTTTGTTTTAGCCTTTTATTAAAATTTCATTATATTGCTCATATTGTGAATATCAAAGTGTTACTATTTTATAAAATTCTCTTATGTTTATCCAATAATTTTAACTCAAAACATCCCTTTTAAAATGTTAATACCGCAGAAGCATAAAAATGAAAAGGAAAGACTGCAGCTTTTGGAATCATATTCTATTTTAGATACGCTGCCCGAAACAGATTTTGACAATCTTACAGCCATTGCATCACAAATTTGCAATATTCCAATCTCACTTATCACTTTAATAGACAGCGACCGGCAATGGTTTAAATCACATCACGGGCTTGATGCTACAGAAACGCCAAGAGACCATGCTTTTTGTGCCCATGCCATACACGATTCCGAAAATACATTCATTGTTCAGGATGCCCGAAAAGACGAGCGTTTTCATGACAATCCTTTGGTAACAGGCGATCCAAAGGTTGTTTTTTATGCCGGTGTACCTTTGAAAAATAGTGCTGGCTTGCCGCTTGGAACCTTGTGCGTTATTGACCATAAACCCAATTCCCTGAATGAAACACAGCTGAATGCCTTGAAGTCGTTGGCAGATCAGGTAATGAACTTATTAGAACTGCGCAGAAACAAAATGTATTTGGAACAGGCAATACTGGAGCTTGAAGAAAGCAACACCGAATTGGAACGATTTGCCTATATAGCAGCTAATGATTTAAAATCTCCGCTAAATAATATTTCCTCACTTTCCCAATTACTAAAAGATGATTATGGATCCAATATGAATCAGGAAGGGCAAAGTCTGATTGGATATATCCAGAATTCTTCAGAGCAATTGCGTGGCCTTATTGATGGATTATTAGATTACAGCAAATCGACAAAATTAATCCACAACAAAAAAACGGATATAAGTTTAGAAAAGTTAAGGGATGAGCTTATCATTCTTTTTTCCATTGAAAGTAACTGTGCTATCAGCCTCGAGTCTGATTTAAAGGAAATTTATACCAATAAAACAGCAATAGAACAAATCCTTATCAACCTAGTTACTAACGCAATTAAGTATAATAACAAACCCCTTACAGAGATAGATTTAACGATAAATGAAAATGAAACGCAGTATATCTTCTCTTTTAAGGATAATGGACCTGGGGTTGCAAAAGAAAACCATTCTAAAATATTCCAGTTGTTTGAAACCCTTTCAAATCAGGAAAAATATGGCCAAAATGGGAATGGTATTGGTTTGGCAACTGTAAAAAAACTTGTGGAGAATTTAGGTGGTAAGATTCATGTGGAATCTGAAATTGGTAAGGGTGCTAAATTTATTTTCACAATAAACAAATAAATATCTTAGTCTTTATAGTTATCCCCAATTTTGCAAACTGTTGGGGATTTTTTTTGTCAAAAACTGTGAAATATATAAATGTAGTTTCGAATTATACAAAGAACCTATTGCGAAGTAAATTACCTTTGCATCTTGAAATAGAGTACCTTTACAGGAATCGGAAACAGAAAAACTATTGAATTTCAAAAGTTGCTTCCTTTTATAACAAAATACTCATTTACCTTGAAAATACACATTAAATACATGGTTTCGCTTCGTTGCAAAATGGCAGTAAAGGAGGAATTAGATATATTAAAATTAGGGCACACTACAATAGATTTAGGTGAAGTCACGCTAAAAAAAACCATTCATGGTGAGGATAGAGAGTTACTCCGCAAAGGTTTGTTAAAAAAGGGGTTAGAGTTGATGGATGATAAAAAATCAATGCTCATCGAAAGAACCAAAACTGCCATTATAGAACTGATTCATTACTCCGAAAAATATCCCAAAGTAAATTTCTCCGAATATTTAAGCCAAGAATTAGACTATAATTATACACATCTTGCTAACCTTTTTTCAGAAGTTACGGGAACGACCATTGTCAATTATATCATTTTGAACAAAATAGAACGTGTCAAAGAATTGCTTTTGTATGATGAATTATCACTAACTGAGATTAGTTTCCAGATGGAATATAGTAGCGTAGCCCATTTATCGCATCAGTTTAAAAAAGTAACCGGACTCACACCAACCTATTTTAAAAAAATCAAACAATACAAAAAACGTATTCAACTCGAAGAATTGTAAAGTAAAGTTCATAGCTATAAATACAATCCTCAATGGTTCAAACTATTGGGGATTTTTTTATATTTGAACCTATATTAAAATGAAAATGAAAAATCTAATACAATTGTTCTTCCTTTCCCTAAGCATCTCTACTTTCTCCCAATCAACTGAAAGTTTGAAAGTAGCTTCCAAAAAATTCTATGAAGCCAATTATCTAATGGATTTTGAAACTATAGTCTCATTATTACATCCAGAAACAGTAAAGATTATTGGCAAAGATTCGATGCTCGAAAAGATCGATAAATATTATGGAAACGATGACTACCGTTTACGTGAACAATTGGAAACGTTACCTTTTCAATATGGAGTAATCAAGAAAATAGAAGGCAAATCGTTTTGCGTGATTACTTTCAGAAATCCAATGCGTTACTTTTTTGAAACCAAATTAACTACTGAAACTGCTGCAGAAAAAGCCATTTGGTTAAAGCAAATCAGCAAAACCAAAGACGTAACTTTTGAACCCAAAAGAAATAGCTTTAACGTAAGAAGAACGACAACTTATATAGCTGTCATGGATGAAACCACTAAGAATGAATGGCGATTTTTTAACTTGGATGATGCCAATCAGTTAACTTCTTTTCAAGCGATTTTTGGAGAAAGTACAAAAAAAGCATTGGGTTTATAAAAAATAGTATTTACCTTTATCTCACTATTAGTAACTAATCAAAAAATATTTATAAAATGGCAAAAGGAAAAGACGTTCAGAAAGCCGCAAAAAAAGAACCTCTAAAGACGGCAAAAGAAAAAAAAGCTGAAAAGCGCGATAAGAAACAAAGTCCAAAAAGAGATTAATTTTTTAACCACAAAGCTCACAAGGAAATAAATCTTTGTGAGCTTTGTGGTTTTTTACACTTTGTGCGCTTCGTGGTTAAAAATTAGCAGTTAAAGTTCATCCGGAAATATCTTACCCGGATTTAAAATGTTATTGTGGTCGAAGACACGCTTTATACTTTCCATCAACTCCAAATGTGCTTTGGAAAAGGCAATGTCCATAAAATTCTTTTGTACATAACCAATACCGTGTTCACCGGAAAGTGTTCCTTTTAATGAAACCGTCAATTCAAATATTTGACGAATTCCCAATGGTACTTGTGTTTGCCAATTGTCATCAGTCATATCGCCTTTGATTATATTGACATGCAGATTTCCATCTCCGGCATGACCATAGCAAACCGATTTGAATCCATACTTCTCTCCTATTTTCTTGATTCCGGATAATAATTCAGGAAGCATATATCTTGGTACAACCGTATCTTCTTCTTTATATATTGAGTTTGATTTTACTGCTTCACCAACAGAACGCCGCATCTTCCACAAAGCGGCTTTCTGGTCTTCGGTATCCGCAAACAAAACGGCATCGATATGGAACTGTTCAACAACAGTCATGATTTTTTCGGCTTCAAGCATCAAAATTTCCGGATAATTTCCATCGACTTCAATCAACAAATGCGCTTGATGTTCGGGTTTGACATCTACACTAATACCTTCTACCAATCGCAACGTCCAATCAATCGCTTCGCGTTCCATAAACTCTAAAGCACTTGGAACTATTCCGGCTCGAAAAATCGCAGAAACAGCTTCACAAGCTTGGGCTGCATCATAGAATGGAACCAACATCAAAATATTATGATTGTTTTTTGGTAACAATTTTAAAACCGCTTTTGTAATTACACCCAGCGTTCCTTCACTACCAACCATCAATTGTGTTAAGTTGTAACCTGTCGAATTTTTTAAAGTGTTTGCTCCAGTCCAAATAATCTCACCATTAGGCAAAACCACTTCTAAATTGAGCACATAATCTTTGGTTACACCATATTTTACAGCTCTGGCGCCACCGGCATTTTCGGCAATATTTCCGCCTATCCAACAACTTCCCATACTGCTTGGATCAACAGGATAGAACAATCCTTTTTCAGAAACAATTTCACGCAAAACTTGGGTGATAACGGCTGGTTCAACCGTGACTTGCAAATTTTGCTCATCAATTTCCAGAATTTTATCTAGGCGTTCCATTGACAAACCAATACCTTCATAAACCGATAAAGCGCCACCGCTTAAACCAGTTCTGGCTCCAATTGGTGTTGTTGGGATTTTATATTCGTTGGCCACTTTTAGTATGGCTGAAATTTCCTGAGCATTCGCAGGTTTAACAACTACGTTTGGCGGAAAAACATAATCTTCGGTTTCGTCGTGACCGTAATGATTACGGGTTTCAATGTCAGTGAAGAGATAGTTTACACCAACTATTTGAGAAAGCTTTTGGAGTATTTCAGGGTTGAGTGCCATTGTATAAATTTAAAAAGTAAAAGTAAATTATTTCACAGAGATACACAAAGAAGATAGAGATTCACTGAGAATATTTTACTTTCTGAAGACATGTTAATAGTCGTTTGCATTTAAAATGTGTTTAAAATAAAATACCAAATGGCAAGCGTGGCAAATGACAATGGAATTCCGATGCCGACCATCATGCTGCTCAATTTTGGTTTCAAGCCATAATTTGAGGCTAAAATGGCTCCAGTAATCATTGGTGCCATTGCCGATTCCATTACGGAAACATCAACTGCTAACCCTTTGCCTCCTAATATAATTTTATAAAGCAAAAAGAAAATTGCTGGAGTAATAATTAATTTGAATAGCAATCCTAACCGAAGAAATTTCCAATGCTGACTTCTTTTATCAACCTTTAATTGCAATCCGACGGAAACCAAAGCTAATGGAGTTACCGTTGCACCTAATTTTTGAAAAACCGTATCAAAATGTTCATTAAAATCAACTTTTAAAACATTCATAGTTAACGCAATAACAAAACAAATAAAGGGTGGAAACAGTAAAATTTTTTTAACAATATCGCTAGAGCTTGAATTGCCTTTAGCAAAAATTCCGGCCGTAATAATTCCAAGTGTTGCCATGACTACAAACGTTCCAGGTTGGTCGACAATGATGGCCGTTTTTAAACCTTCTTCACCATAAAGTGCCTGAATTATCGGAAAACCAACAAATGATGTATTGCCCAAACCAGCCGTAATAATCAAACAACCGATAAGTCTATTAGGCCAACCTAATCTTTTTCCGATAACATAGAAAAAAACAAAAGATAAGAGAAATCCAATCCAGGCAACACCTAATGGATATAACAAATCCGTAGAAATCGAAACTTTAGGAATATAATACAACGCCAAAGCCGGCAAAGCAATATAGATGATAAATTGATTGAGTGCTAAGTGTCCGTTTTTTGGGAAAGCTGCTACACGTTGCATTCCCAATCCCATCAGTAAACAGAGAAAAATTAATAGAATGTTATCCATTCGAAGTGTTACATTTATTATGCAAAGGTCGGAAAGTTTGTTTTATTACACAGAGATACACAGAGAAAAAATTAAAGATTCACTGAGTTTTAAAAAGCTTCTCCGTGAGTCTCTTTAAAATCTCTGTGAATCTCTGTGTAACAATTGGACAACTCCGGTAAAGGTTTCCTTAAAAATGAAGTCTCAGAATTATTAGGAAGCAATATTTTACTAAATTTACCAAAACGATTTTCCCTTGAACGAAAAGCCAAATAAAAAATCTGCACTAACCGAAAATGAAGGCATTCCCTCCCGAAGTATCGGGACGGAAAGTTTCAGCACAACTTCTTTAGAGAAAATCGTCAAGAGCAGAAAAGTGCAACCTTCAGCAGCAGAACTTATTTCAGGTATTTTAGCACATGATACAGTGGCTTTGAGTCGGGCGATAACTTTAGTAGAAAGTACAAATGTTTCCCATCTGGCGAAAGCCAATGAAATAATCAACGGCTGTCTACCTTATGCTAATAAATCGATTCGAATAGGAATTACAGGTGTTCCCGGCGTTGGAAAATCAACTTTCATTGAATCTTTTGGAAAATACCTGACTTCATTAGGAAAAAAAGTGGCAGTCTTAGCCATTGATCCAAGTAGTACTATTTCACACGGTAGTATTTTGGGAGACAAAACCCGAATGGAAGAATTAGTAAAAGACGGAAATGCATACATCAGACCTTCGGCTTCGGGTGAAACCTTGGGTGGCGTGGCTCGAAAAACACGGGAAACTATTATCCTTTGTGAAGCTGCAGGTTTTAATACTATCATTATTGAAACGGTTGGTGTTGGACAAAGCGAAACCGCAGTTCACTCGATGGTTGATTTCTTTTTGTTGCTAAAAATTTCTGGTGCCGGTGATGAATTGCAAGGCATCAAACGCGGTATTATGGAAATGGCAGATGCGGTTGTTATCAACAAAGCCGATGGAGATAATATCAATAAAGCCAAACTAGCCAAAACCGAATTCAATCGAGCGTTGCATTTATTCCCCGCTAAGAAATCAGGTTGGATTCCAACTTCGGCGACTTGTAGTGCTATTACAAAAGATGGAATTGACAGTGTTTGGGAAACGATTTCCAATTATTTCGAATTGGTCAAAGCCAATCATTATTTTGAGGAAAAACGCAAAGAACAAAATCAATATTGGATGATGGAAACCATCAACGAGCAGTTGAAAAAAAATTTCTACCATCATGAAGACATCATAAAACTATTGGAAACAAATAAAAAAGCAGTCGCCAATGATGAAATCTCACCTTTTGCTGCTGCTCAGATTTTGTTAAAAAAGTATTTTAGATAACTACTCTCCGTAGCGTTCCATTTCTCTGTCGTAGAATTCGCCGGCTAGAGTAATTAAATGTTCCATTTCGCTTTCTAATTCGGTTTCATCTTCACCTTCTAAATCTTCCAAAAACTCTACTTCATCATCTTTTAAATTAATTATAAAACGAGGAAAATCAAGATGAATAACAAAAATATCATCTTCTGGTAAATCAGAATTGTCTGCTAGTAAAAATTTTGGTAATTCCATAGTTTGCGTTTTAGAAAAAGATGATAGATAATAGACTAATAGATGAAAGACAAAAGTAAAGAATTAATTTCAAAAAGTCTCTCATCTATTAGTCTCTCATGTATTATCTAAATAATTACTTATCAGACAAAATTACCGGAGCACTTCCTTTGCCCATAAAAATAATTTTGGCATTAGAAGAAGTCGCGATTTCTTTTTGCGCCTTGATTTGTTCGTATTGCAATTGTTTATCGGTCAAGCCAGATGAAATGATTTTTTGATAATCTGCTATACCTTGTGCTTCTACCCTTTTACGTTCGGCTTCTTGTTTTTCTTTTTGCAGTACGAAAATCATTTTTTGAGCATCTTGTTCCGCATTAATTTTACTTTCAATGGTAGTTTTTACTGAAGAAGGAAGATTAATGTTTCGGATTAATAATTGTTCCAAAACCAATCCTCTTGATTTAAAATCGGCTTCGATAGATTTAAAAATTCGTTGCTGAAATTCAGCTCTTTTAGTAGAATATAATGCCACCGCATCATAGTAAACGGCATTATCTCGAATACGAGTTCTTGTTACAGGTCTAACGATTTTATCTGTATAGTTTTCTCCAATTCCTTTTAGAATTTTTGGAGCGTCATTAGGCAAAACTCTATATAAAACGGTTAAATCTATTACAACTTCCAATCCATCATTAGACAACACTCGAATTGCATCGTCACCTTCTTGAGCGCCTTCATTATGTATGGCAGACATTGTATAGTTTTGAGTTTGTGCATCAAAAATAGTTATATCTAACAAAGGATTAACAATGTGTAATCCACTTTCTAAAACATCAGGCTGCACATTTCCAAAAAGTGATTTTACGCCCACTTTTCCTGCGTCAATTTGTTTGAATACTGAAGATAATAAACCGATAAGAATAACAACGAATCCAAAAATCCTAAAAAGATTTGCAAATTTGGAAAGGGGATTTTCGTTGTTTTTTAATGTAAAGCTGACAATAATTAAGATAACACCAATAATAAGTGAAAGTATCATTTTCTGAGTTTTTAAATTATACGGTGATTATACGCAACTGTTAAAAGTAAGTTACAAATTATTGGGAAGTATTTTCTGAAATCATTTTCTTAGTCAGATAATGGAATCGAATGAACAGAAAAACCGCAGCAGTAGTCAATCCCGCCAATAATCCGATCCATACACCAATGGCTTTTAGTGATGTATATTCTCCAAGATAAAACGAAATCGGAAACCCAACGATCCAATACGCCACGAAAGTGATATACATTGGAATCTTGACATCTTGTAAGCCTCGTAACGCTCCCAAAACAACAACCTGAATTCCATCAGAAATTTGAAAAACTGCTGCAACCAAAAGCAATTTGGACGCAATAGCAATCACTTCCTGATTTTCTAATAGTTGTGATTGGTTTTCCATATTTAAAAACAAATACGGCAAAACTTGATGTAATGATACAAACATTATGGCAAACAGAATTTCAATAAGTATAGCCAATAAAAATATGGAACGTGCCACAACAACCAATTGTTTGTAATCGTTCAATCCTTTTTGGTTACTGACTCTAATCATCGAAACCACGCTCAAACCCATAGCAAACATAAACGTCATGGAAGCCAAACTTAACGAAATTTGATTCGCTGCCTGACTGTTTTTTCCGATGTTGCCACAAAGCCAAATTCCGGCAGTGAAAAGCACTACTTCAAAAAGCATTTGCATAGCAGAAGGAAACCCAAGATCAACAATTTTTTTAATCATTACTTTCTTGATTTCATCAAAACTAAAATTGTGGAAGTATTGTTTTAATTGTTCTTTTCGAGATAAAATCATGTGCATGAAAACAACCATCGCAATTCTGGAAATCACGGTTCCCAGTGCGGCACCAAGAATTCCCATTTTAGGAAAAATCCAAACGCCATAAATCAAACAATAATTAATAATTACGTGCATAATATTGGCCATGACAATTGCGTACATCGAAACTTTGGTCATCGACAAGCCGTCGGCAAACTGTTTGTATCCTTGATAAATAATAAGCGGAACTAATGAAAAGGCAACCCAATCAACGAAAGGTTTTGCCAATGTGATTACTTCTTTCGGTTGGTGCAATAATTCCATTATCGGCTTAGCCAAAACCACCAATCCGAAAAGTGAAAACCCTAAAACAACACATAAAAACAATCCGTGGTGAAATGCAGAGCGTATTTTGGAATTATCATTTTCTGCATCAGCTTCAGCAACAATAGGAGTTATGGCTGTTGAAAATCCAATGCCAATCGACATGGCAACAAATATCATACTGTTACCCAAAGAAACTGCAGCAAGTTCAGTACTCCCTAATTTTCCAACCATAATATTATCTACAATACCAATTAAAGTATGACCTAGCATCCCAATAATTACGGGATAGGCAAGTTGCATATTTGATTTAAATTCTTTGGTGTAAACAGAGAGATTCATTGTACAATTTTAATGCTGATGTTCGGGATGCAAAGAGAAGCATTTTTTATGTGAATATATTTATATATTTACACTATAATTTTAAAACATACAACAATGAAAAGAATTTTACTTTTATTACTATTATTAAGTTGCTCATTTGTCAATTGCCAAAATCTTTTTAATGATAATTTAAATTCCTATACACCAGGAATTGATTTGAACGGTCAAGGAACATGGACTAATAACTCATCTTTTCCTGGAGGTGCGGGAACAGCTTCTGCGAGCGGTCCTGGAGCTTCAAAAATTATTGACACCGGAATGAGTTATTTAAATTATGGAACCAGCTTAAAATCTTGTGATATAAAAATCAATTCAGATGCATGTGGTACTCCATTTACTGTAGCTACTGGCAACGATTTATATGTAGGTGTGGTACTAAATTTGACAAGTGCCCAAGCCAATAACAATAGTGACTTCTTTAGAGTTTTGAGTGGTGGTAATTATTTCACTTCTTTTAGAATGTATGCTACACCATCAGGAAGTGGCTTTGTTTTAGGAATTGCAAAAGGAGCGAATGGAAATCCAATTTCTACAGCTACAACAACTTTAAATTTTAATCAAGATCATTTAATTATTTTCAAATATTCTAAAGGATCTGGAGCAAGTGATGATGTTGTTTCACTTTATGTTGATGCAGTTTATGCAAGTGGCGTTCCCGCTGTTGCAGATGCTATTGCTTCATCAGGAACTGATCAAATAGATGCAACCCTTAATGGTATTGATCGAATGATTTTGAGACAAAACTGGACTAACGGAATGCCAACAGGAAGAGCGGGCTTGTTTAGTGTTGCTTTAACATGGGAAACCTTGACATTTAATCTGTCCAATAATGATTTCAACAGAAATTCATTTGTTATTTCTGGCCATCAGGCAAATAATGGTATATTAACTATAAAATCAAATAATGTATTAGAAAATACAGTTTTGAACATCTATGACATTCAAGGAAAAAAAATTGAAACTAAAACAATTTCACTACAGGAATCCGTAAATGATATTACAATAAACCCAATTAGAAATACCGGAGTTTATATTGTAGAAATTTTATCAGAAACAAATCAGCGATTTACGCAAAAAATAATGGTTAATTAGTTTTTGAAATCCTCATAAAAAAGGCGCTGAAGTTCAGCGCCTTTTTTTATTTTCTTAATTGTTCTTTATACAAATCAATATTGGCCTTAATTTTTGGATCTAATTCAGGTTCCTGAATATCAGTGAGTTTTTGTATTTCTTCCCAAATAATTTTGGCAACAATCACACGTGCCATTTCTTTATCGTCGGCCGGAATTACAAACCAAGGCACATTTTCTTTAGAGGTTTTGTTGATGGCTTCTTCATAGTATTTCATATAATCATCCCAACGTTCACGTTCCTTTAAATCGCCCGCAGAGAACTTCCAATTATCCTCACCACTTTCTAATCGTTTTAATAATCTTTTGCGCTGTTCCTCTTTACTCATGTGGAGAAAAAACTTCAATACAACTGTTCCATTTTGAACAATATGCTTTTCGAAATTATTGATTTGCTCCATTCGGTTTTCCCAAAAATTTGGGGTAATGTCCTCGACTTTTTCAATGCCAGGCAGGTTCTCAAACAAAATATATTCTGGATGGACACGTGTTACCAAAACATTTTCGTAATGCGTCCTATTAAAAACAGTAAACTTTCCTTTTTCGGGCAAAGCCAAATAGTGACGCCAGAGATAATCATGTTCTAGTTCGGTCGAATTAGGTGTTTTAAAACTATGCACCACGACACCTCGAGAGTTAAATTCTTTAAAGACTTCCCGAATCAAACTGTCTTTACCACTGGTGTCCATGCCTTGCAAACAGATCAAAACTGCGTATCGATTATGAGCATACATAATATCTTGACGTTTACTGAGCTTTTGTTGAATATTTAATAATTCTTCTTCTTTCTCATCATCGTCGGCATCGATGTTTAACTCAGTTGGAAGTTTTGACAATTCAATTTTATCGATTACCCTAAAATCATCTGGATTTATGCTTTTCATAACCTAAGTAATTATATTTGTAAAACTATGGAAAAATTTCAACTTATACCATTCCTTGAAATAGAAGGAATTGGAGCTGCATCAGGAATAGTCTATGAAAACAATTCACTGTATATTATTTCAGATAATAGTACATTTCTCTATCATTATAACCAAACTGAAAAAAAATACGAAAAAATTAAGCTCTTTGAAAACAGTGCCGAAATTGTTGCCAAAAAAGATAAGCCCGATTTTGAAGCCATAACAGTATTCGAAAATAAACTTTACCTATTTGGTTCAGGTTCGACCAAAAAAAGAAATACAAGAGTCACTTTTAATCTTTTAAATAACAAGATAAAGGAAACAGATTTATCCAAAATCTATAAACGGCTTATCGAATCGATTTCGATTGCTGACAATGATTTGAATATTGAAGGCGTAATCATTACGGATAAAATAATTTATTTCTTTCAACGTGGAAATGGTGCCAATGCGCAAAATGGTATTTTTTGCTATGATAGAATAAACAAAACGGTGGAATTCAAATTAATAAAGCTTCCGAAAATTAACGGAATAGAAGCCACTTTTACTGATGCTATTTTGATTGAAGATACTATTTACTTTCTGGCTGCAGCCGAAAATACAACTTCAACATATGATGACGGTGAAGTTATGGGAAGTATAATTGGAACGATAGATTTGAAAACAATGGAACTCAAAAGTTCCATTCAAATCAGCGAAAAACACAAATTTGAAGGATTGACATTGTACAAAAAAACAGCAACCCAAATTGAATTACTGCTTTGTGAGGATAATGACACTGAAGACTTAGTATCGACTATTTACAAATTAATTATTGAATTGTAATGTTACTTTTCAATCTCCTTTAAGCTTTCCATTTTTTTGTAAGCTAAGAACCCTTTCAAATCTTCAAAATGTTCTTTCACGCGTTTGTTTCCAAATTCGAAAACTTTAGTCGCTAATCCGTCAAGGAAATCTCTGTCGTGAGAAACTAAAATTAAAGTCCCGTCAAAATCTTTTAAAGCTTCTTTAATAATGTCTTTGGTTTTCATGTCCAAATGGTTAGAAGGCTCATCCAAAATCAATAAGTTAACTGGTTCTAGCAATAATTTTATCATTGCCAAACGTGTTTTTTCTCCACCTGAAAGCACTTTTACTTTCTTCTGAATATCATCGCCATGAAACATAAATGCTCCCAAAATATTCTTGATTTGAGTCCTAACATCACCTACTGCAATGTTATCAATCGTTTCAAAAATTGTAGCATTTCCGTCTAATAACGACGCCTGATTTTGAGCAAAATAGCCAATCTGTGAATTGTGTCCAACCTCAACATTTCCGCTATTAATTTCGATTTCTTTCATGATGGCTTTAATCATCGTCGATTTACCTTCACCGTTTTTACCAACGAAAGCTACTTTCTGACCACGCTCAATAACCATATTGGCGTCTTTAAAAATTAAATGATTGCCATACGATTTTTCCAAATCACGAACGATTACAGGATATTGACCCGAACGAACTGATGGTGGAAATTTCAATTTCAATGCCGAATTATCAATTTCGTCCACTTCAATTGGAACAATTTTTTCTAACATTCTAACGCGTGATTGAACTGCATCGGTTTTAGAAAAAGTACCACGAAATCTATCAATAAAAGCCTGATTATCTGCGATGAATTTTTGCTGTTCATCATAGGCTTTTTGTTGGTGAACTCTTCTATCTTTTCTCAGTTCTAGATAATGAGAATACTTGGCTTTATAATCGTAAATTCTTCCCATCGTAACTTCAATGGTACGATTGGTAATATTATCAACAAAGGCTCTATCGTGCGAAATCACCATTACCGCTTTCGCCTGATTGATTAAGAAATCCTCCAACCACTGAATACTATCCATATCCAAGTGATTCGTCGGTTCATCAAGCAAAATCAAATCGGGTTGTTTTAAAAGTATTTTTGCCAACTCAATACGCATTCTCCATCCACCGGAAAATTCAGAAGTTGGGCGATTGAAATCTTCTCTTTCAAATCCCAATCCTTTTAAAACCTTCTCCACTTCAGCTTCGTAGTTTACTTCTTCGATCGAATAGTATTTCTCACTCAACTCAGAAACACGCTCAATCAGCTTCATGTAGTCATCGCTTTCATAATCGGTGCGAATGGTCAATTGTTCATTGATTTCGTCAATTTCATCTCTCATTTTGAAAACGGCAGCAAACGCTTTTGAGGCTTCTTCCATAACCGTACAATTATCTGCAGCCAATAAATGCTGCGGTAAATAGGCTATTACCGCTTCTTTTGGAGCCGATATCGAACCACGAGAAGGTTTGTTTTCTCCAGCTACAATTTTAAGTAAGGTTGATTTTCCAGCGCCATTTTTACCCATAAGGGCAATTTTATCGGTTTCATTGATGGCGAAAGTTACCTCGCTAAAAAGAGTGGTGCCGCCAAATTCAACGGCTATGTCGTTTACAGTAATCATTTAGATTGCTAGATTATAAGATTGTTAGACTTCTTAGATTTTTGAAGCGGCAAAGATAGTCTAATTTAGAAATGATGCAATTTGAAAATGTATGCTTTGTTTTATTTATCTTTAGGGCAACAATCTTTTGACACGATGCCATTAATAGATTATAGTTTTTTATCCAAAATTTTACCTGAAGCCAAGATTAAAAGCAGCTTTAAAAAGACAAAAAAATCTTATCTCAATAGGGTTAGGATAGCAACTTCGCTGTTTTTCTTCGGAATGGGATTTTGCTTTTCTACATGGGCAAGTCGCATTCCTGATATTAAATCAACTTTAAATATGAGCGAAGCTTTATTGGGAAGTTTACTTTTTGTTTTGCCAATTGGGCAACTCGCTGCCATGCCTTTTTCGGGCAAAGTGGTAACCCAATATGGGAGTAGAATCATTTCAATTTTAGGATTACTTGTATATACTTTTTGCTTAATCTTATTGGGTTTAGCAACAACTATTTGGCAATTGGCGATTGGGTTATTTTTGTTTGGTTTTTTTAGCAATTTTTGTAATATCGCTATCAACACACAAGGTGTTTATACACAACAATTGTTTGACAAACCCATCATAGGTTCATTTCATGGAACTTGGAGTTTAGCTGGTTTTTTTGGAGCATTAGTTGGTTTATTAATGCTCACTTTTGGATTGAGTCCTTTGATACATTTTGCCTTGGCCTTTGTGTTAGTACTTTTGATTATTCTTTTTAACTATAAATTCATCTTAAATGCCAAATCAAAACAAGAGGAAAAAGACAGTTCTTATTCCTTTTTTAAGAATCCCGATTTGACTTTAATTTGGCTTGGAATAATTTGTTTTTGTGGTATGGCCAGCGAGGGAATTATGTTCGATTGGAGTGGTGTTTATTTTAAAGAAATCGTGAAAGCTCCTGGAGCGTTAGTGATTTTGGGATATACTTCTTTTATGGTTAGCATGGCAATAGGGAGATTTTTAAGCGATATATTAGTTCATAAATATAAAGCCAAAAGAGTGTTGATTGTTAGTGGTATTGTAATTTCAACCGGACTGTACTTAGCTGTTTTATTTCCCTATTTAATTTCATGTACTATAGCTTTTATGTTGGTTGGTTTTGGTGTTTCCAATGTGATTCCTATTATTTTCAATACTGCAGGTAACCATGAAAAAGTACCAACAGGTATAGCCTTAACAATAATAACAAGTATCAGTTTTCTTGGTTTTTTAATTGGCCCACCACTTATTGGTTTTATTGCTGAGTTAACAAATTTGAAATATTCGTTTGCTGTAATTGGGATTTTTGGATTATTAATTTCCCTTTTGGTAAGTAGGTTAAAAATATTTAAATAGCTAATTCAGAAAAGTACTTTCTTCCAATTCAACGTATTTTGTATATTTTAATGTTTGTGAATCAAGCAAATACAAATTTCCAAAATAACATCCTAAAAGATAACACGAATTCGATTCTCCTGTCTTTCGAACTGTAATTTCAAAATTATTGATGATTTCAATATTGTCGAATGTAATTGGATCTCCCAGATTAGTTCCTTTTTCATACTCCCAAGTAGCATCCATTCTGCCAGGTAAAAAGAAAAAACGATCGAGAGTCAATAAAAACAGAAAAAAAGGCACTATTCTGATTATTTTTTTCATCTTAGATACTCAACCTAAACTTTTAATTAAATTTGTACAACTATTTTTTGAGCTTTAATGTGCTTTGACGGCAATCAAAAATTTGAAGTATTCTGATTTCAGTTTCAGAATGAATTTTGTAAATGATTTTATAATCTCTAATAATCATCCTTTTTAAGGTTCACCAAGAATTTCATCGGCTTGATATTGTTCTGTGTAATGGATTTTTTTGCTTTGAGCAACAATATCATTAACTACATTTTTTGCTTCTTGAATTGATTGCAGTTTTATAAATTCAAAGATTAATTTCAAATCGGCTTTGGCTTGATTGTCCCAAAGTATTTTTATTGGCTTTTGCATATTACCAATTCTCAATCTCTTTCTCTAAATCTTCAATAGTGGTATATTTTCCTGATGAAATTCTTTCGTCAGCATCTTTCACCATATTTATATATTCTTCTTTATCAACTGGATAACCACTAGTAGTGTGTGCAACAACTTCTTTATCTAAAACAGATTTTAATGCTAATATTTTTTTTAGCTTACTTTCATCATTTATATGAAGTAACCAATCCATCAATTCTATTTTTTTTGCTGCTATATCCATGATAAATAGATTTATATAAAACAAATATACAAATTTTAAATACTCAACCTAAACTCTTCAATCACAGGATTTGCTTTACCAAAATCAATTTCTTGGATGAATAATTCAACCGCTTTTGCCGTTTGTATGCTTGGCAAAACATTAGCCTGATTGTTATTTCTAATGACAACGTTGATATCTGATTCTTCTAATTTTTCCTTTAAGGAAACTGCCAGAATTTCTTCTCCTGAAAATATTTTTATTAAGCCCATTTTATAGTTTATGGTTTATAGTTAATTCTTTGAACTGAACACTGCGACTGCTAACTTAACACTTACTCTTCTTCCATTTCGAAGAAAAGCGGTTCAATCATGATTTTATCTGCGAGCGATTCTACTCTTTCGGTTATTTGGGAACAAAAGAATAGGCGTTGCGTTTTTTCAATACTATTGGAGAGACGAAGGATAACAGCATCCATTCTGCTTCTGAATAACACTTCAGCGTCATCAACAATCATCAATTTAATGGTATTGCTGTTAAATCCTGCCGATGAAAACATGGCATTGATTTTATTTGGCGTTCCAATTAAAATATCCAACCCCATGGAAACAACATTTTTATCGTAATCGATATCACCTTTATCATGAACGCCCAAAATACTTAAATCGGTATAAACTCCATATTTTAGAAACAGTTCTTCCATTTCCAATACTTTTTCTTTGGTTTCAACAATTATTAAAGCTCGTGTACTTTCGTCTAAAGTTTTTTCTAATTTCTGAATTACGTTTAGAACAATTGCAGTTGTTTTTCCTGTTCCGCCAGCCGATTGAATTACGGCATCTGCGCCACTTTTGATGGTAGAAAACGTTTCCTGTTGCATTTCATTGGCTTCGGTTAAACCATTTTCAATGAGTGCTTTTTGGAGGTTGGGGTTTATTTTTTTTAAGTTCATTTTTTTTTAGTGATTGGTGAAGAGTAAATAGTGATTAGTAAAATTCCAGATAAAGGCTAATTACTAATCACTAGTTACTAATTACTTACTTGCAAATAGTTTTACATCAGTTTCAGAAATCTCGCTTCCACCAAGGATTATCAAACGCTCAACAACATTTCGAAGTTCACGGATGTTACCGGTCCAATCGTATTCTTGTAATAATTTAATAGCTTGTTTAGAGAACGATTTTGTAGAATTCCCTTGCTCTTCAGCTATTTTAGATGCAAAATGTTCAATCAACAACGGAATATCACTTCGTCGGTCATTTAAAGATGGAACTTTAATTAAAATTACAGCCAAACGATGATACAAATCTTCTCTAAATCTTCCTTCTTCGATTTCTTTTTTCAAATCTTTATTGGTTGCAGCAACGACTCGCACATTGATTTTGATGTCCTTGTCGGCACCAACTCTTTGTATTAAACTTTCCTGTAAAGCGCGTAATACTTTGGCTTGCGCCGAAAGGCTCATATCGCCAATTTCGTCCAAGAAAATCGTTCCTCCATCGGCAGCTTCAAATTTTCCGGCTCTGTCTTTTACGGCTGACGTAAACGCGCCTTTTACGTGTCCGAATAGTTCGCTTTCTATCAGTTCAGATGGAATCGCAGCGCAATTCACTTCAATCATTGGCGCTTCTGCTCTTTCACTTTTTTCGTGTAATTGATGCGCTACTAATTCTTTTCCGGTTCCGTTTGGTCCCGTGATTAAAACTCTGGCATCAGTTAACGCAACTTTTTCTATCATCAATTTGATTTGATTGATAGGTTCGCTTTCGCCAATGATTTCGTAGTTTTTGGAAACTTTTTTCTTCAGAATTTTATTTTCAACCACCAATTGTTTTTTATCTAAAGCATTTCGAACCGTGTTTAATAATCGATTTAAATCGGGTGGTTTTGAAATATAATCAAACGCTCCAAGACGCATCGTATTCACCGCAGTTTCTAAATCACCGTGTCCGGAAATCATCACCATAGGAATTTCAGGCTTGATTTTTTTAACCGCTTCTAGCACTTCTACGCCATCCATTTTGGGCATTTTTATATCACACAAAACCAGGTCGTAATCGTTGTTTTTTATTTTTTCGAGGCCTAAGACTCCGTCCTCAGCCTCTTCAACTTGGTAGGTATCATTTTCTTCTGAAAGAATTTTTGTCAAAACCCTTCTTATCG
>NZ_JANMXZ010000014.1:0-86919 GCF_031381455.1 Flavobacterium sp. | reverse complement strand
GTCGAAATTTCAATCGTAAAATTACTCCATAAAAAAGGAGGTAAATCAGAATATGCAACCAAGCAAAATCCGAGTTTAAATGTTGCTGTTTTGGTTTGTTCCGATAGTGTTTCGGCTGGAAAGAAGAAAGATAGCGCAGGGGAGATAATTACCGAAAAGCTCGAGAAATTAGGGCTTACGATTTCTAACTACGACATTCTTCCTGATGAAATAAGAGATATTCAAAATAGTGTAAATAAGCTTTGTAACAAGAAAATAGATTTGATAATTCTGACTGGTGGAACGGGTTTGTCCAAAAGAGATGTCACTCCGGAAGCAATTTTGCCTTTGATCGATAGAAGAATTCCAGGAATCGAAGAAGCTATTCGTTCTTACGGACAAGAACGAACTCCATTTGCCATGTTGTCCAGAAGTGTTGTTGGGTTTAAAGGGGAAACGTTGCTAATGGCTTTGCCTGGTTCAACCAATGGTGCTGCGGAATCGATTGATGCCGTTTTTCCTTCCGTATTGCATTTATTTCAATTATTGAATGGTTTTGATCATGGAAAATAATAGTCTTTTGCAGGACACTTTCGGTCGAAAACACGACTATTTGCGCATTTCGATTACAGAACATTGTAATTTGAGATGCACCTATTGCATGCCTGAAGACGGAATTTCGCTTACGCCAAAGTCACATTTGATGTCTGCTGATGAAATTGTTTCTATTGCGCAAACCTTTGTGAATCTTGGCGTGACTAAAATCAGACTGACCGGTGGTGAGCCTTTGGTTCGGAAAGACGCGAAGGATGTTATGCTGCGATTAGGAAAACTTGGAGTTAATTTATCCATTACAACCAACGGAATTTTGGTTTCCAACTTTATTGAGACATTCAAAAAAGCCGGAATAAAAACCGTAAATATCAGTATTGACAGTTTGGTAAAAGACAAGTTTAACCAAATTACCAGACGCGAATATTTTGATGTTGTTCAGAAAAATATTGATTTGTTGCTGCAAGAAAAATTTAACGTCAAGCTTAATGTAGTTTTAATTAAGTCATTTAATGACAATGAAATACTCGATTTTATTTTAGCAACAAAAAACAAAAATATCCAGATTCGTTTTATAGAATTCATGCCGTTTAGTGGCAACCAATGGGACAAGTCGAAATTGGTTTCTTATGCTGAAATTATGGAAACCATTCAGTCAAAATATTCAATTTCCGAAATCGAACGTTTGGAAGATGCTCCAAATGACACCGCTAAAAACTTCAAAATTAATTCTCATCTGGGAAGCTTTGCTATTATTAGTTCGGTTACCAATCCGTTTTGTAGCACTTGCAATCGCATTCGATTGACCGCTGACGGAAAACTAAAAAACTGTTTGTTTTCCAATTCGGAAACGTCATTATTAGAAACTTTTCGCGCCGGCGAATCTATTATTCCGTTGATTGAACAAAACTTGCTTTCCAAAAAAGCAGTGCGTGCCGGAATGGACGACGATTTGAAATTCCAAAATCCGGAACTGTTTTCTCAGAACAGAAGTATGATTGCCATTGGTGGGTAATTGATTAATCGTTTCACAGAGATACACAGAGGAGCTCAGAGATTCACGGAGATTTTAAAAAAAATCTAACTTATATTTTTACTTGCTTACTTCGGCTTGCCAATATAGCGTAATTAAATCTACTCTGTGAAGCTCCTTTTTCTCTGTGCATCTCTGTGTAATAATCTTATGTAATTAGTTCAGAACCTTGTTAATAAGTTTGCCTTAACTCATTTTATAACAAGTAATTTCCTTTATAATTTTAGTTTATTAACCAATCGTGATTATTCACGACTTAAAACTAAACGTATGAAAAAACTATTCGCAGAATTTTTTGGCACTTATTGGCTTGTCTTTGGCGGTTGTGGAAGTGCTTTATTTGCAGCCGGAATTCCTAATCTGGGAATTGGATTTGCCGGTGTTGCTTTAGCATTTGGATTAACAGTTTTGACAATGGCGTATGCTGTAGGTCACATTTCAGGTGGGCATTTCAATCCGGCAGTTTCTGTTGGACTTTGGGCTGGAGGACGATTTTCAGCAAAAGAATTGTTACCCTACATTGTTTCTCAATGTGCTGGTGCGATAGCCGCAGCAGGAACACTTTTCTTTATTTGGTCCGGAAAAACAGGCAATGTAATTGACAATACCCAAAAAGGTGCTTTTGCTTCTAACGGTTATGATGCTTTTTCTCCTGATGGTTATTCTATGATTTCATGCTTTGCTGCAGAATTCGTTTTAACAATGTTCTTTCTGCTTGTAATTCTTGGGGCAACAAACAAATTTTCACATACAAAATTTGCCGGAATTGCTATTGGTTTAGCGCTGACATTAATTCACTTAATCAGTATTCCGATTACAAATACCTCTGTAAATCCGGCTCGTTCTTTGTCGCAAGCCCTTTTTACAGGAGGAACACCATTGACTCAGGTTTGGTTGTTTTGGGTAGCTCCAATTGCCGGCGCACTAGTTGCCGGTTTTATTTATAAAAACTTATTGCATAAAGAACATAACCCTGAGTAGTGACGAGCGTTAATAAACAGTCTTGTAGACTCTCTTCTTAATTAAAACGATGGACTTGTTCCATCGTTTTTTTGTTGGAATAGGGATGAGATTTATAAATTCTAAAAACATGAAAACGTTGTCATTAGCCCCGATTGGAGCAAGTACCGTGTACTGCGGAAAGCGGGAAAGTATTTCCTTAGAACAGCGGTCGTTGTGCTCCTAAACTTCGATCTTCCCACTTCCATCTCCCAATTTTTTTCTATTTTTGATGTATGAATTTACTTTTTTCTAAAGAACCTTTACATTTTCCCTTGCCCGATGCAGACATTGCCTATTACCCCAATTTCTTTGATAGCAATAGGGCAAATGAACTTTTTGAAAAACTAAAAAACGAAATTCCGTGGCAGCAAGACAACATTACAGTTTTTGGAAAAACACATCCGCAACCAAGATTAACATCGCTCTTCGGTAACGAAGGAAAACCATATAGTTATTCCAATATTGTGATGCAACCCAATGCGTGGAATCAGTTAGTGCTATTTATTAAAAATGAAATTGAGGAAATTTGTAATGAAAATTTCACTACAGTTTTACTCAATTACTATCGAGATGGAAAAGACAGCAATGGTTGGCATGCCGATAATGAAAAGGAATTAGGAAGAAATCCGGTTATTGCTTCAGTGAGTTTTGGTGCCGAAAGATTTTTTCACTTGCAGCACAATACCATTAAAGAGCAAAAACTGAAAATCAATTTGGAACATGGAAGTTTATTGATTATGAAAGGTACAACACAGCATTTCTGGAAACATCAGATTCCGAAAACGGCTAAGGAAATTGGGCCAAGAATAAATCTCACTTTCCGGATTATCAGATAAGTAGTTTTATTATATTTGAGCTAAATAGTATACCAATGAACGAGATTATAAATTACTTTTCTACGATTCCATCTTCGCACAGAGCTTTGATTTTGGCTGGTGGAATTGCCATCTTTTGGTTAATTGAAAGCGCAGTTCCGTTTATCAAATTTGAATATAAGAAATGGCATCATGCAGGAATCAACATCTTTTTCACGGTTACAACAATTATTGTTAACTTTTGCCTAGCATTTATTTTACTGAAAGCGGCTGATTGGGCAACTGAAAATAATTTCGGACTTTTAAATTGGTTACCCGAATTTAACATCTGGATTTATACCATTGTTGGCTTGTTGCTTTTGGATTTGATTGGCGCTTATTTAATTCATTTGATTGAGCATAAAGTCAAGTTTTTGTGGCGTTTTCATTTGATACATCACACTGATACTTGGATTGATACTACTTCAGCAAACCGACATCATCCCGGAGAAAGTGTGTTGCGGTTTATTTTTACGACGCTTGGTGTTTTGATTGTGGGTTGCCCAATGTGGATGGTTTTTTTATACCAAACGTTGTCTGTTGTTGCAACACAATTTAATCATGCCAATATTACTTTACCCAAAAAACTTGATAGGATTTTAAGCTATTTTATCGTTTCTCCTGATATGCATAAAGTCCACCATCATTACGTTTTGCCATATACGGATAGTAATTACGGGAATATTTTCTCCGTTTGGGACAGACTGTTTGGAACGTTCAAAACATTAGACAGAGAGAATATAGTATACGGAGTTGACACACACATGAAACCGGAAGAAAATAACAAGCTGTCGAATTTGTTAGCCATACCTTTTCAAAAAAGACGTTCTCCAAATTCTTAAGATTTTAAAAAAAAGATAGTGATGTTTGCAAACTAATTATTTTTTTCACTAATATTGAATTACGAATTAACCACGAACATTCCTATTATTAAATGCTTTTACAGAAATGAAAAAAAGTAGACTAGTTGAACTTGACAATGAAGAATTAGAACGAGTTGTCAGCATGGCTCAAGAGGAACGAAAGCCTTTTGAAGTAATTAAAGAAGAATTTGGACTTACAGAAAATGAAGTTACCGAATTGATGCGCAAACGATTATCCAAAGACAAATTTGAGCTTTGGAAAAAGAAAGCTACAGGAAGTAAGCCAAAACCTAAGCCAATCATTGATGACTTTGATGATTTAGACAGCAAATACTACATCAAAAATAAATTTGACTAAAAATCCTAACTCTTGCTCAGCAAGAGTTTTTTATTGATTTCAAAAAAGATGCTGGCACAATTTAGTTAATCATATCTAAAAAAAATAAAAAGGCTTGTAACTAATAATTACTTTTGAGGACTTATTTTAAAAATAAATTTTTAGTAATGAACAAACTAATTGTAAGTGCCATTTTTGCTTTAGCCATTTCAGGTTATACTGCAACTGCACAAATGAAATCAAGGGTAAAAAAATTACCAGTCAAAGAACAAATAAAAACAAATGTAAATTTAAATCAGGTACATGCCGTCATTGATTTAAACAAAATAAAAGACGATAAGGTTGGTGTAACCATTACACCACCAAAGTTCAGCGCAAACGAAATTATTTTCCACATTCCAAAGACAGTTCCGGGAACGTATTCTACAGATAATTATGGAAAACTAATTGATGATTTCAAAGCATTTGATGCTAAAGGAAAGCAATTAACAACTACGAAAACAGATGATAATTCATGGAAAATTTCCAATGCTAAATCGTTATCAAAAGTGACTTATTATGTAAATGACACTTACGATACAGAAGTAGGGAAAGGTTTCATGAAGGATGATATATTTTCGCCATCAGGAACAAATATTTTAGAAGGTAAAAACTTCATGGTCAATAATCATGGTTTTGTGGGTTATTTTGAAGACAAAAAACAACTAACCGAAATTCCTTATAAACTTACAATTCTTCATCCAAAGGAACTTTCAGGTGCTACTTCTTTAATAGACTCCAATAAAAGTGATACCGTAGATACCTTTATGGCAAGTCGTTATTTTGATTTGACAGATAATCCAATTATGTATTCTAAAGCCGATTATGAAACGTTCAATGTTGACGGAATGGAGATTGTTTTTAGCGTTTATTCTCCAAATGGAATACATTCAGCAAAGGAATTATTGCCTGATTTAGAGAAAACAATGCGCGCTCAAAAAGCTTTTTTAGGTTCTATAAATAACAACAAAAGATATACGGTTTTATTGTACTTATCGGATTCTGAAAAAAATGATGCTAAAGGTTACGGAGCGTTGGAACATCACACTTCAACTACTGTAGTTTTCCCGGAAGCAATGGATGTAGAAGCATTGGGAGAACAATTAAAAGATGTTGTATCACACGAATTTTTCCACACAGTAACGCCGTTGGCTATTCATTCTAAAGAGATTCATGAGTTTGATTATAGCAATCCAAAGATGTCTAAACACTTATGGATGTATGAAGGTGTAACCGAATATTTTGCTAATTTATTTCAGGTAAATCAAGGCTTAATTGATGCTGACGATTTTTACCAAAGAATGGTTGGTAAAATGAATAATGCTGCCACTTTAAACGATACGATGCCGTTTACAGAAATGAGTGCTAATGTTTTGGTTGCGCCCTATAAAGATCAATACTTAAATGTATACGAAAAAGGAGCTTTAATTGGGATGTGCATTGATATTATTATTCGTGAAAAAAGTGATGGTCAAAAAGGAATTTTAAGTCTAATGAAAGATTTGTCTAATCTGTATGGTGTAAATAAATCTTTTGATGATGAAGAACTTTTCGGTAAAATAACCAAATTGACATATCCTGAAGTAGGAGAATTTTTAAATACCTACGTTGCCGGAACAACACCAATTCCGTATGATGTGTATTTTGCTAAAGTAGGCGTTACCAAAGCTAAAGTTCAGATACAGGCAAATCCATTTTTGAAAGATCAAAAAATTCCATTCATAACGGTAAATCCCTCTACAAAAGAAATTATGGTGATTCCGGGAGGACAATTGAATAGTTTTATGACTACGTTGGGGTTAAAAGGAGGTGATTATATAATAGCATTTAACGACAAAACGTATAATCTTGACAATATTTACGACCTGATAATGGTTAGTCAAAGTTGGAATACAGATGATGCTATCAGCGTTAAAATTAAAAGAAACGGTGTAGAGCAAACCATAAACGGAAAGGTAAAATTAGATTTCGACGAAGTGGAAGGATATAAATTTACAGACGAATCCAAAAAGGCATTAAATAAATATTGGTTAAAAGGATAAATTTCCTTATCCCTTCGGGTTTTCAAAAGCTTTGATTTTGAAAGTATAGAGAAGCAATTTCAAATCCTCAATTTGTTCATCAGATTGAGGATTTTTTTAGTATTATTGCCAAAAAAAATTAAACAATGCGTAAATCAATTCTTGCCCTTTTTTCAATCTTACTTTTAGTTGGCTGTTCCGAAAAAAAATCATCCAAAAACTTTGTGTTAACCGGAAATATTAAAGGATTAAAAAATGGCACCTTATACATTCAAAGAGTAAAAGACACAACGCTAGTTGCCATTGATACCATAAAAATTAGCGGTGATTCTCATTTCACCAGCGAGTTTGATTTGCAATCGCCTGAAATGCTGTATTTGTTTTTAGACCGTGGCGTAACCAATTCGTTAGACAATAATATTCCATTCTTTGCTGAGAAAGGGAAGATGAATATAGAAACTTCATTAGACTTTTTTACGGCCGATGTTAAAATCACAGGTTCTAAAAATCAGGAACTTTATGACGAATACAAAAAAGTGGTATCAAGATTTGTCGATCAGGATTTAGATTTGATAGAAAAGAAATTCAAGGCGATAAAAGCCAAAAAGATAGAAGAAGTCAATAAAATAGAAGAACAACAAAAGGGAGTTTTAAAAAGAAAATATCTTTACACCACCAATTTTGCTGTAAACCACGCTGATTATGAAGTAGCACCTTATGTGACTTTGGCTGAGATTTACGACATCAATTTAAAGTTTATGGATACCATTCAAAAATCGATGACACCAAAAGTTTCTAAATCCTTGTATGGTAAAAAACTAATCGATTTTATTGCTACCAGAAAAAAGGAAGAGAATAGATAACTTTAGTATAGTTTCCAACAGCAATTTTTCTTTCTGTTTGCGGTGCTATATTGTTCCTAATAATTCTTCCAAGCTATTCAATGTCATAGTAAATCCTTCTTTGAAGCCCATTTCAATCATTTTCTCCAAGCGTTCAAGCGATTCATTATAAATACTGATACTGACTTTTGTGGTTCCCTGCCTGTCCGGCAGGCAGGCGTTTTGTTCACTGAAATTCAAATCCCATTCAGATCCAGGTAATTCAGGGTTTTCATACGCATCTGCAAAAGCACTTGACAATTTAAAATTGGTTTTTGGACTAATAGAAGTATATTTCTGAATTGACCAACGCTCTTGTCCTTCAGGACTTACCATAGCATAAAATCTTCGTCCACCAACTTCAAAATTCATAACTTTTGTTTTAGATGTATAGGGTTTTGGTGCCCACCATTGGTCAAGAATTTCCTGTTTTGTAAAAGCATCCCATACCAGCGAAAGGTCGGCTGCAAATTCTCGGGTTATGAGTACCGTTTTTGTTGTTTTGTCAACGGTAAAATCAAATAGCATATTGTTGTTCATTTTTTCTATTTTTTAATGGTTGATAATACTTTGTCAAGTTGATTGAAACGGGTTTCCCAAATTTCCCTGAATTGGTTTAACCATTTATCAATCTCTTTCATTTTTTCGATTTCAAGTGAGTAGAAAATTTCCCTGCCTTGTTGTTCCTGTTTTACCAGTTCACATTCTGTGAGTATGCGAAGGTGTTTGGAAACAGCTTGTCGAGTCGTATTGAAATTTTCGGCAATCGCATTTGGTGTCATTGCCTGCATTGCAATTAAGGTGATAATACCGCGTCTTGTTGGGTCGGATATTGCCTGAAAAATATCTCTTCTCATAGTGCTTCGTTTTTATTTAAGAAACCAATCGGTTGCAAATATATGCGCAACTATTCGGTTTCGCAAATTTATTGCAAAAAATTTTTAAAATATCTAAAAGCTAGACTGTTAAATATACTTCATGTGTTATCTTAGAAGCTAATTTAAGTACATTCCTGTTTTTAAATTCCATTACTTTATCTTTATTGCTTTAAATTTATAATGTAATTTTGTCTATCAATAAACCATAATGAAAGACCTTCTTTTAATCACTCCACCGTTTACACAGCTCAACACGCCTTATCCGGCAACGGCCTATTTAAAAGGGTTTTTGAATACCAAAAACATTGGCGCGTTTCAAATGGATTTGGGTATCGAAGTGATTTTAGAATTGTTTTCAAAAGAAGGTTTAACAGCCATTTTTGAAAATGCAACCCAAAACTTAAATTCCAAAACCCAAATTCCAAATTCCAAAAAAAAACCAAATTCAAATACCCAAGACC
The DNA here is from genome assembly GCF_031381455.1 of Flavobacterium sp. Lineage (GTDB taxonomy): Bacteria > Bacteroidota > Bacteroidia > Flavobacteriales > Flavobacteriaceae > Flavobacterium. The sequence continues at coordinate 78,019 of NZ_JANMXZ010000014.1, read as the reverse complement.
CAAACTTAGAGCGAATCTACTCCTTACGCCAAGACTACATCAACACTATCGACGCAGTCATTGCATTTCTTCAAGGGAAAAATCAAACCCTGGCGCGCCAAATTTGTGCTGGAAACTTTCTTCCCGAAGCTTCCCGCTTTGAGCAGTTAGACGATGATCCCGAAACTTCGGGATGGGCGTTTGGTTCCATGGGAATGCAGGACAAAGCCAAACATCTGGCCACATTGTATCTTGAAGATTTATCCGATTTTATCAAAGAAGCGGTTGATGAGAACTTTGGCTTTAGCCGTTATGCTGAGCGATTGGGTAGAAGCGCCAATTCGTTTGAAGAACTATACAGTCATCTTCAAAATGAACTAACTTATATTGATACCATTGCGCTGCAAATTTTGGAAGAAAGGCTGAAACAAGTGCAACCCAAGTTGGTATTGATTTCGGTTCCGTTTCCAGGAAATTTATACAGTGCTTTTCGTTGTGCCCAATTCATCAAAAAACAGTTTCCAGAAATAAAAACAGCCATGGGCGGTGGTTTTCCAAATACAGAACTTCGTGATTTAAAAGACAAACGCGTTTTTGAATTCTTTGATTTTATCACATTAGATGATGGGGAATTGCCTGTAGAATTGCTTCACAACACAGTTTGTCATACTGAGCAAGCCAGCCCTGAGCCTAGTCGAAGGGTCGAAGTGCCTCTTAAAAGAACATTCCTTCTAGAAAACGGCGAAGTCGTTTATAAAAACAATTCCACCCAACCCGATTATAAACAAAGCGAAGTTGGCACTCCGGATTATTCTGATTTACTTTTAGAAGATTATATTTCGGTTATCGAAATCGCTAATCCGATGCACAGTTTGTGGAGCGATGGTCGTTGGAATAAACTGACGATGGCACATGGCTGCTATTGGGGGAAATGTACGTTCTGTGATATTTCTTTGGATTATATAAAACTCTACGAACCCATAGCCGCCAAAACTTTGGTCGACAGAATGGAAGAAATCATTGCACAAACGGGAGAAACAGGATTTCATTTTGTGGATGAAGCAGCACCGCCGGCATTGATGCGTGAAGTAGCTTTGGAGATCCTTCGCAGGAAACTGACCGTTTCTTGGTGGACTAATATTCGTTTTGAGAAAAGCTTCACGGGCAATTTGTGTTTGCTGCTTAAAGCTTCGGGTTGCATCGCTGTTTCGGGTGGATTAGAAGTGGCTTCCGATAGATTATTGGAACTCATTCAAAAAGGAGTGACTGTTGAACAAGTAGCACAAGTGACGAGGAATTTCACTGAAGCCGGAATCATGGTGCATGGGTATCTGATGTATGGTTACCCAACACAAACAGTTCAGGAAACGGTGGATAGTTTGGAAATGGTGCGCCAAATGTTTGAGTTGGGAATATTGCAATCGGGTTTTTGGCATCAGTTTGCCATGACAGCACACAGTCCGGTTGGAATGTTCCCAGAAGAATTTGGTGTAATTCCGGAAATAAATTCTATAACTTTTGCCAACAATGATATTCAGTTTAAAGACAAAACCGGAATCAATCACGATAAATTTAGCTTTGGATTAAAGAAATCACTGTTCAATTTTATGCACGGAATTTGTTTTGATTATGAACTTCAAGATTGGTTTGATTTCAAAATTCCGACTACAACAATTCCTTCCGATTATATTGTTTCCTGTTTGGAAAGAGAAGACCATTTTGCAACAAAACCTTCAGCAAAAATCATTTGGATAGGAGGAAAGCCACTATCGGAGACTTTTACGAAATCTAAAAAAGGAAACTCTTGGGAAATGATGCAATTGACTTTTCACGACAAAAGAGAAACGGTTGAAATTTCATTAGAAAAAGACAAAGCGGAATGGTTTATAAATACTTTGGAATTGCTTTCTGTTGCCAATGAGAAAGCGACTACTTTTTCACAACTCAAAACCGGTTTTGAAAACCAGTTTACTTCGTCCGTTCGCTATAGCTCGGGTGAAGATTTTGAATTGTTTTGGTATTCCAAACCGTTAAATACTCTGAGAGAATTCGGTTTATTAGTTATTTAATCTTTTTCATAAATTCTTGATAACTTGTTAATTGTTTTTGCGTAGCAACTTATTATTACTGTTTTTTTAGCATATTTTTAAACGCTAAACAAAAGTTAATTTTCCAAAAAAATTATGACAGTTAAAAAAACATTTCCAAAAATACTTTGGTTAATATTTTCTTCAAGTATATTTTTTATTCTATTATATTTTGCCTTATTCTATTACACTAAAAAGGCCGAAAAACAAGTCTATACCACTACGGTCGAACAGTTCAACAACGAGGTTGCAAAGTTGCTTGAGATAAATTCTAAGCCTATACTTGTTGCGATTAACAACGACACAAACTGGGATGAATTTGTAAAATTTATAGCAAAACCTGATGCAAATTGGTATAACGAAACCATAGGTACTGAGTTAGAAATTTATGAAGCAGATTATTTGGGCGTGTATGATGCCAACATGAATTTTATTATCAGAACCCCAACTTCTAAGATTATGGCGGTAGATTTTATTCCGAAAAGGGAAATGGAATTGCTCAAAAAAGTTGGGGTAAATAAATTCTACCTCAAAATTTCCGAAGGAATTGCTGAAGTTACTGGAGCTGCCATTCATCCGTCTAATGATCCGTTAAAAAAGAAGACACCAACTTCCGGTTACTTTTTTGTTGTTCGTTTAATGGATATAAAATACATTCAGAATTTGGAGAAATTGACAAGTTCCTCCATAATGTTTACAGACACGGATGTGGCTTTGCCAACCCCAAAACATAAAATATCTTCTTTGTATATTTTGAAAGATTCAAATAATCAATTTGTTGGGAAGTTATTATTTAAAAGAAATTTTGAGGTGTATTTTGAAAATGCCATTAATATCTTGTATATAATTATTTTATTCTTTATCATAAATCTTGTAGTCAATTTGATTTATACCCGGAAATTGGTCTATTATCCTTTGGATTTGGTTCGGAGAGCTTTAGAATCAGGAAACAGAAAGGCTATTAAAGAATTGAAAAAAACCACAGGCGAGTTTAGTTACATCGGGAATTTGTTCGAGGAGAACAGCAATCAAAAAATTGAGCTAGTCAAAGCAAAGATAAAAGCTGAAGAAGGCGACCGATTAAAATCTTCCTTTTTGGCCAATTTGTCGCATGAGATACGAACTCCGATGAACGCCATTAATGGTTTTACCGAATTGCTTCTTAACACTGATATTAGCGAAAGCGAAAAGTTGGAATATTTGAATGTAATTGAAAAGAGCGGGAAAAATTTGGTTGGGATTATTGATGATTTAATTGAAATGTCAAAAATTGATTCGAATCAGCTTACGCCGAATTTAACCGTAGTCAATTTGGATTCCTGCATTAGTGAACTTTATGAAACCGTTAAAATTACCATTAAGAATAAAGACATTGATTTTAAGTTAATCCAACCCAAAGCGCCAACGAAGTTCAATATAATAACCGATGATATTAAACTGAAACAGGTTATCATTAATTTGTTGACCAATGCACTCAAATTTACTGAACGAGGTTCAGTTACTTTTGGGTTTGAAATAGATGAAAAAAATGAGCTAATCAATTTCACCGTAAAAGATACCGGATTAGGTATTGATGAAGATAATCACAAAAATATCTTCGATAGGTTCAAGCGTGTTGATAGCGATATTTCGATTAAAGTTGGTGGTTTAGGATTGGGATTAGCTATTTCAAAAGCTTACGTGGATTTACTTGGCGGAACCATTACGTTAGAATCAAAAGTTGGTGAAGGTTCTACATTTTATTTTTCAATTCCGTTGAAGTATTCAATAGTGGATCATATTACAGTAAAACAAATTAATAATGTTGAAATACAAAAATCAGAAGGAGAAACCATTTTGATTGCCGAGGATGACAATATCAATTTCTTGTTGTTTCAAAAGATGATGCAGAACAAAAATTACAAAATTATAAGAGCAATAAATGGTCAAGAAGCTGTTGATATCTGTCTAAACAATCCAAACATCGATTTGGTTCTAATGGATATTAAAATGCCAATTATGACCGGTTTTGAAGCTATGGAACAAATCAGACCTATACGTCCGAATCTCCCCATAATAGCGCAAACAGCGTATTCGTCTTCTGAAGATAAGATAAAAATTGAAGAAGCAGGATTTAACGGATATTTGACAAAACCATTGAGCAGAGAGAATTTATTTGAAATGATAAATAAGTATTTAGACAAAGAAAATAATAATGAAATTTAAGCTGCTGTTTCTTCATCTTATCGTTATTTCAACTTCAATTCTTTCTCAAGAAAATGAATCAAAAACGGATACACTCAGCGTAGAAAAAGAGAAAAAGCTATCGTTAACTGTTGATTTTGTAAGTCGTTATCTTTGGCGTGGACAATGTTGGGGTGGAAACTATGTTGCGGTGCAACCAACAATAGAATATGAGGTTAGTTCAAAATTGACCTTGGGCTTTTGGGCAACAACAAATTTCAAAAGCGATTATTTTTATCCAGATGGAGTAACGTCTTATAAAGGTTATCAGGAAATTGATTTTTATGCTACTTACCAGCTCAATGACTTTTTGCAATTTCAAGTTTGGGATTATTATTGGCCATCTGTAGAAAAAATTGAAGGTATTGATAACGGTTTCTTTAATTATGGAAAAGATGGCGTAAAAACAGTTGATGCCATGTTGTATTTTGATTTTTCGGAAGGATACAAATATCCGTTTAATGCTACGATAAGTACGCTCGTTGCTGGAAATGATTTCCGGTTTGACAGCAATGGAGAAAATGAAAAGCAAAACTTTACAACCTATCTTGAATTGGGCTATACGTTTACGCTGTTTGAAAAATCATCTATTAAAGGGTTGCAGGGAATAGAATTGGATTCAGTTATTGGCGCGGTTTTGAATAACAAAGCTGGCTATTACAGTTATGCCGATTATGACAAGGTTTCGTTTTGTAATTTGGGAATCAAAGCCACCAAAGAAATTGATTTAAGAAAAGGAATAACAATGCCTTTGTCTTTGAATTATGTTCACAACGGAGCAACACAAAACACGGAAACCTTTGGTAAAAATTTTGTTGTAGCCGGAATTAGTTTTAGCTATTAAGCTGGTTCGCCATAAAGGTCGAATTCGGTAGCATCGATAATTTTTACATTGACAAAATCACCCGTTTTTACATAGAATTTTGAGGCGTCAATTAACACTTCGTTATCTACATCCGGACTGTCAAATTCAGTTCTTCCTATGAAATATTGACCTTCTTTTCTGTCGATGATGCATTTGAAAGTCTGACCCACTTTTTCCTGATTTAAATCCCATGAAATTTGCGATTGTAAATCCATGATTTCAGCAGCACGCGCTTGTTTTACTTCTTCAGGAACATCGTCTTCCAGTAAATAAGCATGGGTATTTTCTTCGTGAGAATAGGTAAAACAACCTAATCTTTCAAACTTCATTTCCTGAACCCAGTCGCGTAGGATTTCAAAATCTTCCTGAGTTTCTCCCGGATAACCAACAATCAAAGTCGTTCTGATGGTCATTCCCGGAACGGCTTCGCGGAATTCTTTTAATAATTTGGTCGTTTTTTCTTTTGTGGTTCCGCGGCGCATCGATTTCAAAATGTTATCTGAAATATGCTGCAACGGAATATCAATATAATTGCAGATTTTTGGTTCGCGTTTCATCAAATCCAAAACATCCATAGGGAATCCTGTTGGAAAAGCATAATGCATACGAATCCATTCGATGCCTTCTACTTTTACTAAGTTTTCTAACAACTCTGCAAGATTTCTTTTTTTGTATAAATCCAAACCATAATACGTCAAATCTTGAGCGATAAGAATTAATTCTTTTACACCGTTTTTAGCTAAACCTTCGGCTTCTTTTACCAACTTCTCAATAGATTGCGAAACGTGTTTGCCACGCATAATCGGAATCGCGCAAAAACTGCATGGTCTGTCACAACCTTCGGCAATTTTAAGATAGGCATAATTTTTTGGAGTCGTGGTTAAACGTTCTCCTAATAATTCGTGTTTATAATCAGCGCCGAGCGCTTTTAACAATAGTGGTAAATCGGTTGTGCCAAAATATTGATCCACATTTGGGATTTCCTTTTCTAAGTCGGGACGATATCTTTCCGATAAACATCCGGTAACGAAAACCTTGTCTACGATGCCATTTTCTTTTTTATCAACATACTCCAGAATAGTATTAATCGATTCTTCTTTGGCATTATTAATAAAGCCACAAGTATTGATTACTACAATATTACCTTCTTGTTCGTGGACCACATCTTTTCCGCTGGCTTTTAATTGTCCCATTAAAACCTCACTGTCGTATGTGTTTTTGGAGCACCCAAGTGTGATAACGTTGATTTTGTTTTTCTTTAATGACTTAGTTCTCATAGACTTAATTCCGATTATTTAGAAGGCGTGCAAAATTACGCTTTTTATTTCGAATTAAATTGTTAAAATAAAAAACCACCTCGAAAGAAGTGGCTTATTGATTTTATTTTATAAAAATTAAAAGTTAATTGAGTAACTAATAACGATGTTGTTATTGTATCTGCTTATTCTTGCTGGGTCAGGCATAGCAGAAGAAATTAATGCCTGATTCATATTTCTGTGTTCATAAGAATAAGCTAAGTCTATTTTGTTTTCACCAAAACTATAACCTACACCAGCTGAGTAACCAGTCAGATCTCCAAAAGTCTGATCAACTTTATACGGACTTTGATCAAAATGATAACCGCCTCTTAAAGAAACCTTTTTGATTTTGTATTCGCCACCAACTCTGACTTCAACAGCATTGTCTAAATTGTTATTCAGGTATTGATTTAGGTCAGCGTATGGGTATTCATTTTTAGGTTTGAATCGGGTAGTGCTATAATCTTTCGTAGAAACATCTACGCTCACTATTCCTTTTTTGCCAAAAAGATACACCATGCTTCCTGTCCATTTTGAAGGTGTTTGTATTTTGTACGGTGCATAAACATTGATAATGTCAGGATCAGCAACATAGGTACTTGAAACAGAATTACTGCTGTAATCAGATTCAACATATTGTGCTAACTCATCTGTTAATCGGTACCATGTTGGAGATTCATAAGCTAAACCTACTCGGAATTGCGGAACTATTTTAACTATGGCACCAAGATTAAATGAAAAACCTGAACCATAAGTGTGAAGTTGGTTATCAAAACGAATATAAGACACTCCGTTGGCAGCTTGGCCGTCATTTTGCTCTCGTAAAGATGTCGTTCTCATATAATCTGTAAAATGGGCATTAATATTCACTCCTAAAAACAAAATATCTTTGTATTGTGTAGCAAAGTTTCCGATAATCTTGCCATTATATCCTGTAGAAGTGTAATAATTTTGCTGAGAATAATTAGCCGCTGGCACATTACTGCTGTAACTGTTTGGCGAATTAGAATCAAATAAATAGGTTGTATACCCTAAAAATGCCTGCTGTGCCTGAAAACCACTTACATTAGGATAGCTCGAATCAGGTAATGTTCCTAAATAATCATATAACTCATAAAATGTCTCACCTGTTTGTGTTGTCAAAAGTTCCAATGGGATTCCTCCATTCGCATTTGCCTGATTTACAAAATAATTCCCAATAGAGTTATACTGATTAGTTCCAGCAGAAAAAATACTATTGTTAAAGTTGTTTGTATTTTCATAATTGAAAGCTACCGCAATTTTTTTCCAATCGGTTTTACCGCTTTTATCATTAAATATAAAAACTACGCCTGCCTGATTTAAGTCTAATGAACTATCATTATCTTTTGTTCTTGTACCATTATATAATGAACTGTTTTTACTGTTGTTAATGCTTGCTGTTACAGTTGCATAATTGTTATTGAAGAATAACGAACCTGCTGGATTCTGATTTAAAGCAGATAAGTCACCGCCTACTGCTCCAAAAGCACCGCCCATCCCTCTATATCTTGCAGAACCAGTTACGTTTTCAACTGCATAACGAAGAGCATCTTCTGGTGTAGTTTCTTGAGCCTTTAATACTGAAAAAGTCATCCCGACAATGATAATAGTAATGTATTTTTTCATAATAATTTATTTTTAGTCAAAAAAATATCTATGCAATTTGTTCAATAACATAGATATTTATCCTTTTTAATTTTTTTATCTTCTTCCTCCACCAGATGAAGATCTTCCTCCACCACTATTTCCGCCTCCATAACTTCCTCCACCATATGAAGAGGGTGATCTAGTAGAACTTGGATTATAGGAACGCACTGGAGCAGATTCACTGCTGTTACTTCTTGTTGGTTGTGTATAAGTATTAGTTCTTGTTGGATTATAACTATTGTTTCTAACAGATTGTTCGGCTGAAGAAGCTCGAGTGTTAGTATAATTAGTATTTCTATTTCCGGATGTTGAATAAGAGTTGTTTCTGTTAGTGAAATTTGAACTTCTTGTACCATTTCTAACACCATTTCTGTTTCCATTTGAAGAATATGAATAAGCAGAACCTCTTCGTCCACCATTATAATAATAATTGTTATGATAATTATTTCCATACCAATTATTGTAATAACCTCCATAATAGCCATAATAGCTTGGGCCATACCAATTACTCCAACCTATGCTCCAACTTGGGCCATACCAACTGTTCCATCCCCAACCCCAACTAGGACCATACCAGCTATTTAATCCCCAATAACTTCCGTACCAGTAATTATTCCAATAACCATAACCCCAGTTGCTGTCATAAACATTTACGGTTACGCTTTGTGGATTATTACCCCAACTCGAATTATTTGAATTGTAGTTTTCTGTCTTGTTAAGAGTGTCATTATTTACAGTGCTGTAACTGTCAACATTTGTAAATGCTTGAGAATCTTTATTTAAATCGCTAAAGTATTCTTGATATTTATTGCTTTGAGAATTGTCTTTATTTGAAACTTCTCCTTTGTTTTGAGAGTTTCCGTACACACCATCACCATCATAGTAAGAACTATTTTGATAAGAACCACAAGAGGAAACTACAACTGCGATTAATCCAAATAGTGAATAAATGGATAATCTTTTACCGGAAAAATAATTAGTTTTCATATCTATAGCATTTTTATTGTTGGACTATACAAAAATAGTTAGTTTTGCCGAACTATTTAGTTAAAATTAGTTAAACAATTTTTATGCCAAAGTATTCAATATGAGCAAGGACTTAACAAAAAGAGCAGAAGATTATTCAAAGTGGTATAACGAGCTAGTTGTCAAGGCAGATTTGGCCGAAAACTCTGGTGTTCGAGGTTGTATGGTTATCAAACCATATGGCTATGCTATTTGGGAAAAAATGCAAGCAGAATTAGACAGAATGTTTAAAGAAACTGGACATAGTAATGCCTATTTCCCTCTTTTTGTGCCCAAAAGTATGTTTGAAGCTGAGGAGAAGAATGCAGAAGGATTTGCTAAAGAATGCGCTATCGTTACTCATTACAGATTAAAAAACGATCCTGATAAACCGGGAAAATTAATGGTTGACCCAAATGCTAAATTGGAAGAAGAGCTTATTGTTCGTCCAACTAGTGAGGCAATTATTTGGTCTACCTATAAAAATTGGGTGCAATCATACAGAGATTTACCATTGCTTATTAATCAATGGGCTAATGTGGTGCGTTGGGAAATGCGAACCCGATTATTTCTTAGAACTGCTGAGTTTTTATGGCAAGAAGGTCACACCGCACATGCCACTGAGGCAGAAGCTATTGAAGAATCTAAAAAAATGATGCATGTCTATGCAGAATTTGCCGAAAACTTTATGGCTATTCCTGTAATCAAAGGATTGAAAACCGAAACAGAACGTTTTGCCGGCGCAGAAGAAACGTATTGTATTGAAGCTTTGATGCAAGATGGAAAAGCGTTGCAAGCCGGAACCTCACATTTTCTTGGACAAAATTTTGCTAAGGCCTTTGATGTGAAATTTGCCAACGCTGAAGGAAAACAAGAGTATGTTTGGGGAACATCATGGGGAGTTTCTACTCGTTTGATGGGAGCATTGGTAATGACACATTCTGATGATAATGGTTTGGTTTTACCACCAAATTTGGCTCCAATTCAAGTCGTGATTGTTCCGATTTTTAAAACAGATGAAGAGTTTGAAGCTATTTCAGCTGTAGCCAATGAATTAGTTGCTCAATTTAAAAAGCTAAACATTTCAGTGAAGTTTGATAACAGAACTACACAGAAACCTGGATTTAAATTTGCTGAATGGGAATTAAAAGGTGTTCCGGTTCGAATTGCTGTTGGACCAAAAGATTTAGAAAATGGAACCTTTGAAATTGCGAGAAGAGATACGTTATCTAAAGAACTGAAACCAAAAGAAGGAATTGTAACCTATATTTCTGATTTATTAGAACAAATCCAAAGTGATTTATTTAATCGCGCTTTAGAATATAGAAATACCCATGTAACAGAAGTAAATTCGTTTGAGGAATTCAAAGATGTTTTGGAAAACAAGACTGGTTTTGTCTCTGCACATTGGGATGGAACTGAGGAAACGGAAGAAAAAATCAAGGATTTAACTAAGGCAACTATCCGTTGTATACCATTAAATAGAGTAGAAGAAGAAGGAAAATGTATTTTTTCCGGAGCTAAATCTACTGGTAGAGTGCTGTTTGCAAAGGCCTATTAAAAAAATATAGTTTTTTTTCATCATCACTATTGCGAAAATAAAAAATAGTTGTATTTTTGCATCCGCATTGAGAAAGATGGCCCGTTCGTCTATCGGTTAGGACGCCAGGTTTTCATCCTGGTAAGAGGGGTTCGATTCCCCTACGGGCTACAAATTAGTTGTAAATTAGTTTTATAAAACAAAAGTTCAGTGTCTCGAAATTTTGTTTTATTAGTTAAAACCAAAGTGATTATTTTTAATTGTGGGAGGTTTTTCTTTTTTAACTAGTATTTATATTAATTACAATTAAATTACAAGAAAATGGCAAATCACAAGTCAGCTTTAAAGAGAATTAGAAGTAACGAAAAGAAAAGAGTATTAAACAGATACCAACACAAAACTACTCGTAATGCTATAAAAGCATTAAGATTAGCTACAGATAAGTCAGATGCTTCTGCAAAATTATCTGCTGTTGTTTCTATGATAGACAAATTAGCTAAGAAAAATATCATTCATGATAACAAAGCAGCTAACTTGAAATCTAAGTTAACTAAACATGTTTCAAAACTATAATTGAAACCACTTTATACAATATGAAAAGTCCCGATTCGGGACTTTTTTTATGGAAATTGATTTTTTAAATTTTCTAACATTTCTTTTGTTATTGGTTTTGATAAAAAACCTATAACAGGATAAGTCTTAGATCTATTGATGTCATAAGGATCAATAGAGGAAGAAAGAACAATGAATCGGGTTGAAATAAATACTTCATGATATTCCTTACGCATGTATGTTTCCAAAAATTCCCACCCATCCATTACGGGCATGTTTAAATCTAAAAGCACCAACTTTGGATACTCAATTGAATCGTTAACTTTTCTTTCTTCAAATAACTTATCAAAGTATTGAATTGCTTCTTCACCATTCTTAGCCGTAATTATTTCTTTGGCAAATTCAACCCTCTCAACAACTTTTTTACAAAGCATGAGTGTAATTGGATCATCATCTACACAGAGTATTTTATCTAACATAAATATTACTTAATATACTTGAAAACAATTGTAAAAGTAGTTCCTTTTCCAACAGTACTGGCGACTGAAATAGTTCCACCCATACTTTCTACTTGGGATTTAACTAGATATAGTCCCAATCCTTTACTATCTGGGTAATTGTGGAATCGTTGGTAAAGCCCAAAAATCTTATCCATATTCTTTTCTAAATCTATACCTATTCCGTTGTCTTTGAATGTTATAATTAAATTATCGTCTACAACATTTGTTGCAATAGTAACTCTTAATTGTCTATTCGGGTCACGATACTTTATAGCATTCGTTAGTAAATTTAGAAAAATACTTTCTAAATACGACTTGTTTATGTCTAAAATAGTTACGTCTTCTAAATCAATTTTCAATATTGGTTTGTTGACACTGATCAAGAAACTCAATTGATTAAAAACATTTTCGAAAACATCTTTAATCAATACTTTTTCTTTTTGTATTGAAGGATTGTCTTTGATGATAATTACCTTCACTAAATCATTTATTGTTTCATTTAGCAAATGCGTCGATTTTGAAAACCCATTGATTATTTCTTTTAATTCAGGATCTTCAATAGTAATATCTTCAATAAGATTTAGCAATCCGGTTAAATTGGATAAAGGCGCTCTCAAATTATGCGAAGTGATATAGGAGAACTGTTTTAAATCCTTATTGTTTTGAGTCAATTCCCTGATAAGCTGTTCTCTTTCTTTTACCTTTTCTTTCTCTTCTGTAACATCTCTTTGAATTGAAATCCAGTGCGAATGTTCACCATCTTTATCGGTTACAGGAATCATCGAGAAATTAACCCAAAATTCTTCATTATTCTTTTTGTAACTTATAGTTTCAATAAAACATTCTTTGTATTTCTGAATTGCTGTTTTGAGTTTATCAAATTCTAAAATATCTGATTTTTTTCCAAAGAACATTTCAGGCGATTTTCCAATAACTTCCTCTGCCGGATAACCAGTCATATCAGTAAAAGCGGAATTGACGAATATAATATTTGGTATAGCACTTTTTGAAGTATCAATATCCGTAATCATAACGGCATCTTTGGTTTGTGTAATTACCGTTTCGAGGAGTCGAAGTCGTTGTTCTTCTTCCTTTTGTTTGGTAACGTCCTGAATAGCTCCAATCATTCTGATAGGTTTTCCACTGGCATCTTTAACCAAAAATCCTCTATCAAAAACATACTTATAACTACCATCTGCACATTGAAAACGGTATTCATCCTGCCATTTCTCCGTTTTTTGTTCTAGAAAAGAATACAGTTTGACCGACATTTTTAAACTGTCTTCAGGGTGAATTCTATCAAACCACCATTTTGAGGTTTTACCCACATCTTCTTTTTTGTATCCAAAAACACCTTGAATCCCTTTATTCCAAAGAAAACTATCATCTTCTATTTTCCAATCCCAAATGGTGTCGCTGGTTGCTTTGGCTACAATATCATATCGCTCGTTCGATTCTTTGATTTCAATATTGGTGAGCTGTGATTTTTCGAAAACCGATTTGTTTCTTACTTCATTCTGATACAAAATGAATTTTAGAATTAACCCAGAAAAAACTATGTAAAGTAAATCTTTGGCATAACTATATTTGAGTAGTGATTCGTTTGCCGATTCAGGAAAATAAAAGACAAATAATTTATGTCCAATTATCGCCATAAACATTAAAATAAGGACGTAAATTAATGTAATTTTGTTTGAATTATTTTTCATTACCTCAAATATATAGATTTTCAAATAAGTTTTAGAATTAAACCGAAAACTTATTAAGGATTTTATAAACCCAACTTCCACTTTTATTAAAAAGTAAACTAATTGTTTATTGGTTTTTTATCTAAAAATAAAGTGTACCTTTGCACCTTGAAAAAAAACACAGATGGAATCTATTAGAAACATTGCTATTATTGCTCACGTTGATCACGGTAAGACTACTTTGGTTGACAAAATCATGTATCATTGTCAGTTATTTCGTGAAAACGAAAACACGGGTGATTTAATTCTTGATAATAACGATTTAGAGCGAGAAAGAGGAATTACAATTACTTCTAAAAACGTTTCGGTTGTATATAAAGGAACCAAAATAAATATTATCGATACTCCTGGTCACGCCGATTTTGGTGGTGAAGTGGAACGTGTATTGAACATGGCTGACGGCGTTTGTCTTTTAGTAGATGCTTTTGAAGGGCCAATGCCACAAACGCGTTTCGTATTGCAAAAAGCAATCGACTTAGGTTTGAAGCCTTGCGTGGTTATCAATAAAGTAGATAAAGAAAATTGTACTCCTGAAGAAGTTCACGAAACAGTTTTCGATTTGATGTTTGAATTAGGTGCAGAAGAATGGCAGTTGGATTTCCCTACCGTTTATGGTTCGGCTAAAAATAACTGGATGTCAGATGACTTCAGAAATATGACTACAAACATCGAACCATTATTAGATATGGTTATTGAGCATGTTCCGGCTCCAAAAGTTTCTACAGGAACACCTCAAATGTTGATTACATCTTTAGATTTCTCTTCATTTACCGGTCGTATCGCGATTGGTCGTTTGGAAAGAGGTGAATTAAAAGAAGGGATGCCAATTTCTTTGGTAAAAAGAGATGGTAAAATCATAAAATCAAGAATTAAGGAATTACACACTTTTGAAGGTCTTGGACGTAAAAAAGTAGAAAGCGTAATTGCCGGAGATATTTGTGCTATTGTTGGAATTGAAGGTTTTGAAATTGGTGATACAGTTGCCGACTTCGAAAACCCAGAAGCTTTGCAAACCATTGCCATCGATGAGCCAACAATGAGTATGTTATTCACTATTAACGATTCTCCATTCTTTGGTAAAGAAGGAAAATTTGTGACTTCAAGACACATCAGAGATCGTTTGACTAAAGAGTTAGAGAAAAACCTGGCGATGAAAATGGGTGAAACGGATTCAGCTGATAAATTCATGGTTTTCGGACGTGGCGTTCTTCACTTATCGGTGCTGATAGAAACCATGAGAAGAGAAGGTTACGAATTGCAAATTGGACAACCACAGGTTATCATCAAAGAAATTGATGGTAAAAAATGTGAGCCAATTGAAGAGTTAACAATCGACTTACCAGACCATTTATCAGGAAGAGCAGTAGAATTTGTTTCTATTCGTAAAGGTGAAATGTTGAGCATGGAAGCTAAAGGGGAACGTATGATTGTGAAATTCAATATTCCATCACGTGGAATTATCGGATTGAGAAATCTATTGCTTACAGCTACTGCAGGAGAAGCGATTATGTCTCACCGTTATATTGGATATGAACCATTCAAAGGTGAAATTCCAGGACGTAATAACGGTTCCTTAATCTCTATGGAAAACGGAAAAGCAATTCCATATTCTATCGATAAATTACAAGATCGTGGTAAATTCTTCGTTAATCCTAATGATGAAATCTACGAAGGTCAGGTTATTGGGGAAAACTCGCGTAGCGATGATATGAGTATCAACGTTACCAAAGCGAAGAAACAATCCAACGTTCGTTCATCAGGAAATGATGAAAAAGCTAGAATTATTCCACCGATTATTTTCTCATTAGAAGAAGCGTTGGAATACATTCAAAAAGATGAATATGTTGAGGTTACGCCAAAATCTATTCGTTTGCGTAAAATCTACTTAACAGAAAACGATAGAAAACGTAATAAAATATAAATCTTTTTAAATTACAATAGTTAAAATCCCAAATTCCAATTCGTGAGTTAGGGATTTTTTTATGAGCTGTTTCCGGCTTTCCGTTCTATCTTTTTTGTTTGTCACCCTGAGCACTCCCGAAGTTTCGGGAGAAGGGCTTATCAATAAAACAAAAAAGGATGCCACTGCAATCCGGGCTAGGGCTATTCCTTCAACAAGAATTCTAGCGGAATATGAAATCGTTCATGCCATGCTTTTTCGGAATGGTCTTTTCCAGGAAAGTATTTAGTAATCCAGTTTTTAGTACAAAATCCTTTTTGCTTCATTATTTTATCTACTTCTTTTTGAAGAGTAGGATATAAGGAGTCGAGGGTTTTATCCCCATGGTCAAAGTAGATTTTATGCTTTTTTGGGTTTGGAAGATTTTGTTTCAGGTAAGTATAAAATGTTTCCGGAATTGGATTATTCTTCAATTGGTAAATTCCCGTCCAATGTGTAGATAAACAGGCAGCACCACCAAAAACATCTGGATACTCACAAATGGCGTACATCGAAATTAAGCCACCCATACTCGAACCTGCGATAAATGTATTCTTTCTATCTGTTTTGGTTGAAAACTGTCTATCGATAAAAGGCTTTAATTCGGTTACAATAAATTTGAGATAACTATCTGAAACCGGATGAAAAGTTTGGTCAATCTTCTTTTTCAACAGTAATTGATTGGAAACAAACTCTTTTTGTTCGGTTGTAAGCTTTTCGTAGGCTTTTTGAGGAAAATATTCTGGATGTCTTTTTAATCGATTGTTCCAAATGCCTACTACGATGAATTTCCTTGTTTTGTTTTCTGCAATTAATTTTCCGGCTACTTCATCCACTTCCCATACTTGTTTGTTCCAGGAAGTTTCTGCATCGTATAACATTTGCCCATCATGCATATACAAAACGGCATATTTTTCTTTATTAGAATAGCCATTAGGCAACCAAACATCAATATTTCTAGCATCAACATAGTCTGATTTGAAGTTCAGGAATCGCTCAATTCTTCCCGAAGAAACTTTTATTTCCTGCGCCGAAGAAACTATTCCGATAAGTAAAAAAAAACCAGCTATTTTCATGATTATATTATCGTTTTAAAGTAAAATGTCCTCTAGTACTTCTGCCGTCTTCTAATTGAATAGTGAACCAATAATCATCAGCGGGCAATGTCTTTTCGTTAAACTTTCCATTCCATCCCAATCCAGTTGCGCTAATTTGTTTTAATAATTTTCCAAAACGGTCATAAATATAAATAATGGCACCAGAATTATTCGATAAAGGATTGATGTCTTTTATATTCCAATAATCATTATATCCATCCCCATTTGGAGTGAAATATTGCGGAATCTGTATCAGGTAAAATTCCTGAGAAACTGTTCCGCATCCATTTTTGTCACGAACATAAGCAGTATAAACCAAACCGCTTAAATTATAGAATACAGGACTATCCTGAAAATTAATCTCATCAATTGAATATTCATAATTTCCATTACCTGACGGATTAATTTCAACCCAATTATTTTCATTAAAATCGTGTACGATAATGTTATCGATAGTCGCGATTTCTGAACCGATAACAGTAAAAGTTTTTACTTTGCTGCAGCCATCAGCATTTTCAATAGTCACAGTATAGATAGCTGGAGATGAAACCTGAATAGATTGTGTGATTTCGGTAGTACTCCAGGTATAAGATGAATACCCTGCATCAGCTGTTAATGTTTCCTGATTGTTGTTGCACATTCCGACAGTCTCATCGGCAATAGTAGCAGTAAAAACATTGATATTTATGGTAACAGGAATTGGAGTGTAGCAATTATTATTGTTAATTTTGGCATAGATTACCTGCTGAAAAGGAGTCGTTAGCTGAAAAGAATTCGCCAAAGCAGTTGTACTTGTCGGACTATTATAAAAACTCACCTGATAACTTGCCGGAAGATTCAAAAATAGTGTTGGAACTAAATCGCTCAGCGTAACAGTGGTAATTCCATCTTGTACAGCATCTGCATCACAAAAAGTATAGGTATCCTTATCAACTATAAGCTGTGGTGCAAAATCTAAATCAATATCGCTCACAGTCGTACAGGTTGGGGAATACGTTGTAGTAAGGGAATAGTTTCCGTTTTGGACACTCGTATAGGGTGGATTAAAAGGCAATGTCGCGGCATTTTGCCCCGGAATTGGATTCGTGTTGAAGTTCCATTGGTAACTCAAAGCTCCGGGTGCTGTTCCGTTTAAAGTCAAACTTTCATTTGGACAAACCGTATTATTATTTGCAAATGTTCTGTCCGGTCCCAAATCAACGCCAAAAGAAAAACTACTTCCCTTTAAGAAAATTGCCGAATCGTATCTGTAGTTTCCTTCATCAGCAATGACCAGTTTTATATGATATTGACGGCTAGGAATTACGGTTGATTTGGCTGTTAATACTTTGGTTTGTCCGTTGAAATTAGTGGGATATTCGGTTGGATTAAAAGCATCAAAATACTGTTCGTTTTGTGCGGCACAAAAACCCGGAATATCAGGATGTACACTTGTTACCTTGACAGGAATGGTTGTATTGGGAATTAAAGCCAGATTTTGATAGTTTGGGCTTCCAACTTCCTTTAACAGAAAGGCAAACCCATCAGAATAAGTGCAGGTTGCATTGTCATGATATTCTTCCGAGGCAAAAATATAATCAAAACTAATCTGGTTTCCCACTGGGATAAAATCAAATTCCAAATAGGTTGCATTTATTGAATTCGAGATGTCTAATGCCGTATTCAAATCGGTGTCGCCAGTCCAACCCATACCGTTTCCGTCATCAGAAATAAAAGTATTTGGACCTTGTGCATCGATAATTTTTCCGGTACTGAGAATTACGCCTTCTGCAAATGGAAAAGTTGAACCGTTAGCATTAAAATATCCCCAGCTATTTTCGCCTGTAGCAAAATTACCACCTGACACCGAAACATTGGAAACAGACGCACAACCCGAATTTATCAGGATATTTTCTATTAGCTGAAGCGGAGTATATGTTTCATCTGTAGAAATGTATTGAGCAGAAGCTACACCATACATCAGTAAAAGTAAGAGAAGAATTTTTTTAAAAAACATTGTGGTATTTTTCAGAGAGCAAAGTTACATTATCTTTTTAAAGTAAAATGTCCTTTAGCACTTCGTCCATCTTCAAATTCGATATTGTACCAATAATCATCACCAGGCATTGGTTGTCCGTTGAATGTTCCATCCCAACCTAAACCGGTTGTGCCAATTTGTTTCAACAATTTTCCGAAACGGTCAAATATGTAAATCGTTGAGCGATAATTGAATTGTGCACTAACACCTTTTACATTCCAATAGTCGTTATAGCCATCGCCATTTGGTGTGAAATAATGTGGAATTCCAAGCACAGCAACCGTAATTGGACCAACCGAACCACAGCCGTTTTTGTCCCGAATATAAACTTCGTGAAGTCCCATTGGTACATTTTCAAAGTAATTGCTGTCGCGATAAGGTCCGTTGACATCATCAAGAGCAAATTCATAAGCACCTAAACTTGTAGGGCTAACATTAATGGTTATTGTATTGATATCTGCCAAATCTACCACATCTATCGATTCAATAGTAGCTATTTCAGAACCGGTAACTGTGATTACTCTGGTTTTGGTGCAACCAAAAGCATTGGTAACATCAACACTATAAATCCCAGGTGTAGTTACTAATAAAGTTGGACTTGTAATACCATTCGAAACATTATTGGTATACCATTGAAACTGATAGTCAGATGTTGGTGACCCATCGAGAATTCCGGCATCAATCAAAGCTTGTGTTGCCGGCAAACAGATGATAATGTCTTCCTCTAAATCGATTTTTGGCGTTGGATAAACAATAAAAGGTATTGTTAGCTGAGCCGTACATGTTGTATTAATCGGATTTTCAACAATGACTTTTATATTTTGTGTTCCTGTTGTAAATGGATTTGGTAACGGATTTGGCAACGGATTATTGTTTTGGTCAAAATAATAGATATTTACTCCAGTTTGACTTCCAAGTAGGGTTGATTGAAATGTGGAAGTGTCAAAATCGTGCATTCCATTTTGGTCAACAGGATTACCTTCTTCATCACATATTGACGTTAGATTTGAATATATGGCAAATGCTTCTGGCAAATCATCCACGATGAATTGTAACGTTTCATCATCAAAACAAGGTTGTCCTCCGGTTTGTGTATTATTGTTTTCTACTTTAATTGTAATAGTTTCCGAACCGTTTACGTAGAATGGATTTGGTAAAGGAGTTGAAAGTTGGGTGCCGCTAGCTCTGAAATATTTCACATTTACACCAGTTTGTCCATTCAAAACAGCAGCTTGAATTGTCGAAGTATCAAAGCCATAAATCCCATCTTGATTGTCATCACAATGACGAAGAAGATTCAGAGCATTTATAGTATTTGCTGTTGGCAAAGCTTCTACAACAACATCGAATGTTTTAAATCCATAGCAAGAATTGTCTAAAGTACTTTCAACACGAACCCAAATTGTTTGTGTATTTGGGAAGCCGATGTTTCGATAAGTTGAAGTATTTGTTATTTCCAATGAATTTCCTAAAGCATCGGTTTCGGCAAGGAAATCGGCTTCGGTTTTATAATATTTTATACTGTAATTAGCACTTGGTCCAGGCAGAAACCCAAGTAAATTATTGGTAATGCTGGTGAAATTATACGGTCCGGAGATTCCGTCTCTGTCATCATTAACGGCATCTAGATAATCATCACATAAATATTGATTTGGTATGACATAGCTTGCCGGAATTTGGGTTACCGATACGAGTAAATCAATTCGGGCTACTCTAAAACAACCGTTGCTATTTTCAACTCGCGTATAAACACTTGCACTTCCAGAAGTGTACGCAATTGGATTAGCAATCAAAAAAGTATTGTTTTGCGTAGTAGCAGCTGCTAGTGTGGTATAATAAGTAAAAGTTTCAATCAGATAATTAGTCGAAATGACATCATTTTTTTGTGTCAGATTGAAAGTTGAAATACCATCAGTATCATCATCACATTGTTTTAATGTGATTGGCGTTGTAATAACGGGTAAAGGATAAGTCGTAAGTGTTGCTGCAGACGAATATAATCCACAAGCATTTCCGTTTTTGATTAAATATACACGATACTGATAACCAACCATTGATGGTGTTACATTCGAAACGGTTAATGCATTGGTTCCAGCGCCAGAGTAAGTAGCATTGTTAAAAATCAGCGACCAAGTTGCTCCGCTATCTGTTGATAATTGCCATTGATACGTGTTTACCACATTGCTAGTGATGGTAAAAGTGACACTTTGGAGCTCGCATGCAGTACTACTTTGGGGTTGTGTATTAATGATTATTGGTGCAGCAGTTATATAATCCGGATTTGGATTTCCATAGCCGATTCCGCTTGTTACTAGTCCGTTGTTGGAATTAACAGTCGGAGGCGTTGTTCCTCCCAATAACCCATCGAGATTGCTATCTAAATAACCCGCTTCGATTACGTCATTACATAAATCGTTGTCGCTGTCTAATTGTATAGCATTGTAAATCCCGTCCGCATCTGTGTCGGCAAGAACATAAATAGGTTTTAAAATTCCACTATCGGCAGCAGTTTCTAATGGATTAAATAATCCGTTCGCACCAAAATTTCCACCGTCTATTACCCCATTGCTATCAGCATCAGTGACATTAAAACCGCCTTCGTCTAAATCGTGAATTCCATCGTTGTCTGAATCTAAATCTAAATAATTCGTAACTCCATCGGTATCAGTGTCAGCGGGAACAATTCCACTACCAAAAATATCATCAATTCCGTCACCATTAACATCAATATTCGAAAGCGTTATACTGCTTTGTGCTTGAGCTTCGTATAAATCTGTAATAGAATCATTATCGCTATCATAATCGTTTTGGTCAGCAACTCCATCTAAATCTGAATCTTTTGGTATACAGGTTGCAATTAAACGTAACCCAACTCTACTCGTGGCTGAGTCTGATAGATTAATGTTGGTTATAATAATCGAATTTATCAAATTTCCTCTGACTGAAAATAGTCCAGTTCCAGCGGCTAATGAAATACTGCTATTCAATCGGAATCGGATTTCAAAAGAAGAATATTGTGTGATGCCGCTTTCAAAAATCCCATCATAATTGGTGTCAATCAATAGTTCATTAATCGGATTTAAAACAGTCAATGTTTTATTTACGGGACATGTTATTCTGATTTCTGTTGAAGAAGTAAATAAATCACTAGGATTGGCGACAGTGGTATATTCAATCGCTAAACTTATTGGCGAGGTGAAATTTGAAACGGTATAACTCACGGAATTGTCTTTCCCTAGTGCTGCTTCTGTTACAAAATTTCCAGTAGCGTCACCAACAATTGGAGTAGTAGAAGGTATTGCTGTTCCTGAAAAAGCAATTGCTCCAGTATAAGGATTACTATAAGTGCTCCCAGCCACAATTGCTCCAGCGGTTGTATTGGTCAGATTGAAATTTTGATCACCAAATGATTCATTGCAATTGGTAATTCCGTCATTGTCATTGTCAAGGTCAACATTATCATTTACACCATCATTATCACTATCATTTGGACAAGAGCTTACGGGTATGTTGTCTGAATCTTTCGGAGTGGTGCAACCAGCAATAGTTGCTGAAACATAATAATATCCTGGACCTAAACCTGTCGGAGCATTCAAAGGTTGGTACGTATTATTCGTAGCGCCAGGAATTAGACTTCCGTTAAAATACCATTGAAAGACATCAAAAGGGCTGAGTGAATTTACACTTAATACAGAGTTTGGGATACAACCCAATTGTGTTATATCAACTTCGTTAAAGGATATTTCGGGTTTGAAAGTAAAACCGGAATAATACCCTCCAAAGGTTGCAGCTTGTTCAGAACCATAAGCCGCTAAATACAATTCGCCAGTGGAATAAACAGAAACATTACCACTTAAACCAGTCATCACATAGGTTTCATAATTTGGATTTCCAGTTACGGATAATGGCCCATCTACTGTTACTCCAATTCCAGCTAAGCTTGCCAAATTATAGTTTGTACCATTGATGATAAAATTGAGTGTAGCAGCCGTAGTTGTAACTAAGGTTACTCTTCCGGTAAATTGACGAGTGCCAATAAAATCAATAAATGGAATATTGTCAATTACCCTTGGGGTTTGACAACTTAATGGTGGTACAAAAAAGAGTTCTTGATTTCTTTGATCTATAGCACCATCATCACCAACGCTTTGATAGGCAAAAATTTTATTAGTTGAACTAACAAATAAGTTTCCATTGGCTGAATAATCTGCTCCGGTTAATGCTAAATATTCACCGGCAAGTATGTTATAAACCGGTGCAGAACCGTTTAATGTTATTTGGGTGTCTTCATCAGCGACCAAAAGTATTTTTTCTACAGCGTCAATTCCAGTACTTTTTATAAAAATATAATCGTTCGTAGTCAATCGTTCTGCAGGAACTATTTGATCAAAACCCAAATCAAGATTCCCTACGGCATTGCTACCTCCAAACGAACCGCAGTTTACCGCAATTGGCTTGTCTGCTAATACTAAAGAACCAATTAACCCATTCCTATTGGCTGGAGTTGGTCCTTGAACTGCCATGACATAACTTTCACCTCTATTTAAAACGATGCTATAAGGGTTGCTTCCTGTTCCGCTATTAACTAATTCCACTCCAGTTCTAATTCCACTAAAATTGACAGTTGTGTTATTCTCTGTTGCTAAAACAGAAACAAAAGTATAATGAATATCTATATAATTTGTAACCAAATTATTTTCAAAAGCTCCAATTCGAAAGCGAAGTCCTAGTGAAGCCAAACCTTTTGATACTAATTCTCCGGCTTGATTACCGGTTACGTCGGTAACTCTGGCCGAGACATAGACTAAGTCATCAGCTTCAACAATATATCCTTTATTGTTTAAAATGGAACTTACCAAACTGGTATCGACACTTAATTGAGTACTACTTCCAAAACCAACACTATACACATAAGGAACATCTCTAGAAACAGATCCTGTGATTACAGTACCTCCAAGTTCAATGATCCTAAAATTGACTGGATTTACGTTTGGTGTTGAGATGTATAAAAATTGTTCATCAGGAGTTACACTTGCTGAACAGGAAAGAGCCGGAATATAATGGGTTTTACTAAATTGTGACAGACAATTCAACGAAAAAAGCAAAACAAAAAGTAAATAGAGTAACTTCATTTTCATTCGCTAAAATTAGCAAATAAATAAGAAAACATAAAGAGAACTTGGTCTATTTATGTTTTCTTTAAGAATTGATTGATGATTGAACTATAAATCTCTCTTTTTGATGATTTTATGGGATAAGAAAACAAATAAAGCTGTCCAAACCAAAACGATTAGAATGGAAGAAAAATGGACATCATAATCTTTGACATTTGTATCACCAACCGCAGTTTGAATATTTTTTATAACACTCAATCGTGTAAACGGTTCCACAATTAAATTACTCATTGATTCTAATGGAAAGAATCGAGTGATTTGTGACGCGGTATCACTTTTTGGAAAAATTTTAAACGTTAAAATTCCGTTAGCGATACCTTCTATAATATTCCAGACAAAAAGGAATCCTATTGCAAAAGCGGAACGTTTTACCAAAACTCCCAAAAACAAACAAAAAGAAAAAAATCCGACCAACTTAACAAAGTAACCTAGTAAATAGTCCATGTCAGAAAAGACAATGCCTAACTCGGTATAAGATGAAAAGCTAAAGCCTAAAATCAATGACATTACAAAAACAAAAACAGTAGAAACAAAAGCAAAAAGAACAACGGTCAGGAATTTAGAAAGTACGAATTCTTTCTTACTCATTCCGTCAATGAGGTTTTGTTTTAATGTTCCATAACTGTATTCATTAGCCATCATCGAGACGATTACAATGGCCAAAAAGAATTTAAGAATTGCAGCGATATAGGTGTTAAAATGCCAAATAAATGGGAAGTTAAAAATCCCCATTTCGGCAAAATGCAATTGAAAATTTCCAATATTTATATTAATGGAAGCTATCAATGCAATAAACGACAGTATCACAAAATAGCTTATTGTTAATACTCTGCTGGCGCGATTTTTCCAGATTTTTTGTAATTCTATGGCGAGTAATCTTTTCATATTAGTTTTTTGTTAATTCAAGAAATTGTTCTTCTAAGCTCATTTTTTTAAACACCAAATGGTTGAGGTAAATTCCTTTTTCTGCCAAATAGCGATTCAAAAGGGAAGCATCAAATTGCGTTTTAAAATGAACAATTACTTTTCCTTCTGCTTCCGAAATTTTTTCAACTTCGGGATGATTTTTTAGTGTTTCTATAAGTTTAGAATTACTATCTGCTTGCAATTCAAAAAAACCACCTTGATTACTCATACCATCAACGGTTCCGCTATAAAGGATTTTACCAAATCGCAAAACCAAAACATGACTGCACACTTTTTCGACTTCATCTAATAAATGCGACGCCAATAAAATAGTTGTTCCTTGTGAAGCAATCAAACGAATAATATCGCGAATTTGATGAATTCCTTGTGGGTCTAAACCATTAGTTGGTTCATCGAGAATTAAAATTTCGGGGTCATTTAAAAGGGCAGAAGCAATGGCTAATCGTTGTTTCATACCCAAAGAAAAGGTTTTGAATTTGCTATCTTTTCTATCTGTCAGCCCGACAATTTCTAGCTTTTCATTTACTTTAGAATAATCAATGTTTTTTATTTTACAAACCAATTCCAAATTTTCTTGGGCTGTCATGTATGGATAAAAATTCGGACGTTCAATAATGGCTCCCACTTTTTTCAGCGCTTCATGTGTTTGCATTTTTCCGTCAAACCAACTGTAATCGCCAGAAGTTTTGTTGACAACATTTAAAACAATTCCCAATGTTGTAGATTTTCCCGAACCATTGGGTCCAAGAATTCCATAGACATTGCCTTTATGTATTTCGAGAGAAACGTTATTTACGGCGTGAATTTTACCGTAACGTTTGTGAAGATTTTTGATAGAAAGTATGGTAGATTCCAACGACTATTTTTTTAAAGTTTTGAATAGGACGATAAAAACCTTATTTTGTTACGAGTCTTTACGAAAGTAGAATTTGGAAAGAAATTGTTTCTTTAAATTCAGATAAAAAAGCGTTTCATTGATGTCTTTAAGTTTTGATGTCAATGTAATTTTTTGACCTCTCATGTCGTTTGTTACCTGCATTTTACAAGTTTTACACTCAAACTCACTAAAATGGTTGTTTACTTTTTTGGTCTCTACAAAGCGATGTCCAAGTAGGGAACAGC
Source organism: Flavobacterium sp. (assembly GCF_031381455.1). Taxonomy (GTDB): domain Bacteria; phylum Bacteroidota; class Bacteroidia; order Flavobacteriales; family Flavobacteriaceae; genus Flavobacterium. Next base: position 52,278 of record NZ_JANMXZ010000014.1, on the reverse strand, counting down.
GATAATTTTTTTTCACCATTCCATCAGTTATGTAATTTGTTTCCATGAAGTTAAGGTATTGGTTTGGTGAAATAAACATAACAATTTACTGATGAAATGCCAAAATTAATCGATGAATTACACTATTTTCATAGTTTGTAATTAATATACTTACAATTTATAAACCTAAATTAATTATAAGGAACAATCATTGGCTCACCAATTTGGAAATCAGGCAAGGATAAATCATCGTTTTTAAAAGTATTAGTTTTAAAAACATTGGTTCCCTGAAAAGGAATTGAAGGGTAGAAAGAGAATGAAATCTGGAAACTATTAAATACTAAATAGTCGTTATTTATCAAAACGCCCAAACTAAAAATGGAATACAATTTATCATTAAGAATTTTATTGGTTTCATCACCAAGCATTCCTAAAGTCATATTGAAGAATGGACTAAAATGGAATCCATGCCAATTTCCTGGGACATACGTTTGCGTTTGAAAAGTTGTGAAAAGTTTTTTCGTTCCATTAATCAAAGGGTTATTAAAGCCGGAAATCCCATTTTGTTCAGAAATAGTGACTCTGTCTGCTATAATTGGAACTCTGTGATTTCCCATTACAAATGTGGGTTTAATAAATTGCCTTACTCTCCAACTGCCAATAGAAAGCAAATTGGTAAAATAATTAGCCTCAATTCGTAAAGTCGTTTCTTGTGAATTGCCACCATTGAAAAAACTTCCTAATTCGACATTAATTCCAGCATAACCAACGGGGAAATAAGTACCATACGCAAATCGTCCACCAAAATAAGTCCTTCTCCTATTATTCTTGTCTTGAAAACCACCTGTTATCGCATAAACTTGGCCATAGGGTACATCTTCAATGATGCCAAAATTGAATAAATATTTGTCTTCAGAAAATTTTTGGGTATTGACACCAATGGTAGCTAAATATAATTTTTCGGAAGCAAAAAACTGTGATGAATCATACTGTAATGCAGGTTTATTGAAATAAGCTACGTTTTTAAACCCTAAAGTGGTAACAAGATTTGTAGTTCTGAAATCTTCACTTTTTCCGCCAAATATTTTAAAAGAATGACCAGCCCAATATTGTTGTGTTTGTAATTTGAAAATTTGATTTGCAAAAACACCGGTTGCATCCGGAAGTGAATCTACATAAAATCTATTTTCAAAATAGGCACCACCAGCCAGCCTTGTTAATGGAGAGAAAAATTGTCTTTCAATTCGAGCGCTTCGGGTTATATTATCATTCAAATCATTCTCATAAGCAAAGGTCGTTTTTATAAAAGTATTTTTGATGTTATTTATCGTATAGCGAACATCGTAAGCTTTTTTTCCGTCATCAAATCTTTTTGTAAAATTATTTTCAATTTCATGACCCAAGCCAAAAAAATTTCTTTCGGTTAAATCAAAATTCCCTCTTGAACCGGAAATCGAACCACTTGGAATCAAGCTCCACGAATCTAAAACACGAACAGAAATATCTACAGAATCTTTGCTATTTGGAATTTCGACAGGTTTAATAATAACGCTTCTAACATAGCGTTGCTTTCTGATTAAACGCTCCGATTCTTTGGCAATAAGAGAATCTAAAGGTTCATTTTTTTTGAAAAGTAATAAATTTCGAATCGTCCAATTTTTGGTTTTTAAATGCAAACCATTTCCAAATTTTTCAAATCCTTTTTCGGGTTGATCTTTATAATTATCAACAGCATATCCAAAAGGATCTAAAGTTTCGATTATAATTTCCCGAATGATTTTGCCTTCGTTTCTGTCAAATGTTTTTTTTATCAAAAACCGCTTTCGGGCACCTTTTTGAGATTTAGTTTCGCTTCTTTTGGATTTGAAAAGCATGCGATAAACTAACTTATTGAACTTATTTTTCTTGGAATAATTTTCTATGTTTTTATAAACTTTAACCGAATCGTTACCGCTGTTTTTTTCCTTTACCTGCGCATGAAGGCAAGCAGATATGAAAAATAAAATGAAAAATAGGTATTTGTATTTCATAGCAAATTCGAATCAAGCAAATATAATAGCTTTTGACAATCTGATAATTATATAATTCTTAGTTTTATTTATGTTTTACAATTATAAAAAAACCCCGATAGTTTATCTATTGAGGATTTTGTAATATAAAAGAGCACTGTTCACTGCTACTGAAAACCTGCCTACCGGCTCAACACTAACTTTTCTGTTCTTTATTGAAATATACTAAGTAGTAATACATTTGTTTTTCTTCATCCCAACCTTTTTCTACATATTTTTCGGCACTTTCAGGATTTATAAAATCGAGTTTGATTTGGATATTGGTGTCCAAATTAATTACATTTTTTATCGATTTTCGAGCATCAGAAACAGCACTATTTGCAATGGGGAAAGTGGTAACATCTTCAATACTGTATTTTTCGCCTTTATCAACTTTGTAGTTTTTGAATTCCGGAATTAAGTCTGGATTATCCAAAACTTCATTTAGGAAATTACTTTCTTCAAACTGATCGTTTTTGGCAAAATAATTTACCGAACGATTCATAAACATTACTTCTTCTTTCTTGTCTTCGGCTGGAAAAACAACATCTTTGGCAAATCCCTGACAGAATTTTAAATACTTCTTTGTAATGAAATTTTCATCCTGAAAGGCATCAACCGAAAGGAAATGTTCCAACCAATAACGCGTATCATAACGATTGCTGTCGATGCTTAAAATTTTATAGCCTTCTTCTTTTTTGTAGTTAAAAATTAAACAACCTTTATCCAATTTATTAAGATTAATTCCTTGTTGCAGAATCATTTCAAGTGATTTTCCTTTTTCTTCAAACTGCATAAAGTCAGACATGATTTCACTTTTGAAAACACCAATAGCATCAACAACATTGTTATCGATGTTTAAGTTGGTCAAATACGCCACATAAACTTCGCCGTTCTTAATGTGTGGATGATTGGATTGCTCAAAAAGATGGTTTGTAATCTTCTTTGAAACTTCGTGAACATCACTTGGATTCGTGAAAATTTCAGTTGCAAAATTGAACATGTCGTTATATTCTAAATCAACTTCGTGGGCAAACTGGAAATAGTTCTCCTCTTTTTCGCGAAACGATTTGAAGAAATATTCCTTAAGCAAAGGAACAATTTCGTCGTTTAAATTATAAGGCTGTACCGAGAGAAATAGGGATTCATTTCTGTTTTTGTTTCCAACTCGGTGTATTGATAAACTCTCAATATGAGTGTTAAATAGGTTGATCATAGTTTTAGTTGCTGAGTAACTGAGTGTCTGAGTTGCTTAGTTTATTTCAATTTTTTTGAAAAGGAAACAATCATGGCTTCTAGCTCTCTAGTTTCTTCATATAAATTTTTAAATTCGTTTTCGTTTAAGTAATTAATATTTTTTGCAATCTCGATTTGTGTTTGAAATTCAAATAAAGAGCTGATGGCAATATTTATAAATCTGAAAAATTCTTTATTACTATCTCTCCCAAAACCTTCTGCAATATTACTTGGGAGTGATATTGCGCTTCTTCTAATTTGAGATGTTAAACCAAATAATTATTCCTTTGGAAATTTTTGTGTTATTTGATAAGTGTTTGTTACTAAAGCCATTGCTTTTTGCCAAATAAATAAGTCTCTGAATGTTTTCATGGTGTACATTTTTAGTTTGTACAAACATAAGAAAAAACCTAAAAACTCAGTTACTTAGTCACTCAGCAACTCAGCAACTTAGTTTAATTCCAATTCTCTTCAAATCCGAAATCTTCAAAACTATCATCACCACCAAAAGCATCCAAATCATCTTCATCTAAATCGTCTTCAAATTCAGAATAGAAATCTTCTCCTTCAGCCTCGAATTCTTTTTCAGGCGCGATAGCAGGTAATTCACCATGAGTAAACAACAAACTTGGATATGTTAATCCAACTTCAGCTTCTTCAACTGCTGCAAGTTCAACAAGGAATGTCCACATATTGATAAAATCATATACATAAATAATCTTAGTTTGATCTTCGCCAAGCAATTGATTTAAGGTATAATCGCTCATTGTTTTTTGCTCGCCGGGAATATCGCCGGTATCAAACATCGGAATTTCCTCTTCTTGATTCCAGGTGTCATCACAAGTATAAAACGAAGCAACTTCTAATCCGTCAAAACCAAAAGCATTAACGATAGCGTTGTGTAAATCTTCTAAAGTGTCTTCTTCCTGAATAGCAATATCTCTGAAAATATCATCTTCGGCATCAAGAATTGCTCTGAATTTATAAATCATAATCGTAATTTTAATAAGCGAGCAAAGGTAAAATTTAATTTATGATATATGAATTGCGAAATGCTAATTGTTGAAAAGATTTTAAAGTTTAAACCCAATCCGAATTCCGCCCCATTTAAATTGACTTCCATAACTGAATTCTCGTGTAAGAAGTGTTCGGGAATATTCCAAATAAAGCCAACGGTATTGAAGCACAATTCCATAATTATTTTGAAACGTAAATCGTTCTATGTCACTTTCTTTAATAGTGTAGACACTTTTGTGATTAAACAATCCGCCCTGAAGTGTGGCGTCATAACCAATCAAATTTACAAGTGGTTGTGTATACAAATACAATTGGAATTTACTTTTGTTTTTTAAAGTAGTGAAAGGCGAATTGATAATCCCCAAAGTAGCATTCAATCCAACTGAAGCATTCGTAAACAAAGTTCCTATTCGCAAAGTAGTATTATATTGAACAGTAAAAAAATCATTAAATCGGAGCAGTTGTTTTTCATAGCTAATTTCATAATTCACTATAGCATCATTTTTAATTTGATTGTACCAGCCCAAGGGCATTGTATTTCCAGTTGCTTCATGAATTGCCGTTTGCATATCACCACCAAAAGCCCCCGGACCAATAATTCCAAGATTTAAAGAAGATATAATTCGAGATTTGTTGATGGTATCGGTGGCAATTAAAAAACTTTTCAGCATAATTGCAGCCGCAAAAGGACGATCATAAAACTGAATTTGGTTACTTGCGATATTATTAGCAGTAAAACCGATGTGTTCCAATGAAAGGCCGTATTTGAATTCGCTGTTTTTTGGAGTGATAAAAAGATGGTTAACTGGATTTTTGGCTAATCTTGGAGAAACCAATTCAAAATTATAGCCTTGTGTATACTCTTTATCTGTCGATGTGAAGTAATCATTATCGTAATGAAACCTGAAATAATTGGTGCTTTTCATATCTCGGAATGACGCCATATTATCAATCTTTTGTGCCATAAAAATATTTGGCATTGTAAGGAAAAGAAGCAACAAGAGTTTTACTGTTTTCATTTCATCATCTACGAAATTTTATGTTGTTAAGTTTAGAAGTATTATAGGTTGTCTTTTCAGATAAGCAAATTTCTACTGATAAAAAAAACATCGACGAAAGGTATCAAATTTTAATTTTTTGTATGTCTATCGAGTTTTGCGGTAGTTTACCGATTAAGTTAGATTTAGAAATGGCGAACAACTAATTTAGCTTCAGTTAATTAGATATAAACAAGAAACAACTACCAAGTAGATTTCTTTTAAAGATAAATATCCTGTCAGATAATTAATAATTCAAACGAAAAAAACCTGTTCATGAGCGAACAGGTTTTTTTTTGCAGTTCATCCCCAAAAAATAACAATTCGGTAAACTTAAATTGTATAGTTTTAATGCGAGATACACCTTTGCTGCATCAAAACTTAAACACATGAAATCTCTTTACACTTTAACATTTCTACTAATTGCTTTCATCAGTAATGCACAACAAACCATTTCAGGAACTGTAGTCGATGAAAAAAACAAGCCAATTGTAGGCGCCAATGTTTTTATTGATGGTACTTACGACGGCGCTTCGACAGATGAAAAAGGAAATTTTAATTTTAAAACCACAGCAACCGGAAATCAACTTTTGGTGATTAGTTTTTTGTCTTTTGAAACGATTAAAGTTGCAATAGAAGTTGAAAAATTTCAGAATCAAACCGTTAAGCTTAAAGAAAGTGTTAATACACTTGATGCCGTTGTGATAACAGCCGGAACGTTTAGCGCCGGAGAAAAAAGCAGGGTTTCGGTATTGAAACCTTTGGATATTGTAACAACAGCCGGTTCAGCCGGAAATATTATTGCAGCTTTACAAACATTGCCCGGAACACAAAACGTAGGTGAAGATGGTCGATTGTTTGTGCGTGGAGGCGAAGCTGATGAAACGCAAACTTTTGTAGATGGAATTCGGGTAGCACAACCTTATGGTGCAACAACTAATAATTTACCAACCCGTGGGCGATTTTCTCCGTTTTTGTTTAGCGGAATTTCATTTTCTACTGGTGGTTATTCGGCTGAATATGGAGAAGCTTTGTCGAGTGTTTTATTATTGAACACACTAGATGAACCCGACCAAAATAAAACAGACATTTCGTTTATGACTGTTGGTTTAGGATTTAGTAATACGCAAAAATGGAAAAAAAGCTCGTTGAGTGTCAATACAGCTTATATAGATTTAGCGCCATATCAAGTGGCAATTCCACAGGATGTTGATTGGAATAAACCTTTTCAATCGCTGTCAGGTGAAACGGTGTACCGCTATAATTTTGCCAATGGAATTTTCAAAGCGTATGCTGCTTTTGATGCTTCTCGTTTCGATTTGAACCAAGAAGATATTAATCAGCCGAAGAAAGTGAGAGTAAATTTGAGAAACAATAATTTTTATTTGAACAGTTCGTATAAAGGGAATTTTGGTGGCAACTGGCAAGTTTTTATCGGTTTGAGTTATGGTTATGGTCAGAATAAAATTGGCATTGATGCCAATGATGTAAACAATGCAGAACACGCTTCACACCTGAAATTAAAATTCACCAAAAAACTTTCAGATAGAGTGAAATTGAATTTTGGAACCGATTATTTTATCACCAAATTTGATGAAGATTACAATACGACTTTCAAAAGTGGCTATGATTCTAATATAGCGGCTGTTTATACCGAAGCGGATATTTTTTTCTCTAAAAAGTTTGCCGCTAAAGTTGGAGTTAGAGCTTCAACGAATGATTATATAGATGAAAACAGTATTTCACCAAGAGCTTCTTTGGCGTATAAGATTTCAAAAAACAGTCAGTTTGCTTTTGCCTACGGAAACTTTGAGCAAACACCAAGACAAGAATACCTGAAATATTCAAGTGATTTTAAAACCGAAAAAGCGGCGCATTATATTTTGAATTATCAATATGCAAAAGGCAACAGAACGCTTCGCACTGAAGTTTATTTCAAACAATACAACGATTTGGTGAAATATGATACCGATAACGTGCAATTCGATTCGCAATTTTCAAATGATGGAGAAGGTTATGCCAAAGGATTGGATGTTTTTTGGAGAGATGGCAATAGCATTAAATATTTAGAGTACTGGATTTCCTATTCGTATATCGATACCAAAAGAGATTATAAAAATTACACAGCCGAAGTAACGCCAAGTTTTGTGTCAACGCACAGTTTGTCATTGGTAACAAAATATTGGATATCGGATTGGAAATCACAAGTTGGTTTTACGCAACAATTCAGTTCAGGACGACCTTATAATAATCCGAATGAAACGGCTTTTATGAACGGCAAAACAAAATCGTATAGTAGTTTGAGTTTCAATTGGGCTTATTTATTATCACAACAAAAGATATTGTATTTCTCTGTTTCCAATATTTTAGGAACACAAAATATCTTTGGTTACAATTATGCTGACACTGTAAACGGAAGCGGAATTTATGACAGAAAAGCAGTTACGCCAACAGCCGATCGTTTTTTCTTCGTAGGCTTCTTTTGGACGATTAGCGACAACAAGAAAGATAATCAGTTGAAGAATCTTTAAAGTAGTTGAGTAACTGAGTGGCTGAGTAACTAAGTAAAAAGCTCAGCGACTCAGCCACTCAGTTACTCACAAACTTAAATAAAACAATTCATCCATCAAAAACAACAGTTCAGTAATTATAAATTTTATAAGAGTTACAACCACAATACTTTTACATCAGAATTAATAAAGCAGCTGAGTTGCTAAGTAACTTAGTTCCTGAGTTAAAGAAAAAACTCAGTTACTCAGCCACTCAGTTACTCAGAAACTTAAAAGAAATATCTAACTAAAACAATTTAAACATGAAAACAATTATCACATCAATCGCACTTTTTATCTGTTCGCTGTTATCAGCACAATCTCAGTATGAGCAAGGAATGGGAAAAGCCATGCAGCTTTGGGGCGCAGGAAATGACACAGAAGCAGTTGCCACTTTCGAACGAATCGCATCTGTAGAAAAAACAAATTGGTTGCCAAATTATTACATCGCTTTCATCAACACTATTGATGTTTTTGGAGCCAATGACAAAACTAAAATTCCTGCAATGTTAACCAAAGCTCAAGATGCTATTGACAACGCAACAGTTATTAGTCCAAACAATCCAGAAATCATGGTAGTTCAAGCAATGCTTTACACAGCGATACTGGTTCAGGATCCAATGACAAACGGGCAGAAATACGGAGCATTGGCAATGGAGCAATACAACAAAGCATTAATTATAAATCCAAAAAACCCAAGAGTTTTGTTCTCAAAAGCAGAGTTTGAAATTGGTGGCGCCAAATACTGGGGAACCGATACCAAACCAATGTGTCAAGCAATCGCTAAATCAATTGAACTTTTTGCTAACTTTAAACCTGAAACTCCCTTTCATCCAAGTTGGGGATTGGACAGAGCTCAACAAGCATTAATTAGTTGTAAATAATAAAAAGTAACTAAGTGCCTGATTTTCTTAGTAGCTAAGTCTCTCAGTAACTCAGAAACTTAAAAAAAATCATGGAAAATCAACAAAAAGACACTAACAAAATCGCAGGAACCATCTTCTTAGGATGCATGTTTCTCGTAATTGCAGGAGGAATGCTAATGGACAAAACAGGCGTTGGAACTCTAATCGGATTAGGCGTTGGATTTTTAGCTTCTGCGATGTATAAGCCAGAAAAGAATTAATAACACGAATATGAAATTCACCATAAGAGAACTATTAAGATCATTAGGAATAGGAGTAATTATTTTTCTGATAGTTATTTTGATAAACTTCATTTATGGTGCCAAAATAGCATTCAACAATGAACTTGGCATATTGTTTTTATATACGATGTTGTACTCTGTTACCTTAGGATATGCCAATCAAATGGTGTTTGTTTATTTAGATAGAAAATTTGCAGCCGAGAGATTTTCATTGAAAAGAATGGTAGTTGGATTTGTATCATCCTTTGTGGTTACGCTTTTTATTATTTTTTTATTAAGGATTTTTACAGATGTAATTATTGAAGGCGGAACTTTTGAAAAGTATTGGGCAAACGAAAGACTAGCCAATTATGTTTTTGCCGTTGTAATGACTTTTATTGTACTGTTGTGCTTTTACACTTTTTACATTTATAAAGCCTATAGCGATAGCAAAGTAAAAGAACAAAAGATTATTGCGGGAACTGCTTCGGCACAATTTGAAAGTCTTAAAAACCAAATCGATCCGCATTTCTTATTCAATAGTTTGAATGTGTTGAGTTCATTGATTGAAGAAAATCCAGATAATGCACAAAAGTTTACCACTTCCTTATCTAAAATATACCGTTATGTTTTAGAACAGAAAGACAAAGAATTGGTTTCGGTTGCTGAGGAATTGGCTTTCGCCAAAACCTATATGAACCTTTTGAAAATGCGTTTTGAAAACAGCATCACTTATGAAATCCCAGCTAATTTCGATAATCTCGATGCCAAAGTCGTTCCGCTTTCGTTGCAGCTTTTATTAGAAAACACGATAAAGCATAATGTAGTAAGTGAACAAAAACCGCTACATATCAAGATTTATATCGAGAACAATTATCTTATTGTAGAGAATAATCTACAAAAGAAAGAAGTGCTAGGAGATAGAAAAGGTGTTGGTTTGCAAAATATTGTCAACCGTTATGGCCTGATTTCGGGACGCAAAATGCTGATTGAAGAAAGTCCAACATTCTTCAAAGTAAAAATTCCAATATTGACTAAACAAATTGCTTTTATGGAAACACAAAATATATACAACGAAAACATGGCTTTTATGCGAGCCAAAGATCGCGTAGAAAAACTCAAAGGATTTTATGGCAATTTGATATCTTATTGCTGTGTGATTCCGGTGTTGGTATTTATTAACCTAAAAACTGGCGGATTTCAATGGTTTTGGTTCCCAATGTTTGGTTGGGGAATGGGAGTAACGTTCCATGCTTTCGAAACTTTTGGATATGGGAAATCTTGGGAGGAAAAGAAAATTCAGGAGATTTTAAATAAAGACAAACAGACTAAATGGAACTAACAAAGTAACTAAGTGCATAAGTTTCTGAGTAACTAAGTTTCTGAGTAACTAAGTTTCTCAGGCACTAAGTCACTCAGCGACTCAGCAACTCAAAAAATATGGAACAATTTAATCAAGAATTCGAAAAATACCAACGCGCCCAAAAGCAGGTTGAAGAAATCAAAGGTTTTTACGGACATTTGCTTTCTTATATACTTGTGATGCTCTTTTTTCTATTCATCAACTTAAGATATTCGCCGCAATATTTGTGGTTCTTTTGGCCAATGTTAGGTTGGGGAATAGGATTGTTATTTCACGGACTAAAAGCGTTTAAGTATACGCCATTTCTAGGAAAAGATTGGGAGCAAAGAAAAATAAAAGAATTTATGGATCATGAAAAACAAAATAAATATGAATAATACGCTAACTCCGGACGAAATTAAATACCAGCAGGCATTAAAACGTGTCAAAAGAATCAAGGGATTTTATACGCACTTGATGGTCTATATCGTAATCAATATTGGTCTTCTGATTGTAAATAACAATAACTCTACTGAAAACTTTTGGAGATGGCAAAATTTCAGTACGGTTTTGTTTTGGGGAATCGGATTACTCGCACACGGAATGTCAGTCTTCATGCCAGCTTTGCTAATGGGTAAAGACTGGGAAGAAAGAAAAATTAAGGAACTGATGGAAAAGGAAAAACAAAATAAATGGGAGTAATTTAGTATTCAGTTGGCAGTAGCAGTCTGCAGTTTTGACTCAGCCACTCAGCTCCTTAGTAACTCAGCAACTCAAAAAAAAATGAACATAATAATCATCGAAGACGAAAAACCGGCAGCACGATTACTCCAGCGCAAAGTAGAGAAATTGGGGTTGCAGGTTAATCAAATGTTGCATTCTGTAGAAGAATCTATTCATTGGTTTAATGCCAATCCGCATCCCGATTTGATTTTTCTCGATATACAATTATCCGATGGTTTGTCGTTTGAAATCTTTGAAACCATTACTATCAAAAGTCCGGTGATTTTCACAACAGCTTATGACGAATATGCGTTGCGTGCCTTCAAATTAAACAGCATTGATTATTTACTAAAACCTATAGACGAAGACGATTTAGCAATTGCAATATCAAAATTCAAAAATCAATTTCAAAAAAGTATAATTTCAAATTTAGATTTTGATGTCATTAAAAGGATGTTGGTGAACCCAATGGATAGAAACTACAAAAAACGTTTCACTATCAAAATGGGGCAACAGCTCAAGATGATAAACATTGAAGAAGTAGAATGTTTTTACAGCGAAAACAAAGGAACGTATCTGCACACTTTTGACAACCGCGATTATCTTTTAGACAACACATTGGAACAACTCGAAACCGAACTCGACCCAAAGGATTTTTACCGTGTTTCTCGCAAATTCATCATCCCGATGAAAGGAATAAAAGAAATCCAGATGTACAGCAACTCCAGATTAAAAGTCATGCTTCCAACGTATAAAGACGATGAGGTTATTGTTGCCCGCGAACGTGTGAATGATTTTAAAGAGTGGTTGGGGTAGGGGTTTAAGCACTGAATTAATATTTTGGAGTTCTACTTTGAATTTTATTAATCAAGCTATCTTCACTTTTTATCTTATTTTCAAATTCTTTTTTGGCGGGTAAATTCTCATTTTGATATTTAACCATTATTGGCATTGTCAAAACTATTTTTAAAACCGTATGACAATCTTCAATAGATTTTTGTTTATCATTTATTGTTTTAAAAAGACCGGTTATTTCCTCATTCTTTTCAAAATATTGGTTGTTGCTTTTCTCAATAAAAGCAAGAATTTTTTTTCTGGTTATACTGTCTTTGATATCTTTTGCTTGATATTTAGCTGAAGAATAATAATTTTCAGATTTGCTATTGTAATTATAGAATTTCTTTTGGACTTCGTCAGTTTTAAAATTATCAATTTCAGTTTCTAATTTTTGTAATTCAGGTGATTTTGAAACTAAATCTTGATATAATTCTTCAACCAGATTTCCTCTAGAGCTTCCTCTCGAAAATGATTTGTCTTCTAATGCTTCTGGAATCTCTTTTTTACTTTCAGGTTTTACAGTTTCCTTTTTGCAAGAAAATAATGTGATAATGATAATTGACAAAAGTATTTTTTTTCTCATTGTATTTATGTTTAGACTCAAAGTCGTGAAGTATTACCTATAACGTGCCGCCGCTTGGTGCAGTGGCGACTGCGTGACTTATTTGTTTCTGCTAATATAGAGATTTTCCAGCGGAAAATTGACAACCGGCTTAAGCAACAACCAGCCATTGCACCAAACGGCTGTTAGCAGACGTTTCTTAACTTTCAAGCGATATAGCTACAAAACAATAAATCCAAAATATCAGTGGAATTATACTGAACATCAACATTAGTAAGTTCAATTTCCAATTCCGTTTTAAGTTAACAATGATTGCAATAGAATTGAAAATGGAAAAATATAGTGCGCTAAAACTAAAAATATAACAAGAAACCCAACCAATGTGATATAGCCATCTATGATTTGACATTCTAAAAACTGAAAGCAAACTTGCACAATACCATAATACGCAAAGTATAATTATAATAATCGTGTTTCTTTTCGCGTTTTTATATTCCATGTTTTTAGCAATAATGTTCTGGAAATGTCTGCTAACTAATAAATGGACGCATGTTTCATTTATGAGTATTAATAATTGTAAAAATAGAAAAAAAATAGTACAGAAATAGTTTCTTTAAAGTCAAATGGTATGGTAAATTTTTGTTAAGTAGTTTTCAACCTTGACGTTAAGTTAGTAAATTCGTCAGGCTTAACTTTTTCAATGAAACGATTTTTACTTATATGCTTTTTCTTGACTTTTGTTCAAACTTCTATAGGACAGGAACTTGCGGTATATGATACCTTTGATGATTTCGAAAAAGCAATTATCAAAAATGATGATAAGGTATATGTGGTTAATTTTTGGGCAACTTGGTGTGCGCCTTGCGTAAAAGAGTTACCTTATTTTGAAAAACTGCATCAGCAAAATAAAAACGTAATAGTAATTCTAGCCAGTCTTGACAGTAAAAAAGATATCGAAAAGAAACTTATTCCGTTTATCAAAAGAAAAAAAATAACGGTTCAAGTTGTTTCGTTAAATGATAAAGATTATAACACTTGGCTTCCTAAAATAGACCGAGATTGGTCAGGTTCTATTCCGGCAACATTCATTTTTAGCGGAAATCAAAAGCTGTTTGCCGAACGTGAATTTGATAATTTCACTCAACTTAACGACTATGTCAACACATTCATTAATCAAAAAAAATAATTTATTATGAGAGTTATTCCAATAGTTTTTGCATTTGTTTCTTCCTTTTTAATAGGAGAAACTATGGTTTCTGAAGGGTATCAACCCGGAGACAAAGCCACTGATTTCAAACTAAAATCAGTCGACGGAAAAATGTATAGCATGTCTGATTATAAAGATGCTAAAGGTTTTATTGTTGTCTTTACTTGTAATACGTGTCCGTTTGCCATTAAATATGACGACCGTGTTAATGCTTTAGCCAAAAAATACAAGGCTAAAGGTTATGTGCTGTTAGCCATAAATCCGAATAATCCTGATGTGCAACCTAAAGACGCCTATAACTTGATGCAGGCAAAAGCCAAAGAAAAAGGTTTTGTTTTCCCGTATTTGGTAGATGAAGCACAAAAGATTTATCCTCAATATGGTGCAACGAAAACACCTCATGTATTTTTACTTGATAAAAACTTAGTGGTAAAATACATCGGAGCGATTGATGATAATTCGGATGATTCTTCTGCTGTCAAAGAAAGATATCTGGAAAATGCTATAGCAGCATTGGAAAAAGGAAAAGATCCTTCACCAGAAATAACCAGAGCCATTGGCTGTTCGATAAAAACAAATAAGAAAGTATAAAGAAAAAGTCCCGACATAATCGGGACTTTTTTATTGGAAAAAACTCATTGATGCAGCATTTCCGAATACAATCAAAGTCTAATTTAATTAATCAAATAAGGCTTTAATTTCTTTTTCTGTCTTTCCTATTTTTTCTTGCAATCTTCCCCACATTTCTTGTTCTTTACCTTCATCATAAAGCAAATCATCATCAGTTACCTCTGCATATTTTTGTTTCAATTTTCCTTTTAATTGTTCCCAATCTCCTTTAATTTCTGTTGAATTTGGCATGATTTATAGTTTAAAATTTGTGTACTATAAATTTCATCATTTAGTAAGAAGCCGGTGTTATGAAATTATAAATCAATATTATATAATTCACAGTATTATTTTTTTTCGAATCCCGATGAATGCAAAAATCAGTAGTGTATAAGCGATAAAAAACGGCACTATCCATTCAATCCAACCTAAAGAGAGCATTACGGCAATGATTAATAATTGAAATCCTAATCCATACAAAGAAAGCAAAGTCATAAACCAGTTTGGAAAGCTTTTTACTTTGTAAGCTTGTTGGTCTAAAGCGTGTATAATTTTGTCAAATGCTCCGTAAACAACAGTATAAATTCCGAATAAAATGTTGACCGATTGTTGACTTTCGCCAGGTAAAGCTTTTGGGGTTTTGTATTCGAATATTTTACTTGTACAGTCACCACCAACCGATTTGTTTCTCAAAATAACATAGTAGTAATTGTATAATGTTCCCTGTAATTGAATGCCAACAAAGGCTAAAATAGTGAACCAAATAGAAGTTTTAGAAACATAACAGATTGCCATTAAAAACAGGAAATTCAAAATGATATCAAACACACTGTCTAAATAACGTCCCGAATAGGAAGGTGTTTTTTTTAGTCGGGCCAATTCGCCATCAGCAGCATCAATCCCTGATTTTAAAAGGATAAAAAATCCGGCAAGGAAATAATGATTAGTAAGGATGCAATAAATAGCAATCAATCCGGAAACACCAAAAAGTAGGGTGACATGAATAGGCGTAAAGCAAGTATTCTTTAATTGATGGGCAAAAAACCTTCCGAAAGATCTTCCATAATCGGATAAATCTAAAAATTTATCTTGAGCGGCAAGTTTAGACATTTAAGTTAATAAACAAGGAACTGTGACAATATAGTCTGGGCAAGCATATTATTTTGATAATCTATGTAATGTAAACGTCATTGCGGTCAATAAGAAGAATGCCATCACTTGATGAATTAATCCCAACCAAAGCGGAACGCTATACAATAAAGTAAAGACGCCTAAGGTAAACTGCAAAAAGACAATCAACACCAAGGCATTCAATCCGTTTTGTTGTTGCGCAGATAAAGTATATTTTTTGGATTTGAAATACAAAAACAAAATCAATCCAACCACAACATACGCCATGGTTCTATGCACAAACTGAACGCCACTTTTGCCTTCAGTAAATCGGGCTAACCAAGAATCTTTTTCCAATACAATGCTTTCGTGAAAAAATGTTCCGTCGCTCATTAATGGCCAGTTATTGTGAATCAAACCCGCATTTAAACCGGCTACAAATCCACCATAAATAATCTGAATTAAAAGAAAAACCAACGTTATCCGAGCTAATTTTTTCAACTCGACCACAACAAATTTCTTTTCGGGATAAATCAAATCCAACGCTACCCAAAGTGTATAAGCAAAGGTTATAAAAGCGAAAGTAAGGTGCAACGCTAAACGAAAATGGCTCACATCTGGATTGTCAACCAAACCGCTTTTTACCATAAACCAACCAAAAAAACCTTGTAAAGCACCCATTCCTAGAAGCACGTAGCATTTGTTTAACGTAGCTTTATCGATTCGTTTTTTTATCAGGAAATAGATAAAAGGAATGATAAAGACTAAACCAATAATTCGTCCTATAAAACGGTGAAACCATTCCCAGAAATAAATAAATTTATAATCTGAAAGCTGGAAATCATTGTGAATATTGATTTTTTGGTATTCAGGAAACTGCTTGTAAGCCTCAAAAGCTTCCTGCCATTTAGAATCAGTCATAGGCGGCAACGTATCGGTAACCAAATGCCAATCGGTCATCGATAAACCCGAATTGGTCAGTCGTGTAATTCCGCCAACCACAACCATAATAAATACTAAAACACAACCGGAAAGTAGCCAATAAATAACGGTCTTATCTTTTTTCATTTTTTTGAGTAGCTGAGCAACTGAGAGTCTGAGTAACTGAGTTGCAAATTTAAAACGTAATTCTATTTCTTCAACTGAAACAAATTATAATAATTACTTAATTTTTTTAAGAAAAACGGACTTCTTAGCCACTCAGTAACTCAGCTACTCATCAACTCTTTTCAAACCCATCTTCTCAGCTTTCGCCAAAACAAAATCATAAGCTGCCTGATATTCATTCGGAATTTCTCCTTCGAGAATTGCTTCTTTTACGGCTTCTTTCAAAACACCAATTTCACGTGATGGTTTCAGATTGAAGATTTCCATAATTTCTTCACCGGAAATTGGTGGCTGAAAATTACGAACATGATCGCGTTCTTCCACTTCAATTATTTTATGGCGTACAATATCAAAATTGTTGTGGTACTTTTTAAACTTAGTTGGATTTTTGGTCGTAATATCGGCTTCGCACAAAGTCATTAAATTATCGACATCTTCACCAGCATCAAAAACCAAACGACGCACAGCCGAATCGGTAACAATATCTTCTGAAAGTACGATTGGACGTGAACTCAACATTACCATTTTGGCCACAAATTTCATCTTATTGTTCAACGGCATGTGCAATCTTTCGAAGATTTTCTTTACCATTTTTCCGCCAAGGAATTCGTGTCCGTGAAACGTCCAGCCTTGTTTTTTATTGAACTTTTTGGTAGGTGCTTTTCCAATATCGTGTAGTAAAGCTGCCCAACGCAACCAAACATCATCAGTATTCGGACAAATGTTATCAACGACTTCCAATGTATGATAAAAATTGTTTTTATGGGTATGACCTTCAATTTCTTCCACATTATTCAATGCTGTAAGTTCAGGAAGAATAATATCTAAAAGCCCGGTTTTGTATAAATGTAAAAACCCAATCGACGGTTTGTCTGTTGATAGAATTTTATTCAATTCATCCACAATTCGTTCGCCTGAAATAATCTTGATTCGGTCTTTATTTCTTTCAATGGCTTCCAAAGATTTTGCTTCGATAACAAAGTCCAATTGCGTTGAAAAACGAATTGCACGTAGCATTCGCAAAGGATCATCAGAATAAGTAATATCTGGATTTAAAGGCGTTTTGATGATTTTTTTTTCTAAATCGGTCAAACCGTTGAAAGGGTCAACTAAATCACCATAGTTATTTTGATTTAATGAAAAGGCCAACGCATTAATGGTAAAATCACGACGGTTTTGGTCGTCTTCCAATGTGCCATTTTCCACAAGTGGATTTCGACTGTTTTCAGCATAGCTTTCTTTTCGGGCACCAACAAACTCGATGTCGATTTCTTTATAACGTAACATTGCCGTTCCATAATTCTTGAAAACTTGAACTTTGGGTTTGTGCGGTAATAATTCCGAAACTTTTAAGGCCAAATCAATTCCGGAACCAATAGCAACAATATCAATGTCTTTTTTGAAATCGCGCTGCAAGAAAAAATCACGTACAAAGCCGCCAATAACGTAACTTTCAAGGTTAAGTTCTTGTGATGCTTTTGAAATGATTTCAAAGATTTTATTGTCTAAGGCTTTGTTGTAATTCATAATTTTTCCACCGCAGATTCGCAGATTTTATTTTATTGAATGAGCGATACGTTTATATTCTAATGAAACAGAATTGAAATTTACTAAAAGAGCCAATTCATTATTTGATATTTTCAAATAGTTTAGACATTGATTATAATGAGAATTATTGAAACAATCCACAGTTTTAATTTCTAGGATTATATTATTATAAACCACAAAATCAGCATAAAATTTATGTTTCAGTATTACTTCTTTATATTTTACTGAAAACTCTTTTTCTCTTTCAAAAGGAATGCTTTGGTGTGAAAATTCATATTCTATAGCATCTTTATATACAATTTCAGAAAATCCTTTTCCTAAATTTTTGTGTACTTCGAATAGTATACCAATAATTTGATAGGTTTTGTCTTTATGTAAAAAATCCTCCATAATAACATTTTAATCTGCGAATCTGCGGTTGATTTAAACTTACTTGCGTATAATCTTAACCTGATTATCCAACGAAAGCTTAATAATCGTTGATGGTTTGTTGCAAATTTTTTCGTGCTGCAAATTTACTACATAGTCGACACCTTTTATAATTTCGGGAGCAATTTCTTTGAAAGATTTTGGTGTAAACATTCCCGAGATATTTGCTGAAGTCGAAACCAATGGTTTTTTCATGCGTTCCATCAGTTTGAAACAAAACGGCTCTTTCACCATACGAACGCCAAGTGTTTTGTCATCAGCGATAATATTGGCTGCTACATTCCGAGGATTATCCAGAATTAGAGTAGTTGGCTTCTCCGATAGATCAAGGATTTGCCAAGCGGTTTCCGGGATTTCTTTGAAAACATTGTACATCATTTTTTCGCCATTCATCAACACTATCATGCTTTTAGATTCTTCGCGTTGTTTCAAAGCGTAAATCTTTTTTACCGCTTCGACATTGGTCGCATCGCAGCCAATTCCCCAAACGGTATCGGTAGGATAGAGGATGATTCCGCCATTTTGTATGACTTCGAATGCCTTGTGTACTTCAGAATTTATATCCATTGCTTAATGCTTTACAGTCTTTTTTGTTGCTTTTAAATCGTTTCCTTTCATTGTATAATACCAAGCCAAAGCCATTAGTTTGTTGTGCTTTAATTCCAAATTACTTTTCTTGATATTGGTTTCTTTGAAAGTATTTAAATCAATTGCTTCGATATTCGAACCTTTTGGAAAATAATACAAATTGTTGCTTTCTATCATTTTGTCAAAAGCGATGCCTTCGTTTTTTCCTTTTGTAAACATTGATTCGCCAAAGCTATAGTATTCAAAACCTTTTGGAGCAACTAGTTCGATTAATGTCGGCATAATATCAATATGGCTTCCCGGAGTTAAATTGAGTGATTTCGGAATTGATTTTCCATACATAATATAGGCAACAGACGACTTCTCGTAAAGATTTGGCTTACTGTTGATGAACTTTCGTCCAAAATGATCGCCGGTAAAATTGAATATAGAACTTGTAAATTCTTTTTCAGCTTTCTTTACAAAGTCACCAATCGCTTTATCGCCATACCAAAGATGTCCTAATTCTTTGCGATTCATCGCGCCATCATACTGTTTTTTCATTGCAGGCGGAAAATCATCAGTCGATTTATATGGAAAACCTTTGGCTTCCAGATCAACCGTATAAGGCGCATGATAACTTGTGGTTAGAATGATATTTAACGAATATTTGTTTTTGTCCGTATGTTGCATCACTAAGTTGAAGAGTTTTTCATCTTCAATTCCCCAGCCGCCAGTATCGGTTTTTCCACCGCCATCAACACCTGAATAAATGTTGTCAACGCCATAATATTTAGATAAATCGCCAATGTTTTCCCAGGATAAAAATCCACCGTAATAAAAGTTAGTTTCGTAGCCTAATTTTTTAAACTGGGTGAAAATCGATGTTTCAAACGGAACTCCAGCCGTTCCAATGTGACTCAGATTTATACCACAATTTGGCACGTTGGTCATTATAGCTCCAAAGGAATCTATGGTTGTATTTCCGGATGCTAAAAAGTGATTAAAATGTGTCCCGTTTTTGGCAATAGCATATAGATTATCTGCAAAGTGAAAGCCCTGATATTTATCCATCAAAGGCCACGAATCGTAGCTTTCCATTACTACTAGGAATATCTGTTTTGGCTTTTCTATTGTTGAACCTTGTGCTGTTTTCTTTAAAACATCGGTGACTTTATCCTTTGGAAATGCTGCCTTAAAAAGGTTGTCATCCATATACGGATTTTTGCCACTCAACGCATTCAATCTATTAAAATCTTTAATGGCGTATTTCAATGAGCGAAACGGATTGATAATGGTTTTATTTAAAAAGTTATCTGTAGAAATTCCCGAATATTCGCGTAAAACCGGAATAGAAGTGACCGAACCGCGAATTCCAAATACAAATAAAATAAGAACAATTGTAATTAGTACAAACTTACTTTTTGGGAAATTTAATCGACGTAAAAATCGATAAATCCGTTCTTTATTTTCAAAATATTTGAAGATGAAAATCCCTAAAATAATGGTTATGATTATGATTAAGCTATTGATAATTGGATGAAAATCCACGAGAATTGTATTTAAAACTGCCTTTTTATCATCATACAATCCCAAGAAAAGAAAGTGGTTGAATTGGTCGCCGTATTCCTTGAAATAATTGATAGTTACCACACAAATCAGAGTCGATGAAATGACAAACAAAACCTGATGAATCTTTCGAATGATTTCAATTATTTTGAATTTGCCAAATGGTGAAAGTATCAGCAATAAAATCAGTGGGAGCAATAAGAAGTAGGCAATAGCGGTGCAATCAAAACGAAATCCCATCAGGAAGACATTTATCCATTCGCCAAAATCGATGCTATGTGCTATTTTTTTGTGAAAGAACAGGATAAAAACTCCTCTGAATATTACAAAGAAAAGCGCTCCAAAAAACCAAAAGAAAATCAGATTGCTGAGTTCTTTTAGAAAACCATTCCACTTTAATGCTACAGACATATACTCTTTTTTAGACACCGATTATTTGGCGTTATACAAACCAAGTTTTCTTTTTAGAAGTTTGAAATTTAATTCAAATGTTTGTACAAACTGATTTTTGACGCTGGTAAAAAACCAACCGCTATAGGGAATAGTTTTTTCCATTATTAGTTTATTGATTTCTCCTGAAAGGGCAAAATCCTTTCTTAACGCTTCCCATTTTACCAATCCGTAACCGTCAAATTTGTTGATTTTATTTCGTTGATGAATGATTGACAACCACAATCTTTTTTCTCTAAGCTGTGTTACTTTTTTGTCTCTTTTCCAAAATCGGTGGTCTTGATAAAAAGCGGTATTTGGATTTTCGTTTTTCTCAATCAAACTGATAAACGGATTGAAAAGCTGTTCTTTTTTCCCAAGTATATAAATTGGTTCAATTTGCAACGAATAGCCTTTTATAAAATCAATTGCGCGATATTCTTGTTGGTTAAACTGTTTCTGAACTTCATTGATAAAATCCACATGAATACTATCGTCATTGTCGATTCTAGTGGTAATCAAATAGGGAATATCTTTTGTTTCCTGAGCAATGTATTTCAATAATTCAGGCATAAACGAAGGCATCGCATCCACAAAAAACACTTTGAAATTGGGTTGATTGGCAACTAATTCCAGAATTCTGTTTTTATAAATTTCTTTGGTGTTGGTATCAAAATACAACAACCATTCAAAATTCTGATTCGTTTGTCCAACCACAGAAGGAAAACAAAAATTTTCAAACAACCACATTCGGTTGTCCATCCATTCATCGGTTAATAACTGCTCATTGTTTTTGGTAACATCCCAATAATCGGCTCTTAGATTAAATCGGGTAATTAAATAATGTTTAAACATGGATGAATTTTTTTACTTCGTACAGTTTGACCTTCGGTCTCGGGTGGTAAAATTAACTTTTTTTTTGAAGTCCAAAAACGATACGGTTACTTTTGCTTAAAATCCGAATTATTCTTTATGTTTGTATAGTATGAAGTTGTCTATAATTATCTCGACTTACAATTCAGAAGAATGGTTGCACAAGGTGTTGCTTGGCTATACTATTCAAACTGCAACTGATTTTGAGATTATAGTTGCCGATGATGGTTCGACCAATAAAACGAAAGCTATTGCCGAATCATTCCAAGATAAATTTAAGTATCCTATACTTCACGTTTGGCACGAAGACAAAGGTTTCAGAAAATGCCGAATCCTAAACTCAGCCATTCTAAAATCGAATTCAGATTATTTATTGTTTACCGATGGCGATTGCATTCCGAGGAAAGATTTTGTTGCCAATCATCTTAGGCAAAAGGAGAAAGGCTATTTCCTTTCTGGTGGTTATTTTAAACTTCCAATGAAGATTTCAAAAGCTATTACAGATGAAGACATTCTTGCCCAAAATTGTTTCAAAGCTTCGTGGCTCAAAAAGCAAGGATTGAAACTCAATTTTAAAATTACCAAACTTGTTCACAATCTTTATTTTGCTGCTTTTATGAATTGGGTAACGCCAACAAAACGCTCTTGGAATGGGCATAATTCTTCCGGATTTAAATCGGATATATTGGCAATAAATGGTTTCAATGAATTGCTGGATTATGGTGGCGAAGACCGGGAAATGGGAGAGCGATTATTTAATTTAGGATTGTTTTCAAAGCAAATTCGCTACAGCGCGATTTGTGTGCATTTAGATCATTCCAGAAGTTATGTTAATCCAGAAAAGGTTGCCTATAATATCGAAGTTCGGAAATTCAATAAAAAGAATAAAATCACCCGAATAGAAGCGGGAATAGATAAACACAATTAGAACACAAATGTCAGTCTGAGCTTGTCGAAGACAATGGGAAAGCACTTCGACAAGCTCAGTGTGACAAATTGCTGTAAATTGGAAATATAAAATAATTATACTCAACGCTTCAAAATAATATATAATTTTGCAACGATTAACAGAACAACCATGACAGCATCGGTTATTTTTAGTACATATAATTCGGAAGATTGGCTCGAAAAAACCATTATAGGTTTAAGTGTGCAAACCTTCAAAGATTTTGAAATTATCATTGCCGATGATGGTTCGCGTGAAGCTACAAAAGTTTTAATTGACAGATTACGTTCTGAAATTTCCATTCCGATAATCCATGTTTGGCAGGAAGATAATGGTTTTCAAAAATCGCAAATTCTGAACAAAGCGATTATAGCTTCGACTTCTGATTATTTAATTTTTACCGATGGCGATTGCATTCCGAGAGAAGACTTTGTTGAAGTTCATATGAAATATAGAGAAGCAGGTTATTTCCTTTCGGGCGGCTATTATAAACTGCCGATGGAGATTTCAAAAGCAATCACTAAAGAAGATATTGTTGCCCAAAATTGTTTCAACCTGAATTGGCTTAAATCACAAGGATTAAAATCGAGCGGTAAGAATATAAAATTTATTGCTTCTGGAATTTCTGCCAAAATCCTGAATTTCATAACACCAACAAATGCTTCTTGGAACGGTCATAATTCTTCAGGCTGGAAGAAGGATTTAGTTGCTGTAAACGGATTCAATCAGGAAATGCAATATGGTGGGCAAGACCGTGAATTAGGCGAAAGATTATTTAATAAAGGTTTGAAATCAAAGCAAATCAGGTATTCCGCTATTTGTGTGCATCTTGACCACAAACGAGGTTATGTAAACAAAGAAACCTGGAAGAAAAACTACGATATCAGAGCCAACACTCTAAAAAATAAAGTAATTAAAACGCCAATCGGAATAGATTCTAATCTTTAACCCGTAGGTCGTAATTAATATAAAATTAGAATTAGTAAATAATCATAAAATTTAAACACATAGAAACATAGAAAAAAGAATGGGATAGACCAATTCTTGGTTTCACAAAGCTATGATTTGCTTCAAAAAAGTGAAACGCCTCTAAAAAAACATTAAAAACTATGTTTCTATGTGTTTAAAAAAAATCAAATTTGAATTACACCCAACGGGTTAATCTTTAATAAAGTCTTACTTATGCGTATTTGTATAACACGTTCGAGTCGAAATGCTTACTCCGAAACGTTTATTCGGGACCAAATAGCAGTTTTTTCAAATTGGGCCGAGGTTTATACTATTCATAGCGGACGACTTCCTGAAAAAAAAGAAGATGGGACATTACTCAATTCGAAATTGTTTTGGGGTTTGCATAAAGCGCTAAAAGTAGTTTTAGGACGAAATAATTTTTTTGGGAATTACGGTGTGAAAAAATACCTGAAAGACAATAAAATAGATGTTGTCTTGGCAAACTACGGAATGCCTGGCGCACACATGACGCCTGTTTGCAAAGCGTTGAACATACCGTTATTGGTTATTTTTCATGGTCACGATGCCACAGATAAAAAACTCTTGCAGGAATACAGTAATAAGTACAAGGAAATGTTTGCTTATGCAACCTATACCATCGCCGTTTCGGAAGAAATGAAAAAAAGGCTTATTGCTGCCGGAGCCATTCCGGAGAAAATAAAACTTATTCCTTATGGTGTTGATGTTGACAAATTCAAACCTTCTGGAAATAATACGAACAAAAATACGTTTCTTGGCGTTGGTCGTTTTACAGAAAAAAAAGGACCACTTTATACCATAAGAGCATTTTATAAGGCTTTGCAGCAGTTTCCGGATGCTAAATTGGTTATGGTTGGTGGAAAAAACGGAATGTACGAAGAATGTGAAAAGTTAGTTCAGGAATTAGGCATAGCAAATGCTGTTGATTTTCCGGGAATAAAGAATTCGGATGAAATTGCGAATCTTATGGCAAATTCACTAGCATTTGTGCAACATTCAATAACTGCTCCAAATGGTGATATGGAAGGAACGCCACTTGGCATTTTGGAAGCAAGCGCTTCAGCACTTCCGGTTGTCAGCACATTGCATGGCGGAATAAAAGAAGCTGTAATTCACGGAAAAACAGGCTTTTTAGTTGAAGAAAAAGATGAAAATGCAATGGCAGATTATATGATTCAGCTTCTGGAAAATCCCGAAAAAGCAAAAGAAATGGGAATGAGCGGACGAAACCACATTGTTGAAAATCACTATCAGGAAAAACAAATAAAAAAAATCTATGAACTCGCTAAACAAGCAATCAGTTCATAGACTTTAATTTTATAAAAAACGTATTGGATTATACCGCTACATCATATTCTCTCAAGGCATTATTAAGCGATGTTTTCAAATCGGTAGATGGTTTTCTGGTTCCAATAATCAAAGCGCAGGGCACTTGAAAATCGCCTGCAGCAAATTTCTTAGTATAACTTCCCGGAATCACAACCGAACGAGCTGGTACAAATCCTTTGTATTCTATAGGTTCGATTCCTGTAACATCAATGATTTTAGTGGATGCAGTCAGACAAACATTGGCACCAAGAACAGCTTCTTTTTCGACACGAACACCTTCAACAACAATACAACGCGAGCCAATAAAAGCGCCATCTTCGATAATAACTGGAGCAGCTTGCAACGGTTCTAAAACACCACCAATTCCAACGCCACCTGAAAGATGCACATCTTTACCAATTTGGGCACAACTTCCAACCGTTGCCCATGTATCAACCATAGTTCCTTCGTCTACATATGCTCCAATATTTACATAACTTGGCATCAAAATCACACCTTTAGAAATGTAAGCGCCATATCTTGCAGTTGCTGGAGGAACTACACGTATCCCTTTTTCGGCATAACCGGTTTTTAGCAACATTTTATCGTGGTATTCAAAAATTCCGGCTTCCCAGGTTTCCATTTTCTGAATCGGGAAATACATCACAACCGCTTTTTTCACCCATTCGTTTACTTGCCAACCGTCAACAGTTGGTTCAGCAACACGCAAAGTACCTGAATCAAGTAATGCTATAACTTCTCGGATGGTTTTTAGTGTAGTTTCGTCTTTTAATAATTCTCGGTTATCCCAAGCTTTTTCAATAATGGATTGTAAATTGGTCATGTTTTTTGAATTTGCACAAAGATACCTTTTTTAGACGATTGTTAAAATTGAATTTTATTTAACTTTAACTTATGAATTGATTTGATATTTTTGAAACTTACTATTATTTCTATGAAAAAATATACTTTACTCTTTTTATTAGTACTTATAGCCAGCTGTCAAAAGCCATCAAAAAATGAAGTTGAATTAAAAACGGATTCCATAATGAATGCTGTTGCTAATTCCCACAACGCTAAAAATTCTTTAGATTATATTGGAACTTACAGAGGAATTCTTCCTTGCGCTGATTGTGAAGGTTTAGATACTGAAATCGCAATCAATGAAAATTCAACGTTTAGGGTTAAAACAAAATACGAGGGAAAAGGTGATAAAGTATTTGTGAAGAAAGGAAATTTTACATGGAATAAAAAAGGAACAATTATTATTTTAACGGATGTGAAAAATGGGCCAAATCAATATTTAGTTGGTGAAAACACATTGACACAACTCGACATTTATGGTAAAAAAATAACAGGAAACTTGGCCGGCGAATATGTCTTTTCAAAACAGCCCAACGATACTTCTGCTATTGAAACTAGTGAAGAAAATAATGTCACTGTCGATTTAAACAGCAGAATAGAAGCTACAACCGTGATTAAAAATGTAAATCCAGCAGTTGGAAGATTTACTTTGGCGGAAACTAAATGGAGATTAGTTTCATTAAACAAAAAGACAGTCAAACAAATAGGCAATAAAGTTTACTTTTTGAAACTGAATTCCAAAGATGCAAGATTTACCGCGTTTGCAGGTTGTAACAGCATTGCAGGAAATTATGTTATGCCATCATCTGATATATTGGATTTTTCTGAAGTGATAATGACCAGAATGGCGTGCCCGGATATGACATTGGAGGATAAATTTGGAGCCATGTTAGTTCAGGTGACAAGCTACAAATTAGATAGGGAAATCTTGACGTTCTTTGGTGAAAGAAAAAATGAGCTAGCAAAATTCTTAGCTACTAAATGATGTTGAGATTGTGTAATGAATCATAAAAATTGTATAATTTTTTACTCTTCACATACGTTTACTTTTGTCGCATATAGTACAAATTACTATACCTTAAAATTTATGAAGAATATTTATTTTACCATTACAGTTTTATTTTTTGCTTTAACAAGTTGTAAGAACAATGAGTCAACAGAGGTTGAAAGTACAAATGATTCTACCGAAGTTCAACAAGATAGAGTTGAAGTTACAGATACAGTTAGCTATGATTCTACATCAACAGAAAGTGATTCGTCGGATGTTAAATTGTTAAACAAAAATTCAACATCAACATCGACAACATCAACTGACCCATCAAAAGGTAGATTTGCTTTAGCCGAAACCAAATGGAAATTAGTTGAATTAAATGGAAATGCTGTTGTACCTGCTACTAAAAGAGATTATTTTATAAACTTTGATTCTAAAAGTGGGAAGTTTGAGGCTTTTACAGGATGCAACACTATTAAAGGAACTTTTTTTATGAAAGCAACTAACAAATTAGGGTTCTCAAAAATTGTGGGAACTAAAAGTTCATGCGATAACATCAGTTTTGAAAATGATTTTATCAAAACCATTCAAAAAACAGATAATTATATGATTGAAGGAAGCATGCTTCATTTACATAGCGGAAAAAAGGCAGTAGCTAAATTGGAAGCAATTAAATAAAGCAAACCTATTCTAATATATAAATCCTTGCCTTTGGTGAGGATTTTTTTTGTCAAATCTTAACTGACTTGAGTATATTTGCTTGGTAATTTTATAAATATGTCAAGAATTCTCGCTATCGATTATGGAATAAAACGCACCGGAATTGCCGTTACCGATGAGTTGCAAATCATTGCTTCCGGATTAACAACGATTCCATCAGAAACCGCAATTGCTTTTTTAACTACTTATTTTTCAAAAGAAAATGTTTCCAAAGTACTTATCGGTGAACCAAAGCAAATGAATGGCGAACCATCGGAAAGCACTCCAATTATTGAGAAATTTGTTACTGCTTTTAAAACCGCTTTTCCCGAAATGCCAATAGTGAGAGTAGATGAACGATTTACTTCAAAAATGGCATTTCAAACGATGATTGATAGTGGATTAAAAAAGAAGCAACGTCAAAATAAAGGATTGGTTGATGAAATTGCAGCCACCATTTTACTTCAAGATTATCTGACACGAAAAATGATTTAATTTCCGTATTTTTGCAAAAAAAATCAAAAAATGATTATTCCTATTTACGGTTATGGTGAGCCCGTTTTGCGACAAGTTGGAGAGGAAATTTCTTCTGATTATCCTAATCTTTCGGCCATTATTAACAATATGTATGATACAATGTACAATGCTTTTGGAGTTGGATTAGCCGCGCCACAAGTAGGTTTGCCAATTCGTTTGTTTATAATCGATACCGAACCTTTTAGTGATAGCAATGATTTGACAACAGAAGAGCAACTGCAATTAAAAAACTTTAAAAAGACTTTTATCAACGCCAAAATGCTTTTGGAAGATGGTGAAGAATGGGGATTTAATGAAGGCTGTTTAAGTATTCCTGATGTTCGCGAAGATGTGTATCGCAACGAAAGAATAACCATTGAATATTGCGAAGAGAATTTTGTCAGAAAGACTGAAGTTTTTGATGGCTTGATTGCCCGTGTAATTCAACATGAATATGATCATATTGAAGGAGTTTTGTTTACCGATAAAATTTCGACCCTAAAAAAAACACTGATTAAAAAGAAGTTGCAAAACATTATGGATGGCAAAGCTTTCCCTGATTACAGAATGAAATTTGCCAATAAAAAAGGAAGAAACTAAAAAATTTCAAAATGCAAATAACAAATTCCAAATAATTAACAAGTAGCAAAACTAAAATTTCAAATGGCAAAACTATTTTTTGAAATTTTAAATTTGATGCTTATTTGGAACTTAGTCCCGAAACTTCGGGATTAAGATTTGGAATTTATAAAAATGGAATTTGAATTATATATATTTGTCCCATAAATTAAATTAAAAAATGAACGTAGAAAAAATATTAGCTATTGCCGGAAAACCAGGATTGTTTGAATTGAAATTACAAACGCGTTCGGGTTTTTTAGCAGAATCATTACTAGACGGAAAGAAAATTACAGTTGGATTGAGAAGTAATGTCAGCTTGCTTTCAGAAATATCGATGTACACTTATTCAGAAGAAAAACCTTTGGTAGAAATCATGCGAGCAATTGCTGTCAAAGAAAATGAAGGGCTAACGTCGGTTTCACACAAAGAAGACAATGCTAAATTAATTGCTTATTTTCAAGAGATTTTACCTGATTATGATCAAGACAGAGTTTATGCTTCAGATATCAAAAAATTATTGAATTGGTACAATATTCTTCAAGCAAAAGGAATGGTTTCTAAAGAAGAGCCAAAAGTAGATGACGTTGAAGAAGTAAAAGAACAAGTTATAGAAGAGGTTAAAGCTAAGAAAGAAGCTAAACCTAAAACCAAAAAATAGTTAATTACTTTCTAATAAATATTAATCCTATTGCTAAATTTCAGTGATAGGATTTTTTATTTTTACGAGTAATATTAAATATCAGATATCAAATTTTAAATATCTTTTGACATATTTAATATCAGAAATTTAAAATCTAATATTTCAATGAACACACGCCAACAGCAACTTGAAGCTTTCAACAGATTACTTGATATTATGGATGATTTGCGAGAAAAATGTCCATGGGATGAAAAGCAAACGTTTGAAAGTCTGCGTCATCTTACTATTGAAGAAACCTATGAATTGGGTGAAGCGATTTTAAATAACGATTTGCCCGAAATCAAAAAAGAACTAGGCGACTTGTTGTTGCATATTGTTTTTTACGCCAAGATTGGTAGCGAAACCAGCGCTTTTGATATGGCTGATGTTTGCAATGACATTTGTGAAAAATTAATCCATCGTCACCCACATATTTACAGCGATGTTGTCGTTGCAGATGAAGAAGAAGTAAAGCAAAACTGGGAAAAGCTGAAACTGAAAGAAGGAAAAAAATCAGTTTTAGAAGGTGTTCCAAAGAGTTTGCCAGCTTTGGTAAAAGCAAGTCGAATTCAGGATAAAGTAAAAGGTGTTGGCTTCGATTGGGAAGAACCGCATCAGGTTTGGGACAAAGTGCAGGAAGAATTACAGGAATTACAGGAAGAAGTTAAATCAGGAAATCAAGAGAAAATAGAAGCCGAGTTTGGAGATGTATTGTTCTCGATGATTAATTACGCCCGATTTCTAAAAGTAAATCCAGAAGATGCCTTGGAACGCACTAATAAAAAATTCATAAAGCGATTTATGTATCTCGAAAGCAAAGCTGGCGAACTCGGAAAACCACTAATGGATATGACTTTAGCTGAGATGGACGTGTTCTGGAATGAAGCGAAGAAGCTCTAGTGTTCAG
The DNA here is from genome assembly GCF_031381455.1 of Flavobacterium sp. Lineage (GTDB taxonomy): Bacteria > Bacteroidota > Bacteroidia > Flavobacteriales > Flavobacteriaceae > Flavobacterium. The sequence goes on along the minus strand of NZ_JANMXZ010000014.1, from coordinate 21,853 downwards.
CCTGACTGCCGGCAGGCAGGTTTGCAGTAGCAGTAAACAGTGAAATGTTTTAAAACAACTAACAAAAAACCAAAAACAAAAAACCAAAAACATGGAAGAAAAACACGAATTAAAACGCTCTTTAGGATTATTAGACGCCACGAGTTTGGTGGCAGGTTCTATGATAGGTTCGGGAATCTTTTTAGTAACCGCAGCTATGGCGAGAGATGTTGGTTCTGCTGCGTGGATATTAGTAATTTGGTTAGTCACAGGATTGTTGACTATGTCAGCTGCCTTAAGTTATGGCGAGTTGGCCGGAATGATGCCCAATGCCGGCGGACAATATGTTTACATTCAACGTGCTTACGGAAAATTGATTTCATTCTTATACGGCTGGACCGTTTTTACAGTAATTCAAACCGGAACTATTGCTGCGGTTGCAGTAGCTTTTTCTAATTATACGGCGGTTTTCTTTCCGTTTTTAGAAAATAAAATCCTGAATATTGGTGAAAGTTTTTCGTTCACGAACAAGCAGTTTTTAGCCATGTTTATTATCGCTTTACTAACTTATATCAATACCAAAGGCATCAGAAGCGGAAAAATAATTCAGGTGCTTTTTACATCTGCTAAGTTGATTGCATTGTTTGCCTTGATAACGTTAGGTATTTACATAGGTTTCCACACCAATACTTTTGCTGATAACTTTGCCAATATGTGGGAAGCAAAGAAAACAGTTTTGGAAGAAAATGGTACTTTGACTATTACCAAATTATCAGGAATCGCGTTGGTTGGGGCAATGGGAGCAACGATAATAAATTCATTGTTTTCGAGTGATGCTTGGAACAACGTAACCTTTATTGCAGGTGAAATTAAAGAACCAAAAAAGAATATCCCGAGAAGTTTGTTTTTAGGAACATTGATTGTTACCATAATTTATATTTTGGCCAATATTGCTTATCTGGCGTTATTACCATTAAACGGAACACCGGATGGAACTGTAGTTCAAAACGGAATTATGTTTGCCAGCCAAGATAGAGTAGGAGCTGCAGCAGCCAGCGCTATTGTTGGAAATATCGGAGTTTTAGTTATGGCAGGATTAATTATGGTGTCTACTTTTGGATGCAATATTGGATTGATTTTGTCGGGAGGAAGATTGTTTTATGCGATGGCAAAAGATGGTTTGTTCTTCAAACAAGCGGGAGAATTAAACAATTATGATGTTCCTGCAAAAGCGTTATGGGTGCAATGTCTTTGGGCTTGTTTCTTGTGTTTGACAGGGCGTTACGGAGATTTGTTGGCCTATGCGACTTTTGCCTCCTTGCTGTTTTATATTTTAACGATAGGAGGTTTATTTATTCTCCGCAAAAAAGAACCCGATACCGAACGGCCTTACAAAGCATTTGGTTATCCTTTTGTTCCCATATTGTATATGATTATTACGGGGCTAATTTGTATTGATTTATTGATTTATGATACTCGAAATACTGGTTTAGGTTTGTTTATTGTAGCATTGGGAATTCCGGTATATTATCTTTTTATGAAGAAAAAAGAATAAAAAAAGCCCCGATTTGAAACTTCAAATCGGGGCTTTTTTTAATTATGTTTATTATGGTTTTGTTGCTGGTACTGGAAGTGTTTCCAACATTTCAACTTCAAAAATAATGTTCGAGTTTGGTGGAATTACATTTCCTGCGCCTCTTTCTCCATATCCTAATTTTGAAGGAATGTAAGCCAAAAGTGTATCTCCATAATTCATCAAACTTAATGCTTCAAGGAATCCAGGAATTAAACCATCTTTCTTCCCGTAAGGAAAAGGAAACGGCTGATAGCCGTTCTGTTTCGCTCTGTTTTCATCATATTTACCGCACTCTTTATTTACGCTTTCCATGCTACTGTCAAAAAGACTTCCATCTTCCAAGTAACCTGCATAGTTAATATAAACATTGGTGCCTTCTGCAGGTTTTTTACCTGCACCGGCTTTAATGATTTTATATTTTAAACCACTGGCAGTTTCGGTTGCATTAGCTTTGGTGTCATTTAAATATTTTGCTTTTGCCGCAATAACAGGACCAAATTTAGTATTGTATTCTGATTTTTTTTGGGCTTCTAATTCTACTTGTTTTTTTTGATTTTCAGCAGCAATGGCTTCTTCTTTTGCATCATCACCAGCTTTGTTTGCCATATAATCTGCAAACGTTTTAACAGCATCAAATTTCTTAGCCTCAGCACCTTTTCTAACAATAGTGATTTTATTTATTACATCATCTTGAGCAATTTTATTTACCACATCTTGTCCAGTAATAACATAACCAAAAATTGTGTGTTTACCGGTTAACCAATCTGTATTTTTATGTGTAATAAAGAATTGAGAACCATTTGTTTTTGGACCCGAATTTGCCATTGCCAAAATTCCCGCTTTGTCAAATTTTGCATCAGTAAACTCATCTTTAAATGCATAACCTGGACCACCAGAACCATTTCCTTGTGGGTCACCACCTTGTATCATAAAGTCTGCAATTACTCTGTGGAACTTTAATCCATTATAAAAGGGTTTCCCTTTTAGTTTTTCATCTACTACAGAAGCATTTGTTCCTTCAGCAAGCGATACGAAATTGGCAACCGTAATTGGTGTTTTTTGATATTCTAACTGAATAACGATTTTCCCTTTTGCTGTTTCAATTTCAGCAAATATTCCCTGATCAGTTGAAGGTGTTGCTGGTTTTTTTTCTGATACAGTAAATTTTTGTACTGTTGATTTTGTTGCTGGTTTCGCAGCTGGTCTCTTTTTAGTTTGTGCTGTGGCACTTATCATACCAAGACAAATTAAAAGAAGAATGTTGAATTTAATTTTACTCATGATTTATAAATTTATTACTTATGGATTATTACTATTTATATTTTACTTTTTTAATTCGACTTCAAAAATTAAGTTGGCATTGGGTGGAATCACATTTCCAGCGCCTTGTTCTCCGTAACCTAGATTGAATGGAATAAAGAAAACTGCTTTTTCACCCTTTTTTAATTTACTTAATCCTTCTACAAAACCTGGAATCATTCTATTTGAACCCATTACATATGGCAAAGCCGAATATCCATTTTGCATCGCTCTTTGTTCGTCAAACTTACCAAATTCTTTGGCAACATTTGGGCTGCTCGTATCAAAAAGTGTTCCGTCCTCTAAAAATCCCGCATATTCTATGTAAACGTTTTCACCATCTTTTGGTTTATCAGCATTCGATTTTTGAGTGATTTTAAATTTAAACCCAGAAGATGTTTTGGTAGCTGATTTTTTTAATTCGTTGAAAAATATAATTTTTTGTTCTTTTACTATTTTATATTTTGCATCATAGATTTTTTTGTTTTCTTCATCAATGGTAACTTGTTTCTTTTGATTTTCAGCTTCTGCTTTGAAATAATCACTAAAGATTTTTACTGCGTCAAACTTCTTAACTGCTTCACCTCTTCTAATGATAGTAATTTTCTTGATGTAATCATCTTTAACAATAGAACTAGCTACAGTCATTCCGTCGCCTATAATACAGCCAAAAACAGAATGTTTACCGTCTAACCATGGTGTTGGAACCAAAGTAATAAAAAATTGACTGCTGTTTGTATTTGGGCCTGAATTTGCCATCGATAAAACACCTGGTTTGTTATGATGCAAATCGGTAAATTCATCTCTGCACTTGTAACCTGCGTCACCTGAACCATTTCCTAAAGGATCACCAGTTTGAATCATAAAATCTTCATTGTCGCCATTTAATTTAGAGATAACTCGGTGAAATTTTAAGCCGTCATAAAAAGGTTTTCCTTTAAATTCTTGAGATACAAATTGGTTTTTGCCTTCGGCTAACGTAACAAAATTGGCTACAATAACTGGCGCTTTTTGGTATTCAAGTTCTAATAAAATGGTTCCTTTTGAGGTTTCAATTTCGGCATATAAGCCATCTTTTAAGTCTTTATATTCGTCTTTACAGGAAGTAAAACTCAGCGTAATAACGGACATAAGAAGATAAATCGTTTTATTCATTTTTTGGTAAATTAACTTGAGGTATTATTTTTTCTTTTGGTTTAAAATCATTCAAAGTAACTGTGCAAATGATAGGTTCGTTTGACTTAATAAGTTTGTTATCTCCATGATAACCATAAGCCATATGCGACGGAAATAGGAAAGTTACTTTTTCATTTTTACGCATTAATTTAATTCCATCACGCAAGCCCATTAGGATATTTTGTTTGTCAACAAGATAAGTTTGTGGGCGCAATTCAACTTCTGAATACACCACATTCCCTTTCAAATCCATGATTTCATAATCAAACTGAGCCACATCTCCTTTTTTAGGGCGAAGCGTATCGCGTTCGTTTTTAATTTGATAATGATACCAATATCCTTTTTTGGATGCGATGTATTGTATTTTTGGATTGCTCTTAATGATAGAATCAATTTTCCCTTCTTCGCCGGCAATTAATTTTTTATTTCGCTCCGCTGATTCTTTCATAAATGTTCCTGATGAACGCGAAATCGGCATTCGAGCTTGTTGCTGTTGTTTACAACTTAGGAAAGTCACAAAAAAGATAAAAAGCAATAGTATTTTTGATAGGTTTTTCATGCTTTTAGATTGTTATTTTTGAAATTAAATCTTCAAATTTATTCGTTGTGGCTTTCATACTTTCGTTTGATTTTCCTCCGGCCGCATTGATATGTCCACCACCATTGAAATGTTCCCTGGCAAATTGATTCACATCAAAATTACCTTGCGAACGGAATGAAATTTTAATAATATTTTCATCTTTATGTTCGATAAAAATAGCAGAAAAATGAATTCCTTTTATGCTTAAACCATAATTTACAACGCCTTCGGTATCTCCTTTTTGATAATGAAATTCATCCAATTCTTTTTGCGAAAGCCTGATATAAGAGGTTTTATATTCCGGAAAAACTTTTATGTTTTGTAAAGCTCTTCCAAGAAGTTGTAATCTGTTGGCTGAATTATCGTCAAACAATAGATTGTGAATCTCACTATTATCAATGCCTAAATCAATCAAATCGGCCACAATTCGGTGCGTTGTACTTGTTGTTGACGGAAAACGAAACGAACCCGAATCGGTTGTAATTCCGGTATAAATACATGTCGCTATGGTTTTGTCAAGCAATGCTTTTTTATCCAAAAACGAAATCAGATTATAAATCATCTCGCAGGTCGAACCAATCGCAATATCAGAATACGTAATAGTTGCATAAGTATCCGGTTTTTGATGATGATCAACCATAATCATTGGCGCCGAAAGTTTATTTAAAACCTGTTCCATTTCACCGGTTCTGTGTAGCGCATTAAAATCTAAAGTAAAAACCAGTTCGGCTTCTTTCAATATTTTAGTGCAATTTTCTCTATCATTTTCATAAACCAAAACGGTTTCCGAACTTGGTAACCAAGCTAAAAAATTTGGAAAATCATTTGGAGAAATTACAATTGGTTTGTGATTTAATTTCAAAAGAAAATGATACAATGCCAAGGTGGAACCCATAGCGTCTCCGTCTGGGCTTCGGTGTGGAATAATGGCAATTTTTTTCGTTGTTGCCAATAAATTTTGAATGGCTAAAATGTCTTCTTTTTTCATCGTTGGCGAATGTACTAAAAAATGAAATACAGTTTATACAGATTAAGGAGATTTTAAGTTTTATTTGGACAGCAAAAGACCAAACCAAACCGCAAAAAGTCCAAGAAGAATGCTCAATGCCATGTATCCAAATGCCAGTAGAGAATTATTGTTTTGAAACAGATTGAAATTCTCCATTCCAAAAGTAGAAAAAGTCGTGTAACCACCACAAAATCCGGTTACTAAAAACCATTTTAATTGGCTTTCAGTTAAATTGTTTTTGGCTAAAATCCCAATGAATAAACCAATTAAAAAGCAACCAATAACATTGGCAATAAATGTCGCTAACGGAAAATTGAATCCCGAAGTTTCGGGACAAAATTTGGAAACTAAAACTGATGTCAGATAACGAAGCACGCTTCCGATTGCCCCACCAATGGCTATGTATAGAATTGTTTTTAGCATGTTGATTTAGGAATTAGGATTTTTATTTCGTCTTCCATCTTCAAACTTCCGACTTCCAGCAGGAGCTGATTTTGGCAAACTTGCTTCTTCAGTTTTGCTCGAAGGTTCAATCAGTTTGTTCAATTGTTTGATTTCGTCATCAGTTAATTCTCTGTAACGACCAACATGAACATCCAAAGAAATATTTATGATTCTGGTTCTTTTCAAAGCGGTAACTTCATAATCAAGATATTCACACATTCGACGAATTTGTCGGTTTAAACCTTGTGTCAATATGATTTTAAAGACAAATTTGCTGATTTGTTCGACTTTACATTTTCGGGTAACCGTATCCAAAATTGGAACGCCGTTGCTCATCTTTTGGATAAATCTATCGGTAATTTCTTTGTTAACGGTAACCACATATTCTTTTTCGTGATTGTTTCGGGCACGTAGAATTTTGTTAACAATATCGCCATCATCAGTCATAAAAATCAATCCTTCGCTGGCTTTGTCCAAACGTCCAATCGGGAAAATTCGCTTTGGATAATTGATGTAATCGACAATATTATCACGAACACTTTGGTTTGTAGTGCATTCAATACCAATGGGTTTGTTGAATGCCAAATAAATTGGTTTTTCTCTTTTTTCTCTAACCAATTTTCCGTCCACGCGAACTTCATCATCTATGGAAACTTTTGTCCCCATTTCAGGAACGATTCCATTGATGGTGATTCGCCCTTCATCCAATAATTTATCGGCTTCACGACGAGAGCAATATCCGGATTCGGAAAGAAATTTATTGATACGCGTCTGATTGATTTCCATTGGGCAAATATAAGATAATTTACGAAGTTGATTTTAAATTCTATTTCTTGATAAGTAAGTTAATAAAAGGTTTCAAAAAAGTAAAAAAAAGGTTTGTAAGTAGTAAGATTTTGCTATTTTTACCCACATGAATATACAAGGAAAACTAATAATTATTGGCGGTGCTGTTGACAAAGGCAGTTTCACTGAGACGGATTTGGATAAAAGTGCAGCAAAGAATTTAAACTTTTTTGAAGCAGGTATTTTAAAAAGAATCATTGACGAATCAAAACATAAAGGCAACTCTCGTATTGAAGTTATTACAACCGCTTCAAAAATTCCAAAAGAAATTGGTCCGGAATACGTAAAAGCACTTCATTATCTTGGTGCAGACAACGTTGATGTTTTGAATATTGAACGTCGTGAGCAAGCTATGAATCCTGAAGTTTTGGCTCGTTTGAAAGCTGCTGATGTCGTTATGTTTACTGGTGGCGATCAGCTGCGATTGACTTCTATTCTTGGCGGAACAGCATTTCACGATATTTTATTGGACAAATACCATAACGAAGATTTTGTGTATGCCGGAACTTCCGCCGGTGCCGCTGCGGCTTCTAATAATATGATTTATCAAGGAAGTAGTAGCGAAGCTTTGCTGAAAGGCGAAGTAAAAATCACGAGTGGTTTGGGTTTAATTGACGGCGTGATTATCGATACGCATTTTGTGCAACGTGGCCGAATTGGACGTTTGTTTCAAGCGGTTGTTGGAAATCCAAAAGTACTCGGAATCGGACTTGGAGAAGATACAGGTTTGTTGATCACACACAATACAAAAATGGAAGCTATTGGCTCAGGATTAGTAATCTTAGTTGATGGAAGAGAAGTTAAAGACACTAATCTAACGCAAGTCGAATTGGGTCAACCAATATCAATTAACCATTTAGTTACACATGTGTTGAGTATTAATGACACTTTTGATTTGACTACTTTCAAAATGACTATTAAATCGTCGCAATACGTTTAAATTTTAAATATCAAATTTTAGATATTAAATATGTTTCAAAATTTAAGATATCTAATATTTAAAATCTAATATCTAATATTTCAAAATGAAAATTATAATTCACGGCGGATTTTTCTCTGAATCTTCAACCAATCACGAAACCAAAGTTGCCAAACAGCAGGCATTGCTTCGTATAGTTAAAGATTCCTATGATTATTTGAAAACACATTCCGCTTTGGAAACTGTGGTTTATGCGACCTCATTTTTGGAAGATGATGAATTATTCAATGCTGGGATTGGTTCTCAAATTCAGGCTGATGGAAAAATCAGAATGAGTGCTTCGTTGATGGATGGTTCTACAATGAAAATGAGTGGCGTTATCAATATTGAAGAAGTAAAAAATCCGGTTCAGGTAGCTGAAGTTTTATTGAATTATGATGATAAAGTTCTGGGTGGAAGCGGAGCAACCAACTTTGCCAGAGAACACGGATACAAACAATTTTCTACCGAAATTCCACAACGACGTTCAGAATATGAAGCCAAACTTGCCGCAACGCGAATTGGAACCGTTGGTTGTGTTGCTTTAGATAAGGATGGAAAAATTGCAGTAGCGACATCAACAGGAGGAAAAGGTTTTGAAATTCCGGGAAGAATATCAGATTCGGCAACAGTTGCCGGGAATTATGCCAACGAATTTTGTGGCGTGAGTTTAACCGGCGTTGGTGAAGATATCGTGAGTGGAGCAGTGGCAGCCAAAATTGTAACCCGAGTTACTGATGGTTTTACACTAGAAAAAGCTTTTGAAAAAACATTTAAAGAATTACTTCCTTTTGATGGTTTTGCTGGTGCGATTGCCATTGATAGCAAAGGAAATGTCTTCTACCAAGATTCGCATCCGAGTATGGTTTTTGCCAGTTTTGATGGCGAGAATGAGGAAGTTTTTAATTAGAAAATTATGTTTTATAAAGTTACACCTAACAGGTTTTTAAAACCTGTCAGGTGTTTTTATTATAAATATCTTCCAACAGGATAGAGCAAATAACGTTCGTCATAATATTTTGTTTTGCTGTAGAACCATGTCAGAATTGCATTTTGGTCATTGGCAAAAGCTTTGTCTTCAGCCTTCTTTTTCTCGAATTCTTTTTGTAATTCGGGTGAATCTTCCAGCATCTTTTTCGCCATAGGTTCCATTACGTAGGCTTCAATATATTCTGTTCGTTGGAAAATTTGGTCAAAAAATCCCCAACTTAAAAAGGAATCAGGTGATTTCGGTTCCAGTAACAACATCGCTAAATCTCCTAAAGGCTGGTCTGTTGAAATATATACAGAACCTGCAGCGAAAACTTGTTTACGGGTTTCAGGAATTGGAGTTCCTTTTACTTGCATATGGCCTTCAAAAGGAAGTGGTTTCCCTCCATCATTTTGGAATTTAACATCCTGAATTCGGTACATTTCCACCGTTACTTCACGCGGTTGTTTTACTATTTCCATTTGTATTCCGTGCAATTTTAAGCGTTCAATCACTTCAGTACAAGTTGGCGGCACATAATACGCTTTTGGTCGATTCACAAAATCTATAGGTTCTGAACCTTTAAAATTGGCAACAGTCATAGTTGTTGGCTCACCAGTCCAAGTAACATAATCGGCATTTGTAATAGCTGATTTTAAAATCTTTGATGTTATTCCTAACAGTTTCAAGCTATCCGGCGCTTTTGCTAAATCATTTTTCTTTACCGAATTGAACTGTGAATCTAATGACATCGCATTGGCCATTTGTGGTACTCTCCATCTCATATTAACTTTCGGTTCTCTTTTTGCTCTATCGGACAGTGTGTTTTGTTTTAGTAATTGCCCATCAGAAGCTAATATTTTCAAGACACTTTCCAGCAACACATAAGTTCCTAAAACTCTTTGCTTGTATGGTTTTAAGGAATGTGTTTCTATGAGCACAGTGGCCATATGCCGCAAGTCACCATAAGCATTGGAAAATCTGGGTTCGCCAATTGTCAATAAATTCCCTTGTGAAAAATCCCTGTCGTTTACCGGAGTTAATTGTTCTCCAGGTACATGACCATTGGCAGATAAATCTCTGTCAACATTGGTTTTAAACTTTGAAGTTAGCCAGTTGGAGATGGATTTCGAATAGCCTTGATTTTCATATAATGCATAAGTAATATCATATTGATAATCGGCGCCATCGGTAACGTGAATGTCCATGTAAAGTAGTGGATCGTATTCATTCATAACTTTAATTACGGCACGTACTTCCCTAGTGTCCAGCTTGGCGTAATCTCTGTTAAGATTTAGATTTTGTGCATTGGTTCGCCAACCCATATTTTCCGGACCACGTTGATTGGGTCTGTTGTAAGCTGAAAAACGTTCATGCGCATCGACACTTAAAATAGGAATAAATAATAAATTCACTTTGTCCAGCAATGACTTTTTATTTCCAAAAGCAATATCGCGCAACAACATCATTCCGGCATCTTTACCATCAATTTCGCCCGAGTGAATTCCCGCCTGAACCAACAATAGAGGCTTCCCGGATTGCTGCAATCCTGCTGGGGTTACTGTTTTTTCAGTTGAGGCAATTATCATAAAAATATCCCTTCCTTCCGGACTTTTACCAATAGAAATTATCGTTAGTAATGGGGATGCATCGGCTAGTTTTTTTAACCAACTCATGGTTTCATCATAACTTGGTGTAGTTACAAAATTTGTTTTTTCTGTTGGTGTTATCCAAGGATTATTGGTTTTGGCGATTAATAATTCGCTTTTTCCATGCCATTCGCTAATTGGCGGAAGTATTGATTGTGCTGAAAGTTGTTGTGCCAATAAAACACTAATTAGTAAAACTTGTAGCTTCATTTATTTTGATTTAATGATTTGAATTCACTCGAAATGGTTGTCTTTTGTTATACGTTAACGAACGCCAAACCCATTCTATCGGTCCGTATTGGAAATAGTGTAACCAAATAGTGCTCAATATAATTTGGAACACAAAGACTAATATAGCAAAAAGAGTCAAATACACAGGGCCAACCTGACCCATATAACCCAATCCTGCTCCAAGGAATACAAAATTGCCAATGAGAGAATGCATCAAGTAGTTGCTAAAAGCCATTTTGCCAACGGGCGAAATTAAAAGCAGTATTTTATTTCCAATAGTTGTCTGAAAACTTAACATCAACAAACCAACATAGGCTAATGCTAAAGGCACAACTCCTAGTGCATAAGCAATAGTTTCATACCAACCGTTTATTTTTAACCCAAAATAATCATCCTCAAAATTTGACATATAATACGCTAATTGATAGTTGGCAGGCAAGCCAATTAGCAAACCAAGACCGATAATCCAGTAAACAACTTTTTTGTTTTGTACCAAATTCTTGTAAAAATCCGAACGACCAATTACATAACCAATTAGGAACATCCCCAGTACTTTTGGAATTCTGCTCACAAAAAATAAATAGCCGTAGCGATAAAAGAAACCGCTGATGTTGTTTTTAAGATGATCAAACCAACTTCCATGTTGCATAAAATCTATGTAAGTTGCTTGACTATTGATTCTATTAAGTTTTTCTCCCAATTGATCTCCGGTTTGATTTAATAACTCTGCAGGATAATTCAGTACTGGAAAAGTCATTTTTAACCAATACAACACTATTGGAGAAAGAATAAGTATGACCGCAGTGATGAGTAATGTTTTATTTGAAAATTTGCGAAACGGCAATAATATGAAACCTAACAACGCATAGAAAAATACGATGTCACCAATCCAAATAAGCAAATGAAGTGCGCCAAGCAACAACATAAACAAAAGCCTTCTTTTGACTGTTGGTAACGCATCAACACCTTTGTCTAAACCGCGTTTGACTTGCAAAGCAATTCCCCAACCAAACAGCAAACTGAAGATAGAATAGAATTTCCCTTCGATTAACCAATGATGGAAAAAGCTCATCGTATCATCTGAACCCGATAATAACCATGCTCCGGCTTTGTCTGAACCTTGATAATGACTCAGAAAACCTAAGTTGGCAATAAATATTCCCAAGATGGCAAAACCACGCAAAGCATCCATAAAGATTTCGCGTTCATGTGTTTTAATAGGTGTGTTAGTTGTTGTCATAATTATTCTTTTTTATTAGTTCGATTTAGTAATAAAAAAACAGGATACGAAAGCAATGTAATAATTCCAATAGTTAGCAAACTTTTACGGTCGCTATAGGCAAATCCTAAAAATAAAGCTATTGAAAACAGTATCATGATAATTGAAGTGAAAGGATAGCCCCAAGATTTGTGTGGTCTTGGTAAATTGGGTTCTGTAATCCGGAGTTTGATTAATGCGGCATATGCAAATCCCCAAACAATGACAGCCATAAACGCACCCAAAGAAAATAGGATTTCAAATGAACCGATACAAATCAAGACAAAAGCGATTGATGAAGAAATCAAAAGTGTTACGATTGGCGTTCCGCCTTTGTTTACAGTAGTTCCCTTTTGGATAAAAAATCCGTCGCGACTCAATCCAAATAAAATTCTAGCCGGAATCATCATATAAGCGTTTAGTATTCCCAAGATGGAGAATACAGCGATAATGGTTACGATAATACTGCCGTTTTCTCCAAAAACTACTTTGGCTACATCTGATGCCACGAATGTTGAATTAGCTAATGCTGAAACCGGCAAAACATACAGAAATGCCATATTCATAATTACATAAATCAGTATAACGACTATAGCTCCGGTATACAATGATTTCGGAATATTTTTGCTTGGATTTTCATCTTCTTCAGCAAAAAAGCAACCGGAACTCCAGCCTTCATAAGTCCCCAAAACCATTTGAAGTGATTTGAAAAAACCAATAATCACACTCATTTCAAGAATGGAGGAATGGTTTTCTGTAGGATTAAATTTCACGCCCGAATACATAAAACAAGCAACTATAAATCCGACAAAAAACAAGACTTTGATGATGCTTGTTATTTGTTGCATGATGCTCCCGCTTTTTACGCCGCTGGCATGAAGCAAGGTAAAAGCAACCAAAAGCCCAAGAGCAATAATGGTTATCTGACTTTTTAAACTAGGAAACAAGACCACCGCAAATTCACTAATGACAATACAAAATAGAGCTGGTGCTAAGGAATTATTGATAAAATCATACCAACCAGTTAAGAAGCCAGAGTAATTTCCGAAAGCCCTTTTGATATAATTATAAGAACCACCGGCTTTAGGAAGCATAGTCGCCAACTCGGCATAAGTTCCGACACCGATTAAAACATATAAGCCACCAACAAGCCAACAGGCAATTATAAGCCAATAATTATCGAGCATTCCTGCAATGGTTCCCGGTGTTCTGAGAATGCCGACACCGATTGAACTTCCGACTAAAATAGCAATACCAAAACCAACACCGAGAGCTTTTTTTAAATGATTCTTTTTTTCATTTACCATAATGCTTATTGTTTTTTGAATGGATATTTTTTCAGGTAACTCAAATATCTCCAACCCCATTCTAAAGGTCCGAAATAAAAATATTTAAGCCAAATCGGACTAAGAATCAATTGGAAAATCCAAACAGAAAATACCACATATAACAATTCGTGACGTTGTAACTTTCCGAATAAACCGAAACCTACACCGGTAAAGACAATCATGCAAATTATAGAATGCATTATGTAATTTGTCAACGCCATTTTTCCAACCGCTGCCAATCGGAATTTTAACCACATTAATATGGGCGATTTACAAAGTATCATTATCATTCCGATATGTCCTAAAGAAACGGTAACTCTGCCCAAATCATAAGTCATATACGATTTTGAAAATCCTAAGAAGGAAAAATTACTATCCATAATCGTTTTGATTTCATAATAATTCACGCTTAAACCAATGCCGTATCCTATTAACACCATGGTTAAATAAAAACGATACGATTTTTCAGCCGTTAGTATTTTTAATTTAAAAAAGGCAATGCCTAATAACATCATGCTCAAAACGTCCCATAAATCATATCGGTAAGAGTAGAATTGGTCGCCATGACAGTTAATTGGAGCCAGAAAAGCCACCAAATCAAAATAGCCTTTATGCATATTTTCGTTATACTCTTGAACACCTTCAGCTGATCTTTCTCCTTCTCTTTTTTGCCATTTCTGGTCGGCTTCTGTTAGTTCTTTAGTTAATGTTTTGTCTTGAGCTTTGTATGCTTTAATTTCTTCTACTTGACCTACCAATTTAATATCATTTTGATGATCAAAGTAAGTCCATAAAGCTCCTGCAGAGAATAAAAATACCGCAATAATGATTAATTTTCTGGGGGCCAAATTTCTAAACGAAAACACTAAAAATCCCATCAAGGCATAGTTATATAAAATTTCACCTGTCCAAAGCAACAAATAGCCGTGTATTAATCCGAAAACCAGCATCCAACTTAATCGTCTGAAATAGATGTTGGCTGCTTCCATTCCGGCGCCTCTTTTTTCAAGACGGTCTAGAAGCACAAACATGCCAACGCCAAATAAAAGTGAAAACAAACCTCTCATAGTACCTTCAAAAAACAGGTTGGTGGTAATCCAGGTGATTAAATCCCATCCTTCGGAACCGCCTGAAACGGTTGGATCATCATAGGCTTTGGCTAGACCAAAACCGTTTATGTTCATTAATAGAATGCCAAATAATACAATGCCTCGCATCACATCCAAGGATTGAATTCTGTCGGAGCTTTGCAATGGGGTAAGCGTAGTTTCTGTTGTCATAATGTTGGTTTGTTTTTGGTTAGTATTATTTTTAATGAATCATATAAACTTTTTAATTTCATTATTTTTTTACTTAAAGAATTTCGATAAATCCATTTCCATAAACAACAAATACTGTCTAAACGCTTCCGGAATTTCAACTTCTTCATAAACGGGAATATCTTTAAAACCAGCACTTCGGTATAGTGAATGAGCGGCTTCCATAAATTTTGGACTATCCAATCGTACTTTTCTGTAACTGGCTTCTTTTGCAGCATTTAATAAAGATTGAAGAATTTGATGACCTGCGCCAATCTTTCTGAAAGAGGGATCAACATACATTCGTTTAATTTCGCCTATTTCTTCGTTGATACCTTTTAGGCATCCTATTCCACAGGCTTTATTATCTACGAATGCAAGGATAAGACGTCCGTTTGGTGGGAGGAATTTGTCAATCATTTCAATATCTTGTTTAACCTGTTCCTTCGGATTATGTGGATGCACACCATAATTCAGTTGCATGTTGTCATTTCCCCAAGTTAGATAATCAGTCCATAATTGTTTGATACAATCAATGTCATTGGGAAGTTGTGCATCACGTGTTTTGACAACAGAATTGGTATTCATAGTTATAGTATTTATGGTTTCAATTTCAAATTTTATTCAAGTAAGGTTATTTTAATGAATCTTAATTAAACCCAACTTTTCCTTTTACAGATTCAAACAATTTCTTTGAATTAAATGCAACACCAGACTTGAACACCAACTGTACTTTCCGTATATCACTGATGTTTTTTGATGGATCGCCATCAATAATTAACAAGTCTGCTGATTTACCAATTTCAATGGTTCCGATTGTTTTTTCAAAACCCAATGCTGTCGCTCCATTTAGTGTGGCAATTTTTATGGCTTCTAACGGTGTAAATCCATCGACTTCTACTAGTAACTCTATCGCACGCCAAGTTCCGTAACCAGCTAATGTTCCGCCGTTACCTGTTGGGTCAGTTCCTACTGTGAGTAAGCCTCCCATATCATAAAACATTTTTTCCATTTTTGCATTATTGGCAAAAGCTTTATCGTAATCCCATGGGGTTTTTGCAGATTTTATTGCTGCAAAATTTTTCAAATAATAATCTCTTGTATCTGGCGACATGGCATTTAATACGTCTTCGTTTGGTTTGGGTTGCATAGTGGTAGCACCTTCAAAAACGGCTAACGAGGAAGTAACACCTACTTTTTTATCTATCAAAAATTGAATTCTCCTTTTTACACTTTCACTTTTGACATCAATAGTTCCCATCGATTCATAGGCTTTACCACTTGCTGGATTTTCATTTTCTTTTTTATCATCTACAAAATCGGTACAGACCATAAATCCGTGTTCTAAATTATCTATACCCAATTCGGCTGCTTCTTCGTAAGTAACCATATCTAAATGTCCAGTAATTTTTAGCTTTCTTTTATGAGCTGCATCAATGGCAGCTTTCAATGTTGGCTTGTCAACACCAATGTAAGCTTTAAAAGAAGTGAAGCCTTGATCTGCCCAATAGTTTACAAAAGCGGCTGCTTCCTCTGGTGTTTTATTTTCTTTCATTTGAGGAAAATAAGAATGTTTTCCTTCAATATAGGGTGCAGTCAATTCCATAAATGGTCCGGGAAACAAGCCTAAATCGATATCTTTTTTTATTCTAATATCTGAATACGGTTCAATGCTTCCGCAAGTTCTGATAGTTGTTGCACCTGATGCTAAATACATCTTTGGAAAACTCACGGGTAATTGTCTTAAATTTGGATATCTAGATTCTTTCGAACTTGCTGAAATGTACATGTGTTCGTGCAACATGACCAAGCCTGGCATAATTGCTTTTCCATTTAAATCAATGGTATTTGCACCATTAGGAATGTTGGCTTTGGAATCATCACCCAACCATTCAATTTTGCCGTTTTTGATAATAATGGTTTGTTTGGACTTTGGAGTGCCGCCTTTTCCATCAATTAATAAACTGTTTTTTAATACAATAACAGCATCATTGTATTCGATGTACTTTTTGGTTTCGTCGCTGTACTGTATTTGGGATAATAAAGTAGTTGAAAAAAGCAGAGAAAAGAGAATTGAAATTATTGATTTTTTCATAATGTTTTTTTTAATTGCGTTTTATAAGTGTGGAATGCAATAGTTTAATTTGCCATCTTTTTTTCTTTTTTAATACAATGACGGTTTCCATCCATTGCACAGTAACCTTTTTACCATCTTTTATTATTTCCGAAAGGAGATTATAAGATGTCCAAGCAGTATTTTTAGTAACTGTTGTACTGATAAAATCAAAATTATTAATTCGTTTGAAATCACTTGCCGTATTTAATTTGATGGCTTTACGGATAAGTGTATCTGCATTCCAAATGCTTCCATATTCATATAACACAATATCAGCAGTGCAGTATTTTTTTAAGGCAATGGAATCCCGTTTAGACAAAGCCTCAAAAAAATTGACAACTGTTTCCTGCACTTTTTGTTGGTCTTTGGTTAGTAACTGTTGTGCGTTTCCTACCTTTGGAATAGTCAGTAAAATGATTAGCAGTGTAATTTTTTTCATTATTTTCAGATGTTTTTACAAATAACTCAACCACCATTTTTCTTTGTGGGATTGTTTATAATTATCGAATTTTTTACATAAAGGATAAAGCAAAAGAATGACTACAATCCAAACCAGATACACTGTAATCAGATTAAAACCATAGCCTTTCAAAGCTTCTACTCGGGTAATAAATGTTGGTAACACCATTGCTTGCCAACCAAATCCTGTAAAGTAAGCCGCAAAAACTGCTAATAAATGAATGAGATAAAGGTGCAGGATGTAATAGAAAAACGGAACTCTTCCGAAGACGCAAAAGAAGTTGACCACTTTGCCTTTTAATTTTTCGGCATTCGCCAAAAAAAGCAAGCTGCAACCCAATGTTACCAGTAAATAAAACAACGATGGTGGATATTTACTAACATTAAAAATAGACATCAGCGTTTTGGAAGTATCGCTATAATTGGTCCATTGAACTGGATCGCCATAGGTATTGAAAGCAATAAGGATAAAGAAAAGTGCAAGACTGCCCAAACCTAAACTATTTAATAGACGCTTTCTTTTTTGAGCATCAAACGAACTGTCGTAAAGAGAACCAAAGCAATAGCCCAATGACATAACGGCAATCCAAGGCAATAAAGAGTACGCAAAAACAACAGTATGATCTTCGGCGAATTCAAATTTTTGACGTTCGTGGAGCATTGCCCATACATAACTTCCGTCAAAATGAATATTGTCTAACAAATTGTGTCCAAAAATAATCACAAGGCTAAATGCCAAAACAGCTTTCTTTGGTAGGTGAATTAATCCTGCCAAAACAATCATACTAATTCCCAACGACCAAATGGTTTGCAAACCAATATGACTAAAATGAATATCGAATTTCCATGCAAAATTGATAATGATTATTTCGACAAAAACCAGCCAAAGTCCACGTTTGAATAAGAAACTTGACAATTCAGCAGGTGATTTTCTTTTACCAATCATAAACGCCGAAGTTCCTGCCAAAAAACTAAACGCTGGCGCGCAAAAATGCGTTATAAACCTTGTAAAATAGATTGGCCATGTTGTTTGCTCAGGATCAGTAGCATCAAAAAAGAAAGCCGAATAATGAAAATAATCTCTAACATGATCGAGTGCCATAATGACCATGACCAAACCTTTCAAAAGGTCGATGGATTGAATTCTGGGTTTTGTAATTGTTTCTATCATTTTTGAACACTATTTACTTCAATCCAATAACCATTTGGATCTTGAAAATAAACTTGTTGTATTCCGTCAGCTCTCATCGTTACTTTATTAATAACTCCAGGCCAATCTGAATAGGTAATGTGTTTCTCTTCTAATCGTTTAATAAAGTTATCAAAATTTGAAGTTGATAGCGCAAAATGAACGGCTTTATTAATCGTAACCGGTTCTTTTAGAATAGAAATCAGATGCAGTTCTTTGCCTTCGCCAAATGAAAACCAACGAATGCCTTCTATTTTTGTTTTATTCGTAATTTCTTGTAACCCCAAAACTTCATTATAAAAAGTAGCTGTTTCGTCAAGATTTTTGACTGATAAGGCTAAGTGATTAAAGGCAAAGTTTGTTGTTTGTTGTGCGTGAAGCATTCCGAAAAATGGTAATACGATGAGTAATACAATTGTTTTCATTTTGATGGAATTATTATTAATGTTTTTTTATAAATCTATTACGCATTTTTGATAAAATCCTACAAGGTCAAAAAGACCTTGCAGGATAAACTGTTTTTATTTGATTACAAAACACTTGTATAAAAATCGATTACTGGTTTGCTAATTACACCTGCTTCGGTCATTAATTTTTTGAGTTCAGGAGCTTTCATATACGTTTTTGCTTTTGTCATATTGCTTACTGCAAAAGTTACATAAATCATATTTGGGTCATCAATACTTTGCGCAATTGCTCTGTCAATAAGTCCATTTGCTAATCGAATTTCTTTGCCTTCGGCATCATATACTTTACGCCAAGCATCAAAATCTTTTATTTTAATACTTACCCTTACTCTGTCTTTAAATTCGGCTGGCGACTCTTCAAAACGAACTACATTGGAATAAATAACTTCAGGTTCGCTAGTCACACCTGCTGTTTTTCTCACTTCTTTTAATTTTGGATTAGCAGCATACTCTTTTGCTTTTTGCATATCAGCTACGTTCAAGAAAAGATAGATTTTATTTGGATTGTCTGTTCCTCTTGCCAATGCTCTTGTGGTCAAACCACTTTCTGCACGTGTACTTTCGCGTTCGTCAAACACTTTTTTCCATACTTCATAATTTTTTACGGTATAGCTAATTGCCATAACTTGAAAAGGTTCAAATGCAGGAGCTTCATCGGCAACAGCTGTAGTATCGGTAACTGTTGTTTCTGTTGTAACTTCTTTATCACTCTCTTTTTTGCAAGAAGTGAAGGTGAAAATTGCCATTAAGGCAATCATTGTGAATGTTGTTTTCATTTTTGTGTGATTTAATTGGTTACTAATTTGCTTACTCTAATCGGTTTTCTGCTTTCCCGTTTATTATTCAAAGTAGTATGCGGATTACTGAATTTTAAATATTATCTGGCATTCAATCCAAAATCCTGCTCTACCGATTTATACCAATCTTCATCATTAGCAGCATTCCAATCTACCCATTGTTCATCAGACATAGAGGCTCGCCAAGCTATAAAAGGTTCCGCATCCGGACCAACAGGATGTCTTAATTTCCAAGTGCCACTTTCTGCAATATCTAAAATAGTATCGGCCACTAATGAAGGCGGTGTTGGGTTATTTAAGGACGCAGCAAACAATCCACCAAAACGTTTTGACTGTGGATAAATAGAATTACCTGCGACCTTGATGTCTCGAGCCATGTCGGTATTAATAATGCCTGGTTCTACAATAGCAACCCTAATATTAAATGGTTTTACTTCTTGTGCCAACGCTTCACTTATTGCCTCAAGCGCATGTTTACTAGCAGCATAACCACCCAATGGGCTGTTGGCAATATGACCGGCAACAGAAGCGACATTAATGATTGCTCCTTTTTGGATTTTGCGCATTAGAGGCAATAAAACCTTAGTGCAACGAAGTACGCCCAAATAGTTAGTATTCATTATAGCATTAAAATCGTCTATGGTCATTTCTTCTATAGAACCATGTCGCTCAATTCCTGCGTTGTTGACTAGAACATCAATCTGTCCGTTCGTGCTTAGTATTTCATCAAAACATTTTTTAACTGATGCGTCCGAGTCAACATCCATTTTAGAAACGGTTATATCTAATGATTCAGCTTTGATTTTGTTTTTAAAATCTGAAGCCATTTCCGGATTTCTCATGGTTGCGTATACTTTATAACCTGCTCGTCCAAATGCCAACGCTGTTTCAAGGCCAATGCCTTTACTTGTTCCTGTAATAATTACTGTTTTCATATTGTTGTTTTTATTGATAGATTATATAGCTACACTTCCGCTAAAGTCACCTGGAATGCCATAAAACAACATTCTTCTGGAACGCCTTGAGCAAAATATAAAGCAACAAAATTAAAATAACGTAAAAAAGTGTTTTCGGAAAGTGATGGTAAGGTTTTGGTTTTCATAGAAAAGTTTTGGTTGGATGCATGTTTTTAAATTTTAGTTGGAATAATTATTCAAAGTTTCTTTCACGGGTCTAAATTGAATTCTTAAATCGTTCTTGGCTAAATCATTTTTATAAACGATTCGTGCTTTTGAAATAGGCTCTCTTCCATTCAGCATTTCGTGCATATCCGACACTGTATATGTTTCGCTAGATAATAAATAATCTTTGCCATGCAAACCTTTGGTTGTGGTGGCTTTGAATATTGCAAGAGCCACATCGGCTACATCTACTATAGCAAAAGGCACATCATTATCATATAGAAATTGAATAAAATCATCGGGAGCAATTTTATTTTTGATTAAAAATTGTAATCCGCTCGAAGTAGAATCTTTTCTGTTAGATAATGCTTTTCCCATAACGGCTACTGGAGAAACAGACGTTATTTCAAAAGGTAAGTTAAAATTGTCTTTTATGAATTGTTCGACAAACTGATTGGCCATAAACTTCGCTTGCGCATACGGATGACTTTCGGTGCTGGTAAATCGTTCATCGGTTTCGTCAAAAGTGTCGTAGAAATCCTTTCCGCCAGCGGGCATTGGGAAGTTCGTATTCCATCCGGCAACGGAAGCGATTAAAACTACTTTCTCGATATCTGGAGTTTTATGAATGACTTCCAAAAAATTTTGAGTTCCTTTAATCGTAGGGTCAAATAATTCTGTTTCTGCATCTTGAAAGTCTAATATAAAAGGAGTTCCACCATGAATGACATAGTCACAATCGGTAACAAAATCTTCTAATTGGGCTTTATCTGTAACATCTAACTCGCTGATGTATAAGTTTTCTGCGTTTTTAAAGCGCATCAAGTGTTGGTATTTATCTTCCCGAGAAATATCGGT
Source organism: Flavobacterium sp. (assembly GCF_031381455.1). Taxonomy (GTDB): domain Bacteria; phylum Bacteroidota; class Bacteroidia; order Flavobacteriales; family Flavobacteriaceae; genus Flavobacterium. The sequence goes on along the minus strand of NZ_JANMXZ010000014.1, from coordinate 245 downwards.
AGTTGCTACTTTAACTTGATAATTGTTTTCTAAAAACGTTTTGGTGATATAACTTCCAATGAAACCAGAACCACCAATGATGCCTACTTTTTTCATTTTTAATTTGGATTAATAATTATTTTACAGAAACTGCAGGTAAACTGGTATTCCATATATTGCTGCATATTTTCCAATCTCCATTTTCCTTTTTCCAAATATTTATGTATTTTCCTTTGTCAATTATATCATTTTCGCCATAACGTAAA
>NZ_JANMXZ010000012.1:0-130463 GCF_031381455.1 Flavobacterium sp. | reverse complement strand
TCAACTGCCGGACTGACTATTAATCCAGCTACTGGTGCTATTACGCCTTCGACTTCTGCTCCGAATACCTATACTGTTTCCTATACCATTGCTGCTAGTGCCGGATGTGCTGCTGTGGTGGCAACTACTACAATAACTATTAACCCAATAGTAACACCAACTATCAATTGTGGAGTATCTACTACTACTTCCGTTCAATTCACTTGGACTGCAGTTACTGGAGCTACCGGTTATAACGTTTCTTATCAGATAAATGCTAATCCAAGTGTAACTATTGGAGCTATAGGCAATGTTTTAAATTATACTGTAAATAGTCTAACACCAGGCGATACTGTAACAATAACTCTAACACCAACGGGAGATGCAAGTACTTGCTTTGCTTTTAGTACAGCAACTTGTATTGCTACTAATTGTAATCCACCAACTGCCAACATTAGTTATGCCGGAACTCCATTCTGTTCTACTCTAGCTGCTGCTCAGTCTGTGACCTTAACAGGAACTGGTACTTATACTGGTGGCGTGTATTCCTCAACTGCCGGACTGACTATAAATCCTGCAACGGGAGCTATCACTCCTTCGACTTCAACTCCGAACACCTATACTGTAACTTATACTATTGCCGCTAGTGCCGGATGTACTCCTGTGGTAGCCACAACTACAGTAACCATTACCGCTTTGCCGACTGCAACTATATCCTATGGAACGCCATTCTGTTCTTCTGTAGCTACTGTTCAAGGGGTTACTTTAACAGGAACGGGAGCTTATACCGGTGGCGTCTATTCGTCAACTGCCGGACTGACTATTAATCCTGTAACGGGAGCTATTACGCCGTCGACTTCTACTCCGAATACCTATACTGTTACTTTTACCATTGCTACTAGTGGTGGATGTGCTGGTGTGGTAGCTACAACCACAGTAACCATTACTGCTTTGCCTTCGGCTACTATATCCTATGGAACTCCCTTTTGTTCTTTTGTAGCTACTGCACAAGCAGTAACCTTAACAGGTACCGGAGCTTATACCAGTGGCGTGTATTCCTCAACTGCCGGACTAACTATCAACCCTGCAACGGGTGCTATCACGCCTTCGACTTCTACCCCGAATACTTACTCTGTTTCCTATACTATTGCTGCTAGTGCCGGATGTGCTGCTGTGGTGACCACAACTACCATAACCATTACCGCTTTGCCTACGGCTACTATATCCTATGGAACTCCCTTTTGTTCTTCTGTAGTTACTCCTCAAGGGGTTACTTTAACAGGAACGGGAGCTTATACCGGCGGGGTGTATTCCTCAACAGCCGGACTGACTATTAATCCTGCAACGGGTGCTATTACGCCGTCGACTTCTACTCCGAATACCTATACTGTTACTTATGCAATTGCTGCTAGTGGTGGGTGTGCTGCCGTGGTAGCTACAACTACCGTAACTATTACAGCTTTGCCGACTGCAACCATATCCTACGGAACTCCGTTTTGTTCCTCTGTAGTTACTGCACAAGCCGTTACTTTAACAGGAACAGGAGCCTATACAAGCGGAGTCTATTCCACTACTGCCGGACTGACTATTAATCCTGCAACGGGTGCTATCACGCCTTCAACTTCTACTCCGAATACCTATACTGTTTCCTATACTATTGCTGCAAGTGGCGGCTGTTCTGCTGTTGTAGCTACAACTACCGTAACCATTAGACCTATCGTAAACCCAATGTTCACAGCAGTAGCTCCAATTTGCTCAGGTGAAATCCTTAACCCTTTACCAACTATTTCAAACAATGGTATTACAGGAACTTGGTCACCAGCTTTAAATAATACAGCGACTACAACTTATACTTTCACTCCGACAGGAGGACTATGTACTTCAATAAGTACCTTAATTATAACTGTTTATTCAGTACCACAAATAAATTCAATAGCTCCTTTATACTATTGCGACCCAAATAATGATGGATTTGGTGTTTTTGATTTGACACAAGTTATCCCAACAGTAACCGGAGGAATTCCATATCCGGTTAGTTTTCATGAAACCTTGACGGATGCTGAAATTAACGGAACTACTATTCCAAACCCTTCCAATTATTTCAATATTCGTATAGATCAACAAACTATTTACATCCGAGTAGAATCAACAGAATCGTCTAGTTGTTATAAAATATTAACTTTAGAATTAATTGTAAATCCAACTCCGGAAGCAATCGAACCCGACGATTATCATGTTTGTGATACTAATAATGATGGTTTCGCCAGTTTTGATTTAACAACTGTTGCTTCTCAGGTATTTGGCTCCATAAATCAATCGACGCATTCAATAGGTTATTACACTAGTCTGGCTAATGCTCAATTAGGAACAAATCCAATAAACAATCTTACCAACTTTATCAATCAAACTATAAATACACAAACTATTTGGATTAGAGTAACCAATACTGCCACTGGTTGTTATGATATTGTAACATTACAATTGTTTGTTGATCCTTTGCCTTTGGCTACGCAACCAAATTATCCACCTTATACTTTATGTGATAATCATACTCCTTTAGCTTATGAAGAATTTGATTTGGGTTCAAAAATCACAGCTATATTAATCGGGCAAACCGGAATGAATGTAACCTTCCATTTCAATCAGTCTGATGCTTTAGCCGATATAAATCCGTTACCTCTTTTATATACTAACGTTTCTCCTTATGTACAAACATTATGGATTAGAGTGGAAAATGCAATCACAGGTTGTTTTGTTTTATCAACTATGGATATACGTGTTGAGCCTCTACCTTCTCCTATTCCTCAAAGCGAACCTTATACGATTTGTGACGGGAATCAAGATGGATTTGGAACTTTTGATTTGAATACGTTAACCTCTGATATATTACAAGGTGCTAATTATACTATTACGTATCATGAAACCATTGAAGATGCCCAATTAGGAAACAATCCGTTGGTTAGTCCTTATGATAATATAACGCCTTTTATTCAAATTATTTATGCTTCGGCTATTGATAATGTGAATGGTTGTAGAAGTTTTATCCCTATCGAATTAAATGTGAATCCGCAACCTATAACGCCATTTACAGTTCCGAATTTAATTCAATGTGATGAAGATAGTAATCCGCAAAATCTGTCAATGGTATTTGATTTAACGCAAAATGATGCAGCTGTGTTAGCGATTCAACCTTTAGCAGCATCAAATTATACAGTTACCTATTATATTTCTCAAACTGATGCTAATGATGGTATTGCTCCAATTATTCAATCGACTCATTATATTGGAGGCAATAACGAAATGATTTGGGTACGAGTTGAAAATAATAATTCAAATTGTTATTCAATTGGTTCTTTCGAATTATTGATTAATCCACCTTTAATATTAACAACACCAAGGCCTTTAAGCATTTGTGATGATGATACTAATCCAAATAATCAGTATACCGAATTTAATTTAACAGTTAAAAACAACGAAATTACAGGTGGATTCCTAAATACGACCGTGACGTATTATCCAAGTTATCCTGTTACTTCTTCGAGTGTTGCGATACCAAATCCGACTGCCTATACAAATATATCGCCTGCTGTTCAGACATTAGGAGTTATGGTTACCAATGCTCAAGGTTGTATAAGTTACACTACCTTAGACATAAGAGTATTGCCAATTCCAACGCCAAGAACAAACGGAATCAGACCGTTGCCAGCGCAATGTGATATAAACAATACTGGCGACATGTTGGAAACTTTTAATTTGACCTTAAATGCTTCTATCATAATAAATGGCGATTCTACATTAACGTTACATTATTATCCAACGCAAGCTGATGCTTTAGCTGATACCAATGAAATACTAAATCCGACTGCCGCTTTGGTTGGCCAGAATATATGGATTAGAGTAGAAAACAACAGAGTGGATTATCTTGGTAATAATTGTTTTGTATTAGTTGAACAACCGCTTACCGTAAATCCGTTACCAACAATCATTCAGCCGTTAACGGTTCAAAATTGTGATGACAATACCGATGGTCAAGCTCCATTCAATTTGACTTCGACTACTGCAAGTTTGTTGGGAAGCACACAATTGCCTGCCGATTTCACAATTACTTATTATACAACAGCAGCGAATGCACAATCAGCAACGAATGCAATTCCGAATCCAACGAATTTCACCAATACCATTAATCCGCAGGTTATTTTTGTCAGAGTCGTGAACAATACTACAAGTTGTTTCAACACTGGTCAGTTTACACTTGTTGTTAATCCAAAACCAATTGCAACTGCTCCGGCAGCTTTTGAGACTTGTGATGTTGACGGAACTAATGATGGTTTCTTTACGCTAGATTTGAGTACGTATATCAATGGAATTATAGGTGCTCAAACCAGAGTTACCACCACTTTTTATAATACGCAAACCGATGCTATTAATGGTACAAATGCTATTACTAATTTAGTCAATTATCAGGCATATACGCATACTGTTTGGGTTAGAGTCGAAAATGCAATTACCGGTTGTTATCAGTTAGCACCTTTAAATATAACTGTTGAACAATTGGCTGAACCAATTATTTCTTCACCAACTAACAACATTTGTGTTGATTATGCCACCAATGTTTTATTAAGCGGCTTGACTTTGGATAGCGGAATTAAAAGCCCAAATTATACTTTTGCTTGGTCATTAGATGGAACCGTAATTCCAGGTGCAATCAGTTCAACTTATAACATCAATACTGTCGCGCCCGGAGATTACACCGTCGTGGCTACTAGTACCAGCTCGTTAGCTTGTGTTTCAAATATTTCGAATGCGTTTACCGTAATTCAATCTGGCCCGGCACAATTTGCTGAACCTCCATATACCATTAGTAATGATTTTAGTGACAATCAAATTATAACCGTAAATGTGGTTGGATTTGGTGTTTATGAATATAGTTTGGATGATGGTCCGTTCCAAAGCAGCAATGTTTTCGAACATGCTTCTTTGGGTGAACACACTATTACTGTTCGTGATGTGAAAGGAAATACCAGTTGTGGTGAAATAGTTATTGATGGAGTTCAATCTATCGATTATCCTCATTATTTTACACCAAATGGCGATGGTATTCACGACACATGGAATGTTATTGGGTTGGAAGATCAACCTTTTGCGCGGCTTTATATTTTTGACCGATATGGTAAATTTTTGAAACAATTAAGTACTACGGGTAATGGCTGGGACGGAACCTATAATGATCGTATGCTTCCTTCCGACGATTACTGGTTTAAATTGGAATACTTAGACCAGACCAAGACCAGATGGAAAGAATTTAAATCGCATTTCACACTGAAAAGATAATAGCGGAATTTGTTATATTTGAACAACAAATTTAACGTTATGGAACAATACGGGAAAATCTTATTGATTGCTATGCCTTTTTTTCTTTTGCTAATCGTAATCGAAAAAACATATGGCTATTTCAAAGGTGTCGACCATGCACCAATTATGGACAGCATTTCAAGTATCAGTTCCGGAATGACCAATGCCGTAAAAGATGCTTTGGGATTGAGTATTGCTATTATTTCCTATGAATGGATGGTTTCGCATTTGGCAATTTTGCATGTCGAAGCAACGATTCTCACCTATGCAATTGCCTTTTTTGTAATTGATTTTTATGGCTATTGGAGCCATCGATGGGCACATCAAATTAATTTCTTTTGGAATAAACACGCCATTCATCATAGTAGCGAAGAATTCAATCTGGCTTGCGCTTTACGTCAACCAATTTCCAGCTTTGTCAATCTGTTTACTTTCTTGTTACTACCTGCTGCGCTTTTTGGCGTTCCTTCTACAGTGATTGCTATTTTGTTGCCGATACATTTGTTTTTACAATTTTGGTATCATACCCGATATATTGGAAAACTTGGTTTTCTGGAAAAATTTATGGTAACACCTTCACATCATCGAGTGCATCATGCCATCAACCCGGAATATATGGATAAAAATCACGGACAAATATTTATCTTTTGGGATAAACTTTTCGGCACTTTTCAGGAAGAATTAGATTCGGTTCCACCGGTTTTTGGAATCACTCGACCGGCGCATACATGGAATCCAATCAAAATAAATTTTCAGCATATGTGGCTTTTGATTAAAGATGCCTATCATGCCGAAAACTGGAAAGATAAATTCACCATTTGGTTTAAACCAACAGGTTGGCGCCCAAAAGATTTTGATGAAAAATATCCGGTTGATAAAATATCTGATGTCTATAGTTTTGATAAATATGGCAATCAACATTCACAGCTTTTGATGTATTGGTCGTTGGTGCAATTGTTCACCACTTTGGGATTGATAAGCTATCTTTTTGGAAACCTTGGAACAATCGGATTACCGAATATTTTTGTCTATGGATTCTTCGTTTTTCTAACGGTTTACAGCTATACTGAATTGATGGATACACGTAAATTCTCTATCTTTTGGGAAGGATTAAGATTCCTATTTTCAATTGGAATTCTTTATTTCTATGGTGATTGGTTTGGAATGTCAACACTTTTACCTTTTTCAAATGCAGTGCTTATCTCCTATTTCTCTTTATCGTTATTGATGAGTTCCTATTTTGTTTTTGTGGAATTCAGGAAAACTCAAAACACACTTTCGTATGATAACTAGTCATCGATTGCTGCAGGTTTTTCTAGTTTTTGGAATAGTGTATTCCATACTTTTACTTATCGGAAACGACACTTTAACTTGGTGTTTAAAACCTTTTTTGATTCCGTTTTTGTTTTATGCTGTGGTAAAAAGCGAGCCATTTGATACCAAAAAATGGTTGCTTTCTGCTTTGCTTTTTTCTTGGATTGGCGATTGCATTTTGATGTTTGCCGATAAAAGTGAATTGTATTTTATTTTCGGATTGGTAGCTTTCCTAATTGCTCATATCTTATTCATTGTGCTATTTACCCGACAGACATTAACAAGTGTCAGTTTCAAAAAACGGTTGGTTTGGGTTGGTTTTATTATGATATTAATTTATTTAGTAAGCATGTTGGTGTTTTTGCTGCCAACATTGGGCGATTTAAAAATGCCTGTTGGTATTTATGCCATGACCATTTCAATCATGTTGATTTTGGCGCTGAAAGAAGCTTTTAACTGGGAAGGGAAAGCTAAATATTTTGTGTTTATTGGCGCTGTTTTCTTTGTGATTTCGGATAGTATTTTAGCTATCGATAAATTTCATTCACCAATTGCATCTGCATCGTATTCGATAATGATAACGTATCTGATTGCGCAGTTTTGCATTACGTATGGAATTTTGAAATTGAATCAAAAAAAATAGCATTTCGATTGAAATGCTATCTCTATTTTAATGCGGCAGCTTATCCTTAAAAACGCCATACAAAAACGTGCCAAAAATAGCTCCTATTAATATCAATCCGACACTCATAAAACCGGCACCGAGTAGTATAAAAATTGGTCCCGGACAAGCGCCAACCATTGCCCAGCCTAATCCAAAAAGAATTCCGCCAATCCAATAACGTGTGTTTCCTTTTTCTTTGTCTTGTATAATTAGCAGATTCCCATCGAAGTCTTTTAACTTATTTCTTTTTATAATTTGGATGCCAACAACTCCGGTAGCAATTGCGGTCATAATAATGCCATACATATGAAACGACTGAAATTGAAACATTTCATAAATTCGGTACCAGGAAACGGCTTCAGCTTTAGTTAAAACGATACCAAAGAAAAATCCAACGAGTAAATATTTTAGTAGATTCATAACTTAAAAAAGTAAGGGTAAAATATAATGCGACATAATCAAACCTCCGATAAAAAAACCGATGACCGCTTTTAATGAAGGTAATTGCAAATTACTCATTCCGGCAATGGCGTGACCCGAAGTACAACCTCCTGCATATCGAGAACCAAAACCGATTAACAATCCTCCTACGAGTAGAATGATAATCATTTTTGGAGATTCAAATATTTGATTTCCAAATAGTGCATCTGGTACTAATTTTCCGCTAGGAGCATCGATTCCCATTGCCGATAATTGTTGAATCGTTTTAGGATTAATATCGACATTGGAAGCATCACTCAAAAAATGAACTGCCACATAACCGCCAATCATAGCGCCAACAACAACAGCTAAATTCCAGCGTTGTGATTTCCAATCCCAATCAAAAAAAGGAACTTTTTTTCCAACGCCAGTCATGGCGCATAATGAGCGAAGATTAGATGACATTCCGAATACTTTTCCAAAATAATTAAGCAACAGCATTACCACAGCTATGAGAAAACCTGCAACCGACCAATGCCATGTTTGAGTTAAAATTTCCATACGATATATTTTACACAAAAATAGAAATTCATTTGAACTTGGTTGACAAACTATTGCTATAAATTGTCTATTTTTGAATTGCTTTTTTTTTGCATGATAATTGTAAAAGGAAAACAAAAAATATTTATCATGAAAATCAAGCCATTTTTAGTTGCCATTCTTATTGCAATAACAACCTCATCTTGCGTTAGTACAAAATCTACTTTAAAAAATGTAGATGACTCAGCACCAGTTCCAACATTATCAGCAAACAACACTTTTGTTTTAACCGAATATAGCAAAGACAAAAAGTATGGTTATGATGCTGATTATCCAATTAATGTTTTTTTCAAAAATACTAAGGATGAAAATCTAAATGCAGAACGTTTCCTAAATGCTTTAGCCGGACCAAAAGGTGAAAAAATAACCTATTCTAAAGTTGAAAGTTGTTGTCCATTTCCGACCAAAAGAACCGAAATTGGTGCAGGTTTTCTTGATTTGTATGAGTTAAAATGGGAAGGACAAACTGAGCCATTAAAATTATATGTAAACATTTATGAGAAAGGATATTTGCTTGTTCCAGTGGGTCTTTCTATCAAAAAATAACTTAACCTGTTTACTGTAAAAAATATTTAAAATATCCTTATATTGCGTCTTTAAAAAACTAAAACTTTATGAATCTAAATTCTATTCCACAAATCAAAAACATTGATAGTGGAAATTTCTTCGTACTTGCTGGTCCATGTGCTATTGAAGGTGAAGAAATGGCTATGAAAATAGCTGAAAAACTAGTTACAATTACAGACAAATTACAAATACCATACGTTTTCAAAGGTTCTTTTAAAAAAGCCAATCGCTCAAGAATTGATAGTTTCTCAGGCATTGGTGATGAAAAAGCGTTAAAAATACTTCGTAAAGTTTCCGAAACCTTTCATGTTCCAACCGTTACTGACATCCATACCAATGAAGATGCTGACAAAGCAGCACAATATGTTGATGTGTTACAAATTCCGGCGTTTTTGGTTCGTCAAACTGATTTAGTAGTAGCCGCAGCCAATACCGGAAAAACGGTCAATCTAAAAAAAGGACAATTCATGAGTCCGGAAAGCATGAAGCATGCGGTTCAAAAAGTGTTAGACTGTAACAATCAAAATGTAATGGTTACCGATAGAGGAAGTATGTTTGGTTATCAGGATATGATAGTTGACTTCCGTGGAATTCCAACCATGCAACAGTATGCCACAACCGTTTTGGATGTGACCCATTCGTTACAACAACCCAATCAAACTGCTGGTGTAACCGGTGGAAGACCTGATATGATTGAAACCATTGCCAAAGCGGGAATTGTAGTTGGCGTTGACGGAATTTTTATCGAAACCCATTTTGATCCGGCACATGCCAAAAGCGATGGCGCTAATATGTTACATTTAGACTATTTTGAAGGTTTGATGACACGTTTGGTAGCCATCAGAAAAACAATTAATCAATTTTAATTAATTACACATTTTGAAAAAAATAGTATTTTCATACATAACTTTTTTTGCCTTAACCCAAGTTGTTTCCGCACAGGAAAAGACAGCTAATCCTGATAAATATACCGCACATAACAAAGGAAAAATGTTTATCTTTTGGGGAGGAAACCGCGAAAGTTTTTCCAAATCAGATATTCACTTCAAAGGACCGGATTATGATTTTACCCTATATAATGTTCAAGCAAACGATAAGCCAAAAGGCTGGAACATCGATTATATAAACCCGGCACGAATGACAATACCGCAAACCAATTTAAGAATTGGTTATTTCATTAATGACCATTATAACATTTCCATTGGTGTTGATCATATGAAATATGTTATGATTCAAAATCAAACAGTGGATATTGGAGGAGTTGTTGGTGCATCCTATCCTGACTATGCCGGAGTCTATTTACCATCCGGAAATCACACCATTGATATGACCGATGGAACTTTCCTAAAATTTGAACACACTGATGGTTTGAATTACATCAATACTGAATTTTCTCGTGTAGATGATATTTCAAAGATTTTTAAAATACGAAATACGGATAAATTTCAATTAAATATTACCGAAGGTATTGGAACTGGAATAGTATATCCAAAAACGAATGCTACTTTGCTCGGAAAAGAAAGACACGACGATTTTAATGTTTCGGGATTTGGAGTTTCTGCAAAAGTTGGATTAAATCTAACCTTCTTCAAATACTTTTTTATTGAAGCTGAAATGAAAGGTGGTTATATCAATATGAACGACATTCGAACAACAAAAGATGCGGCAGACAGCGCATCACAGCATTTTTTGTTTTTACAACGAATAATTGCCTTCGGCGGAATATTCAAGATATAATTTTTTATCAAATCCTTGACCAAAAACCAACCAATATGAAAAAAATTAGCTTATTCATTTTAGCATTATTATTATTTTCAATCAATGGCTATTCACAATTCACAGAGGGATTTGAAAACACAACTGGTCCTGACGCTTTTCCGTCAACCAACTGGACATTAGATTCTGGAAACTGGGCTGTTTTTGATAATGGTATTGGTACACAAAGATGGGGAATCAATTCAACTATTTCAACTCCCCCAACAGTATATCAAGGCGCGAATGCTGCTTACATAACCAGAGATAATATTGGTCAAGGTAATACTTCTGAAAATTATTTAGCAACACCACCGATACAAGTTCCAACCAATGGTGAATTACATTTTTTCACGAGAATGTTTACCAGTGGAAATCAAGGTGCTATTTATCAGATAAAAGTGGCCTCTGTCACTACTGGATCACAAACTAATCCGAATGACTATATATTAGTGCAACAATGGTCAGAAGATGAATTAATTACACCTACATCAAACTTTAATATCTACACTGAGAAAACCGTTGATTTGTCTGCTTTTGCTGGTCAATTTGTTTATATTTCTTTTGTAAAAGTTTATACACAACCTACTACATCAATTGATGGTGACCGATGGTTAATAGATAGTGTTGGAGTAAATGCGAGATGTTTGTCACCAACAGGATTAACTTTTTCTGCAATAACTGTAGACGGAGCAACCCTAAACTGGATAAATCCTAATGGTGCCGGAACCACTTGGGAAATAGAAATTGTGCTTGCATCAGGAACACCTACAGGGATTCCAACTCATACCACTACGACATTACCATTTGTAGTAACAGGTTTACTTCCCAATACGGCATACAAATATTATGTTAGAGCAATATGTGCTTCAGGATTTTCAAGTGCCTGGTCTACTGCTTCAGCCAACTTTATTACTGGTACAGCTCCACCAATTTGTGGTGGAAACTTTGTGGATTCAGGTGGTGTTGGGGGCAATTATGCCAATAATGAAAATAGTACCACTACAATATGCCCAACTACTCCGGGAGATCAAGTAACGGTTACTTTTACTTCGTTTAACACCCAAAACGCTACTGATTTTTTAAGAGTATATGATGGTAATAATGCCTCAGCACCATTATTAGCTACTCTATCCGGAACCGCTTTACCACCAGCATTTACGTCTTCTGCTTCTTCAGGATGTTTAACATTTGTATTTACCTCAAATGGTACTACGACAGCTGCAGGTTGGGCAAGTAATGTTACTTGTGCACCGGCGCCAACTTGTAGTATACCAAATACTGTAACCAATTCAATAGTAACTTCAAGTTCAGCTGTTATAAGTTGGACACAACCCGCAAATCCTGACTCATCAGTTGCTACAGCTTGGCAAGTTTTGGCTTTGCCTTGTGGTTCTGCGGCTCCAACAGCAGGTTCAACTGGATTTGTTAATGCGACTTCAAATCCATTTACATTAAACGGATTAACATCAACAACATGCTATGATATTTATGTTAGAGCGGTTTGTTCAGCTTCTGATAGTAGTGCTTGGTCAAGAATTACTACCTCTTTTACAACACAAGCAGCACCGCCGGTTTGTGGTGGAAACTTTGTTGATAGTGGTAGTACAACCGGAAGCTATTCGAACAATGAAAATATAACAACCACTATTTGCCCAACAAATGCTGGCGATTTAGTGACGGTTACTTTTACTTCATTTTCAATGGAGAGTTGTTGTGATAGGCTTAGAATTTACGATGGAAGTACTGCAGCAGCACCTTTATTAGGAACATATACAGGCACAACTTTACCTCCAACGTATACTTCAAGTGCAGCAAATGGTTGCTTGACTTTTGTTTTCACTTCTGATAGTAGTGTTGTACAAACAGGTTGGATTGCTAACGTAACTTGTGCACCAGCTCCGACTTGTAGTAGACCTACAGCTTTAACAAATACAACGGTTCTTTCTACTTCAGCTATTTTAAGTTGGACACAACCCTCAAATCCTGACTCATCAGTTGCTACAGCTTGGCAAGTTCTGGCTTTGCCATGTGGTTCAGCGGCTCCAACAGCGGCTTCAACAGGATTTGTTAATGCATCTACAAATCCATTCACTTTAACCGGATTAACACCATTAACTTGTTATGATGTTTATGTTAGAGCAGTTTGCTCGGCTTCTGATAGTAGTGCTTGGTCAACTGTAACCACTTTCACGACACAAGCTTTGCCTCCAGTTTGTGGTGGAAACTTTGTTGATACTGGTGGGCCAACAGGAAACTACAACAATAATGCTAACATCACAACAACCATTTGCCCAATTAACTCTGGCGATTTAGTAACAGTTACCTTTACTTCATTTAGTCTTGAAACCGGTTCTGATCAATTAAGAATATACGATGGTGATAATGCTTCAGCTCCTTTATTAGGTACTTATTCAGGTAATGTTATACCACCAACATATACTTCAAATGCTGCCAGTGGATGTTTAACTTTTGTATTTACTTCTGACAGTAGTGTAACTCAAGCTGGTTGGACTTCCAATGTCACTTGTGCTCCGGCACCTTTATGTCGTAAACCTATTAATTTAACAACCTCCGCCGTTTCTGCAAATTCTGTTAATCTTGCTTGGACAAATATAGGTAATGCTACTTCTTGGGAAGTTTTAGCCTTGCCATGTGGTTCGGCAGTTCCAACAGCAGCAACTACAGGTTGGGTTCCAGCTTCAACTAATCCGTTTGCTCTTACTGGTTTATTCCCAAATACTTGTTACACTATATATGTTCGTGGAAATTGCGGTACTGATGGAGTTAGTGATTGGTCAAGTTCAGTAACTATAACAACTCAAATTGCGCCGCCGGTTTGTGGTGGAAATTTCTTAGATTCAGGAGTGTTAGGTAATTATGCAAATAATTCAAACATAGCAACGCTTATTTGCCCTTCGTCACTAACAGATAAAGTCACTGTAACTTTCACTTCGTTTGATACAGAACTCAATAATGATATTTTAAGAATTTACAATGGTAATAGTGCTTCAGCACCTCTAATTGGTACCTATTCCGGTACAATTTTACCGCCGTCTGCTACATCATCTGCAGCAAATGGATGTTTATATTTTGTATTTATTTCAAATAGTACGGTTAACCAAACGGGCTGGTCATCAAATATTACTTGTGCCCCAGCAGCTTCTTGTCCTAAACCTTTGGGTGTAACAGCTAGTACTGTTGTGACTACAACATCGCAATTAAGTTGGATTGAAGCAGGAAGCGCAACTTCTTGGCAAGTATTAATTTTACCTTGTGGTTCCCCAAGTCCAACAAATAGTACTCCCGGTTGGGTTTCAACCACTTCAAATCCATATACATTAACTGGCTTAACACCTAATTGTTGCAATCAATACTATGTTAGAAGTGTGTGTTCAGGTTCAGAAACAAGTAATTGGACGCCTGCCTACCAAAATCAGGCTGGTAGTTATGTTGTATGGAATTCAGCTAGTGATGCAAGTACTTTAACTGGAACTTATCCTGGCGGAACAGTCACCCTTACTTTCACTGGTACTGGTAACATTGTAACTATTGATAGCCCCGCAACTACTGCTACCAACCTAGTGGTAACCGGCAGCAATACATTCTCAACTAACGGTCCTTCGGATACCCCTCCTTCAAGAAGATTGACATTTACATTCTCTACCCCCGTAATCATTGATAGATATAGTATGGCTGACATTGATATAAGTACTTGGGATGATTCATTTAATTTTGTGGGTGTAACATTTACCTCAACAACTTCAACTGGTGTTAATGCTTCTGTAACAGGTGCGGTTGCAATAAGTCCAAGTGGTGATAATAACGCATATGCATCATGGTTTGGAAGTACAACCACAGTAACTAGTTTTTCATTAGATTATTTAACAACAGGTGGCCTTACTCACGCATATTTAGCTTATGCTTTAAAAGTATTTACACCTTGTCCTATCCCTCTTGCTACTTTGAACGTAAGTGTTAATAGTCCAACTGTATGCCAAGGAACACCAGCAAACGTATTTGCGACGCCAAGTATTCCTGGAACTTATAATTATTCTTGGACCATTCCATCGGGAGCTACAAATCCCGGAAATGTGGCTAGTTTCTTTACTAATGTTGCTGGAATATATAGTGTTATCATTACTAACACCACTACAGGAGCAACTAGTTCTAGTACTTCTGGAACTGTTACTATAAACACACCTGTAACTCCGAACTTTATATCGCCAGCACCAATTTGTTCTGGAACTACAGCACCAACGTTACCTTTAACTTCGTTGAATGGTATAGCAGGAACTTGGTCTCCAAGTGTTGTTAGCAATACACTATCAGGCACATATACTTTTACTCCAAATACGCCTCAATGTGCCGAAACAGTAACTTTAGCAGTAACGGTCTATCAAGATTGCTCTTTTGGAAGTTTTGCAAGTGCAGTTTGGTTAACGAATTGTGAGGATAACAATTTCTTTAATACTGTTGGTTCAGGAACTTCAATAATTGGCCCAGCTCAAAATATTTTCCCTGATACTGATTTTGGAACCTACATTTCTAACTCGAACACTTTCAAATTAAGAGGTGCCGAAGTAAAAACATTTAAATCTGTTACAGCCAACGTTTGTAGTGCTCGATTGAATTATAGAATTTACCCACAAGCGGGAACTCCGGGTGCGTTTACGGTGTTAAACTTGCCATTCTTTGACAACTGTTCCGGAAGTACTTTCCCTAGTGGTGGTCCTTGTAATCCTGGCGATCAAAAATGGCAAGAAGTGTTGAGCGATACTGAATTTCCGGTAGATTTAACAGCTTTCCCTGCTGGTGATTATGTATTGGAAGTATTTTATGATATTACAGGAGATGTGGATTCTACAACACAATGTGATGATACTATTTATATAAATAATAACGGAGATAACTTTATAGCGACGTATAGATTACAAAATACGCCAGGCTATTTTGGAACAAATCCAACCACATGTAATGGAACAGATGGCTCAATTCTAATAACAAATTTAGCTTCTAACACACAATATAACTTATCCTATGATGATGACGGAATCCCTGTAAGTACAATTATTACTTCAACTAGCAATGGAGATTACACTATTAGCGGATTAAATGCTGGTGATTATAATACTATTTTAGTGTATGCTAATAATTGTCTAATTTCAAGTGGTTCAATTTCATTATTTAATCCAATAATAACTCCAATATTTGACCCAATTTCACCTATATGTAGAGGTCAAGCTTTGAGCCCATTACCAACTACTTCTAATGAAGGAATTACTGGTACATGGTTACCTGCATTGGATAACACAACCACCACTACCTATACTTTTACACCAAATTCGTCCGGGTCTTCTTCAACCAATTTAATTGTTAATGGTGATTTTTCATCAGGTAATACTGGATTTACTACCGATTATCAATACTTAAATAATGCAGGACTAAGTGGTGTTCAAAAAGCTTATGGTATTGTAACCGCTGCAAATTTATGGTTCCAATTTTTCCCAGCGTGTACCGGGCATACCCCAACATCTGGTAATATGATGGTTGTTGATGGCTCAACCGTTAATGCAGGAAATGATAAAGTATGGGGACAAACAGTTGCAGTAGTACCTAATCAAACCTATACTTTTAGTTATTGGCTACAAACAGTAGCAACTCCAAATCTTGCCACTATTGAGGTAACTATAAACGGAACATCAATTGGAGCTGTAACTGCACCGACAACAAATTGTCAATGGGCGCAAATTAGCTACACATGGAATTCTGGAACAAATACTTCCGCACAAATAGCCATTTATGATAGAATAATTTTGTCAAACGGTAATGACTTCTCACTAGATGATATTTCATTTGGTGAAAATATCACTAACCAATGTGCTACTTCTACTAGTCTAACTATAACTGTAAATCAACCTATAGCTGCTACATTTAATACTATTCCTGCTATCTGTAGTGGAGGAATTGCTCCAACCTTGCCAGTAACTTCAATTGAAGGATTTACCGGAACATGGTCACCTAGTATCGTTGATAATGCACAAACTTTGACTTACACATTCATACCAACTGCTGGTCAATGTGCTTCTCAAGGTAGTGTAGTTGTAACTGTAAATCAAAATACAATACCAACATTTGCTATTGGTACCTCAATTACGAGTTGTGCTGGATTTTCTCTACAGGTTTTATTACCAACAACTTCTCAGAATGGAATAACTGGAACTTGGAATCCTTCAACATTAGACTATTCAATTGTTGGAACTACGGTTTATACTTTTACACCAACTCTTGGGCTTTGTGCTACTACAACAACTTTGACGGCAGTTATCAATCCGAATGTTACACCAACATTTACTCAAGTTCTCCCTATTTGTTCTGGCGGACAATTAAATACTTTACCAACATCGTCGATTGAAGGAATTAGTGGGACTTGGCTACCAGCATTAAATAATTTAGCAACAACTGTATACACATTCACCCCAACTATAGGTTTATGTGCTGTAACAAATACAATGACAATTGTTGTTAATCCAATTATTACTCCAACATTTAATGCCATTGCTCCGTTATGTACTGGCGAGATCCCACCTTCTCTTCCAACATCATCTCTTGAAGCAATATCAGGAACTTGGACACCAGCGGTAATTGATAATACAACATCGGGAACTTACACCTTTGTTCCTACTGCAGGACAATGTGCTAATAACGGAAGTCTTGCTTTAACTGTTCAAAGTGCTTTTGATTTTGAATTAAGCGGAAAATGTATAGAAAACGATTTTATTATAGAAGTTACGGCTTTAAATAATACAATTGATCTCACCATAGCTAGTTTTGTTTGGAGTAACAGCAATGGTCAGGCAGTTGGTAATAACTCAAGTACGTTTAATGTTACTGAATATTTAAATTCAACAACAGTAATTGAGGAAATGCCTATCACTTTCTCTGTGACTGTTACCAATTCAGAAGGATGTTATAAAACAGAGTCTATCACTCAAGAAAGAATATTCTGCGGTATCCAAAAAGGAATTTCTGTAAATAATGATGGTGATAATGAATTCTTTGACTTAAGCCTGTTAAATGTAAAACATCTGAGCATTTTCAATAGATACGGAATGAAAGTCTATAGCAAAGGTGGTTATACTAATGAATGGAAAGGACAATCTGATAAAGGTGATGAATTACCGGATGGCACTTATTACTATGTTATTGATTTTAAAGATAATCTACCCGCAAAAACGGGTTGGATTTATATCAATAGAGCTCATTAATTTAAATAAAAAAAACGTCTCGATGTTAGGGACGTTTTTTTTAATATAAAGATTTAGTTTCTTCGAGAACTGAAATTAAAATGGCATTGTCTATTTGTTCCAATGAAAAATAGCGAAGTGATTTAATTGTATTCCTTCCATTATCTGCAATCAAATAATCGAGATTGTTTTTTAATTCAAAACCTTTGGCAAAACCAACATCAACAAATCCATGTTTATGATTGGCATTCAAATAGCATAAAGGCTTCTTTTTATAATAGAAATAAGGAACTGTCCATTTGTATTCTAAAGTAACATCTAGAATTGTATTTTGAACTACGTCAATAATGTGAAATAAAATATTCCGATAGTTTTCGGGTTGATTTAGTATGTATACTTCGGCTGGTTTCAAAACTAATCAATTCCATATTGATCAAACAAATACATTAACGAGGCCATTGTTGCTGCGCCGAGTTCTAGTTCTCGTTTATTAACAGCATCAAATTTATCATTAGCTGCATGATGATAATCAAAATAACGCTGCGAATCCGGAATCAATCCTGCTTTTACAATTTTTGCAGAAGTTAGATGTCCGATATCTGAACCTGTCTCTCCAATGAAAAAATGATGAATCAAATAAGGTTCGAATAAATATTTCCAATTTGTTACTTTTTGAAAATTAGTGGCATCACATCCGAAAGAAAATCCTCTTGGCGAAAATCCACCGGCGTCACTTTCAAGTGCAAAAATGTGATTTTCATGATTTGTTTTCGATAAGCCTTCATATTTTCTTCCACCTTTTCCACCAAACTCTTCATTCATGAAAAGAACCACTCTCATAGTATTTTTTGGTTTGTAATTTAATTTTTTAAACATTTCCAAAACGGCCATACTTTGTACAACTCCGGCGCCATCATCATGTGAACCATCAGCCAAATCCC
Source organism: Flavobacterium sp. (assembly GCF_031381455.1). Taxonomy (GTDB): domain Bacteria; phylum Bacteroidota; class Bacteroidia; order Flavobacteriales; family Flavobacteriaceae; genus Flavobacterium. The sequence continues at coordinate 111,627 of NZ_JANMXZ010000012.1, read as the reverse complement.
AAGAATCAAGATGTCCACCAACAATCATGATTTTTTCAGGATATTCCGAACCTGCAATTTCACCAATAACATTATACGAAAGTACTTCGTCAAGGTTTTCACAGGAAAGTTTCATAAAGAATTTTAAACTGCGATTCTCCTTAAGTTTTTTGCTTAACAATTCTGCTGCATTCGTACTAATAGCTGCGGTTGGAATATATTGGTCTTTTGGTAAATCGCCATAACTCTGAGCTCCGGTATGCGGAAAATCATCTAATCTAAAACCCATTGAACGGACGATAGTGGCTACGGCTCCCATTTTGGCTGCATCTCTTGCGCCATTATATCTTTGGTCAACACAACCTCCATACGATTTAAAAGCATCAATATTTGAAGCTTCAAAAGGTCGGTTATAAAAAACAATTTTGCCTTTTACTTTTTCTGCACCAAGAGTTTCCAATTCTTTCAAACTATGCACTTCAATAACTTCAGCCGTTAAACCATTTTTTGATGTCGATACAGAACCGCCAAGTGCACAAATTGGAATACTTACTTTGGTTTTATTATCAAAAAAATAAGCAGTTTCTTTTTCGCCTCGCACCCATTTTGGCACCATCACTTCCTGAAGATACACTTTGTCTAAACCCAAAGTTTCGAGTTGTGCTTTAACATAAGCTACGCCTTTTTCAGCTCCAATCGAACCCGACATTCGGGAACCAATTTTATTAGACAAATCATCTAACCAAGAATAACATTTGGAATTGGTCAATGAAAAAGCATAAATATTTTTCAACATTTGTTGGTCGTTGTTTTGCGAATAAAGAATTGATGTAAATAGCAAGGCGGAGAAGGCAATTTTGTTCATAGTGTATTTTTTATCAAAAATAAATCAAAAAACATTTGCTCACAGAAAAAATATTCATTTACTTTGTTTTTCAAAGTACTTTAAAATGGAAAACGAAAAATATCTTAAGGACATCCAAGACATCAAACACATGATGTCAAAGTCAACACAATTTATTTCATTAAGTGGCTTATCCGGAATTTTGGCTGGAATATATGCATTGATTGGTGCTTATATAGTCAATATTCTTTTAGAGAAAAACAAATATGATGTAGTCATTATCGAAGGATTGACGTTTAAACTAATTATCCTGATTGCTTTCGTTGTTTTAGCACTATCATTAGTTACGGCATTTATAATGACCAAGCAAAAAGCAAAAAAATTAGGTGAAAATGTATGGAATGCTTCATCCAAAAGACTGCTGATAAACTTTTGTATTCCTTTGTTCACAGGTGGAATTTTTGCTTTACTCCTTTTGCGTCACGGCGTTTATGGCCTGATTGCTCCAATAACTTTAATTTTTTATGGATTGGCTTGTTTGAATGCCAGTAAATACACTTTGAAAGACGTTCGTTATTTAGGCATAACGGAAATTATTTTAGGTTTAATTGCCGTTGAATTTTCGGGATATGGTTTGTACTTTTGGGTTTTAGGATTTGGTATATGCCACATAGTTTATGGTGCGGTTATGTATTTTAAATACGATAGAAACTAATTTTGAAAACCATCATCCAAAATATCAACAAAGCTTTTGATCACCGAATTCGTCTCGGGATTATGTCGGTATTGATGGTCAATGAAAGTGCCGATTTTAATATGCTCAAAGAAATGCTTGGTGTTACCGATGGTAATCTTGCCAGTCATACCAAAGCATTGGAAACCGAAAACTATATCATGATTGAAAAACAATTCATCGGAAAGAAACCCAATACGAGGTACATTGCCACGGCCGAAGGAAAAAAAGCGTTTAAGGAACACATAGAAGCGCTGGAAAAATTAATATCAAAGAGTTAATCTATTTTTTTATCAATTAACTTTGAATTTCAAAGTACTTTTAAACTACAATTAATATGAACAGAATCCTAACCATTTACTTTTTAAACAAAAAACAAAATCCAGTTTTAATACTGTTAGCCATAGTATCATTGACTTTGATTCTATTACGCGTGAAAATTACTCAGGAAGTGTATTTGCTATTCCTGATTTGGAATCTCTTTTTGGCTTACATTCCTTACTTTCTCTCATCTGAAATAAAGAATATCGTTCCGGGTACTTTTACTTTTTACTCAGTTTTACTGATTTGGTTGCTCTTTCTTCCAAATTCTTTCTATCTGATAACCGATTTTGTACATCTACATCACGTTACTAAATTCCAGTTCGTATTTGATGCCATTTTATTGAGCTGTTTTACTGTTGCAGGATTTTATTCAGGCATACTGTCATTATTTACTATACAGTTTTTATTGCAAATGAAATATACTGTTAAGAAATCTTGGCTGCTAATCGGAACTATAGTCTACTTATCAGCATTTGGAATTTATCTGGGAAGAATACTACGCTTCAATAGTTGGGACATTTTACGTCATCCTTTTAGTCTTTTTTCAAATAGCTGCAAAAGCATTCAAAACGCCGAAACCCTTTTATTTACAATAGTTTTAGGAACATTTATTCTGCTCTCTTACCGTTTAGCACATTCACTTCTAAATAAAAAACAATAAAATCATGACGCAAACACAATCAGCTCCTGGTCCATTTTCAACCTATTTAGCCATTACTTCTTTTGGCATTGGTACGCTTTTGCTAATCCTCTATTTAGTATTCCCGCAAATGATATTACTAATATATGCCGGATATTTATACGTTCTATTGGCAATACTAATCAACGGAATTACATTTCTATACTTATTTTATTTATTCCTAATTCATCGCCTAAAAAGAGAAATCATCGCCATTCGCATGCTCATGCTTTTGGCAAACATTCCAATTGCTTTACTCTATTTAAACATCGTATTACACAATAATTTATTCTAACAAAAACAATTAAAATCATGGAAATTTCAGAAAACGACACACAAGAAGAAAGAACCGGTTTCTTTCAATCAACAACCGCAAAAATGCTAATGGTAGGATTCCTAACTTTAGTCTTATTAATTCCGCTATTCTTTGTACAAGATTTAATTCGAGAACGTTCGCAGCGAAAAACAGCAATGGTTGATGAAGTCACCAATTTATGGGGAAGAGATATTTTGTTCTACGGTCCAATTTTAAGGATTCCATACACTAGCTATGAAGCTTACAATGTCACCAATCCCAAAACCGGAGTAACAACTATCGAGAGAAAAGCAGTAAACAATTATGCGTATTTCTTTCCGAATGAATTGAAAAACACCTCAAATATTAAGAAAAATGAATCGCTAAAACGTGGTATTTTTAATCATGTTGTCTTTACTGCAGATATGAATTTTAAGGGTGATTTCACAAAACCCAACTTTTCAAAATTGGGTATTGCCGAGGAAAATATTCAATGGAACAAAGCATCCATAATCGTAAAAACGACCAATCTAAAAAGCATCAAAAGCGAACTGAAAATTCAATTGAACAGTGATAAATTTTCTTTTGAGCCACAAAATAATGACAAAAGCGATTACAGCGTTCTGGCGACCAACAGCTTCGATTACAAAGCATTAACCAAAAACGATAAAATCAATTTTAATTTTGGAATCACTTATAACGGAAGCAATAGTGTGAAATTTATTCCTGTTGGAAAAATAACTACTGTAAGTGTAAATTCTGATTGGGAATCACCAAGTTTTGAAGGCTCATTTGCGGCAAGCGATACTACAAAAACTATTAACAATAAAGGATTTCACGCCGATTGGAAAATTCTCGATATCAACCGAACATTTACACAACAATATGTAAACGCATTGCCTGATTTAGATGATTATCTGTTTGGTGTAAAACTTATCCAAACTGTAGATGAATACCAACAAAACGAGCGTGCTTCTAAATATGGTTTCCTTGTTATTGGCTTAACATTTCTGATCTTCTTCCTTATTCAATCTGTTAGCAAAATCAATATTCATATTTTTCAGTATTCGATGATTGGTTTGGCTTTAATCATGTTTTACACTTTGCTGATATCCATTACAGAACACAGTACATTTAGTTTTGCTTATACCGTTGCCGGAACCTCTGTCGTCGCGATGATAACTTTGTATTCTATTTCGATTTTGAAGAACAGGAAGTTTCCCATGTTCATCGGAGTATCGCTTTCGGTTTTATATACCTTTATTTATGTGATTATTCAAATGGAAGATTACGCCTTACTTGTTGGCAGTATTGGATTGTTCTTAATACTTGGTGCCGTGATGTATTTCTCAAGAAAAATAGATTGGAGTAAGTAAATATATAAATCTTAAAAACTCTGTGTATCTCCATTTTACCTCGTGAATCTCTGTGTAATTTTTAAAGTTTCACAGAGATGCGCAGAAATTTTTCTGAAATTCACAGAGTTTAATTTAGCCAAAATCAATTTGTGTAAATAAATTAATAACTGATACTAAACAAAAAAATGGAACTATTTGTTAAAAACGATTCAATAGTAAGAGAAATCTGGGGAAAGAGTGATACGGTGCTTTTTATTTTTGCCGGAGCTTCTGCTGAGTTTGCCCTAAATAAGGCTGTAGATTGGCTCTATTTTACAGGAAAACTACCTTCTGATCCTTTGGGAAGATTGTTCTCCACTGTGAAATACGCAAAGTCAATCGTCTTTTCGCCTATGGATGATGCAAACGCTTCGATTGATACATTGAGAAAAATTCACGGAGCTGTAGAACAAAACCGCGGCGCTGCTATTCCCGATTGGGCGTATCGCGATGTGTTATTTATGCTGATACATTATTCGATTGCATCCTACGAACTTCTAGAAAGAAAATTGACTTATGAAGAGAAGGAAGAAGTTTATGATGTTTTTTTTCGTGTTGGAACGAGAATGGGATTAGTAGAACTGCCTCCAAAATACACCGAATGGCTACCCGTAAGAGCATCACATTTGAAAGAAAACCTGAAACAAAGCAAATACACTTTTGATCTCTTTAAGCAATACAAAAAGCATCTTGGTTGGTTTAGATATGAAGTGCTGGTAGAAAGTCAAAAACTGGTGGTTCCAAAGCACGTAAAAAAGTTATTGTATTTAAATGATTTCTCTTTACTTACGATTGTTATACCAATTTACAAATTCAGTAGAAATAGGAATATGGGTAAATTTTTTAAAAATTTATTGCTTCCATCTGAATATAAAACTCAGATAAATGAGTTGGATGTACAAGCCGGATAAAATTTTAAAAAAATCTATTTTAACTCTGTGAATCTCTAAAAAATCTCTGTGCATCTCTGTGAAACTTAAAAAAATTACACAGAGATTCACAGAGTAAAAAATGAGCCTCACGGAGTTTTTATTTGGTTAAAATCAAACTCCCAATTCTTGCTTTTATCATACCAAAGTTGTCCTTCAGAAACTGTCAACGGACAATCAAAATTATTGGTAAATAAACTTCCTGTTCCTAATCCTTGAGGCAACAAATTATTTTGCAAAAAAGTAAATTGAGCGATCGCATTCAAACCGACATTACTTTCCAATGCGGAAGTTATCCACCACCCAATATTTAATTTTTCGGCGATAGAAATCCATTCCAAAGTGCCTCGAAATCCACCAATAAAACTTGGCTTCAAAACGATATATTGTGGTCTGATTTTTTGAAGTAAATTTTGCTTTTCTTCTGTTGAAAAGACGCCAATAAGCTCTTCATCTAAAGCTATAGGAATTTGGCTATTTTTACACAGCACTGACATCGTGTCAGTATGATTTTTTTTAATCGGTTGCTCTATGCTATGAAGTTTAAAACCAGTTATTTGATTTATTTTATGTAAAGCATCATTTTCAGAAAAAGCTCCGTTAGCATCAACCCGAATTTCAATTGCATTTTCATCAAAATTAGCTCGGATAAAGCGCAATAAATTGATTTCTTTGTTAAAATCTATGGCTCCGATTTTCAATTTTACACAACTAAAACCTTGTGCAATTTTGTCTTCAATTTGGGTTTTCATAAAGGCTTCATCACCCATCCAAACTAAACCATTTATTGGAATACTTTTTGTGTTTTTTGTAAAATCGGAAGGGAATAAAACGAACGGATTTTCGCTTTTCAAAGACAAAAAAGCCATCTCAATTCCGAATTGAATCGATGGAAATTCGATTAATGCTGACCAAAGTTTTTGCTCTCCAAGATGAATATTTTCACAAGTCCATTTTAGTTTTTCTTCATAATCCGGTCGGTCATCTGCAGATAATCCACGTAGAATTCCGCACTCGCCTATTCCTTTTTTACCATCGTTTTCCAAGACAATAAACCAAGTTTCTTTATCGGTTAAAATACCTCGTGAAGTTCCTGAAGGGTTTTTAAAATGAAGTATGTATTTGAAGTAAGATGCTTTCATCATTAAAGTGAAATGCTTTCTCCAATATCTAAAAGCATTAAATCTTTTCCGGCATCAAAGAATTTCTTTTTGGCTTCATCGTGATTGATAACTATAAAACCAAACGTATCATAATGACAGCCTAATATCTTATCACAATCGACAAAATCTGCAGCCATAATAGCATCTTCGACATCCATAGTGAAACAATTACCTATGGGCAAAATCGCTAAATCCAATTTAGTTCGCATCGGAATGAGTTTCATATCCATTGTAAGTGCCGTATCACCAGAAATATAAATATTTTTGTGCTCGCCTTCAATTACAAACCCACCCGGATTTCCTCCATAAGTAGCGTCAGGAAAAGAACTTGAATGTACTGCGGCAACATATTTAACTCTGCCAAAATCAAATTGCCAACTTCCGCCATGATTCATCGGATGATATTGGAATCCTTTATTACCAAAATAAGTAGCAATTTCCCAATTGGAAACAATAATAGAATTGTTGTTTTTAGCAATAACCTCAACATCCGCAATGTGATCAAAATGAGCATGTGTGATTAGAATAAAATCAGCTTTTAAATCATTGATATTAATATGACTAGCTTTTTCATTACCCGAAATAAACGGGTCTACTAAAATATGTTTTCCACTAATCTCAATACCAATACAAGAATGTCCATAGAATATAATTTTCATAATTAGATATAATTAACCATTAAATCAGAAATAAAATAAATTAAACTCAAAGCCAGTAGAATCGAAAGAAAGAACGTGCTCAAAGCCAATTTCTTTAACTCCGGATCTAAAAGTTTTGGGTTTCTATTTTTACGCACTCGTATCAAATGCCCAGCCAATGGAAAATAAGCCGCAACAAATATGTATTGGTCAAAATTGAAATCATTTAAAAAAGCAAAAGCTACAACCAAAACCATGGCTGAAATGACTAAAAAATAATGATATTGCTTTGCCCATTCTCCGCCCTTTTGAACAACTACCGTATTTTTTCCAACTTTTCTATCGCTTTCTTCATCACGCATATTGTTTAAGTTTAAAACGCCAACGCTCAAAAAACCAATAGCTGTAGCAGGCAATAATAACAACCAATCTATTTCTTTAGAAAACATAAAATACACGCCAAACGTGCTTACCAATCCAAAGAAAATAAAGACAAAGACATCGCCATAGCCACGATAACCGTAGGCGCTATTCCCAACAGTGTAACGAATAGCTGATGCAATCGCTAAAATTCCCAAAAACAAAAAGATAAAGGAATAAAGTAGGTAGCTTTCCTTAAAAGCAAAATAGATTAGTAAAATCGCAAAAAATAACGTGATTATCGAAGTTAAAATCATAGCGTTTTTCATCGCAAATGGTGTGATAACTCCTTTTTGAATAGCTCGCTTTGGACCAACTCTATCTTCGTTATCCGTTCCTTTGATGCCATCACCGTAATCATTGGCAAAATTGGAAAGTATCTGAAGCCCTAAAGTTGTCAGCAAAGCAAAAATTACAATGTTCCAATTGAACATCGCTTGCGACATGGCGTAAAAACTTCCCACAATAATTCCTGATACCGAAAGCGGTAATGTCCTTAATCTTGCGGCTTCAACCCAGTGTTTCATTTAAATATTAGATTTTAAATATTAGATTTTAAATTTAACGTCCCTAATTTTAGATACAAATATTTGAAATTTAATATCTAATATTCATTCTTACGGTAACCACTTTTTTTCAAAATTTGGTTTTCTTTTTTCTAAGAAAGCATCTCTTCCTTCTTTAGCTTCGTCGGTCATATAGGCAAGTCTTGTGGCTTCTCCGGCAAAAACCTGTTGTCCCACCATTCCGTCATCGGTTAAATTCATGGCGAATTTTAACATTTTTATGGATGTTGGTGATTTTTCCAAAATTTCCTGCGCCCACTGATAGGCAGTATCTTCAAGCTCCGCATGCGGAATAACAGCATTGACCATTCCCATTTCAAAAGCATCTTGAGCCGAATAACTTCTTCCCAAAAAGAATATCTCCCGTGCTTTCTTTTGACCAACCATTTTTGCCAAATAAGCTGAACCATAACCGCCATCAAAACTCGTAACATCTGCATCGGTTTGCTTAAAAATAGCATGTTCTTTGCTGGCTAAAGTCAAATCGCAGACAACGTGTAAACTATGTCCACCACCAACTGCCCATCCGGGAACAACACAAATGACTGCTTTTGGCATAAAACGAATTAGACGCTGCACATCCAAAATATTCAAACGATGATAGCCATCTTCGCCCACATAACCTTGATGACCACGAGCTTTTTGGTCGCCTCCAGAGCAAAATGACCAAATACCATCTTTGGAACTTGGCCCTTCGGCCGAAAGCAAAATCACGCCAATAGAAGTATCTTCCTGAGCATCTTGAAAAGCTTGTAATAATTCACTGGTAGTTTTCGGACGAAATGCATTGCGAACATCGGGACGATTGAAAGCTATTCTAGCAACGCCATTGCATTTTTTATAAGTGATGTCTTCAAAATCTTTAACTGTTTTCCAATTAATTGAATTCATGTAAATGCTAAAATTTGTTAAAATAAAATGTAAAAAAATAAATTCCTCTATTTTAGCGTAAAAATAAACCATTTTTTACTGCTAAACACAAAAACAAATAGTAATTCCTTATGAACAAATCGATATTTTACGTTGCTTTCTTATTATTCAGTTATGCTGGGTTTTCTCAAACTTATGAATTTCAAACCATTAAAGATATAGAAGCAACTCCAGTTACCTCTCAAGATCAAACAGGAACATGCTGGAGTTTTTCCACTACGTCGTTTTTAGAAGCAGAGATTATTCGTTTAACGGGAAAGAAAATCGACCTTTCTGAAATGTACAATGTTCGCAATACGTATCTTGACAAAGCCGAAAATTATGTGATGCGTCAAGGAAAAACACAGTTTGGAGAAGGAGGATTGAGTCACGATGTTATCAACAGTGCCCGAAAATATGGTGTTGTTCCCGAAAGCAATTTCATCGGAAAAACAAATCCTAATTCAAAATTCAATCATGAGAAAATGGTTGCCGAATTAGAAGCAATTGTAAAAAAAGCGGTTGCTGAAACACCTAAAAATTATCCTAACTGGAAAGCCGATTATGCGAGAGTTCTAGATACTTATATGGGTAAATTTAACGAAAATGATAAAATAGTTTCTACACAACAGGCTATCGATAACAACAAAATTAATTACGAAGGGAAATCGCTTACGCCAAAACAGTTTTTGGCAACAACCAATTTGAATTTAGACGATTATGTAACCATCTCTTCGTTTACAAACGAACCTTTTTATACTAACTTTATTTTAAACATACCTGATAATTTTGCCAATGGAAATTATTACAATTTACCTTTGGATGAATTTATACAAAATATAGATAATGCTTTAGATAAGGGGTTTACTTTAGCTTTGGACACTGATATTAGCGAAAGAACTTTTTCAGGTGAAGAAGGTATGGCAGTTATTCCGGAAAACGAAAATGATTCGGAAACAATTCTAACTCAAATCAAACCGGAAAAAAGCATTAGTCAGGAATATCGTCAGGCAGAGTTTGAAAATTTTGATACTGTAGATGACCATTTGATGCACATTGTTGGGAAAGTTGCAGACCAAAAAGGAAATCAATATTACAAGGTAAAAAACTCTTGGGGAAGTAAATCCGGAAAAAATGGATTTGTTTACATAAGTGTTCCTTATGTTCGATTAAAAGCTATCTCGGTTATGTTGCATAAAGATGGTTTAATTAAAAAAACGAAATCTTCTTTGGGAGTATAAACTCAAATTTTCATTCCGAGGAACGAGGAATCTCATAATCAGATTCCTCGTTCCTCGGAATGATAAAAGTAATAGTAATGAACCTGAAGGAATTAAATTCTTTCAGGTTTTTTGTTATATTTATCCTTCTAAAACCAACCAAATGAAAACCTTTTCCACAAAAGAAAAATTCCGAATTCTATTTAGTTTTCCCGTAATCATTGCAGCTCTTGGCTATTTTGTTGACATTTATGATTTATTGCTTTTTGGAATTGTACGCATTCCAAGTTTAAAAAGCATGGGATTAGATGCGGATAAAGTTGGAACGATGATTATCAATTACCAAATGATTGGATTAGTTCTAGGCGGAATAATTTGGGGTGTTTTTGGCGATAAGAAAGGACGACTTTCGGTTTTATTTGGTTCGATTATAGTCTATTCGTTGGCTAATATTGCCTGCGGATTTTTACCGCAAATCAATTTTATGGACAAGGCAACTGCTTATGCTGTGTTGCGTTTCATTGCCGGAATTGGTTTAGCGGGAGAATTAGGTGCCGGAATTACCTTGGTTTCCGAAACGCTGCCCAAAGAACTGCGAGCCATTGGGACTTCAATCGTGGCGGGTTTTGGCGTACTTGGTGCTGTCGTGGCGCAGTTTACCGTCGAATTGGCGGGAAGTTGGACAATAGCTTACATCATTGGCGGACTTCTGGGTTTAGCATTATTGGTATTGCGGATTAGTGTGGCGGAAAGCGGTATGTTTAAAACCATAAAGGAAAATAGCGCTGTCAAACGTGGTGATTTCTTTTCGTTTTTTACCAATAAAAAACGTTTTGTCAAATACATGAAATGTGTCTTAATTGGGATTCCGATTTGGTATTGCATTGGGATTTTGGTTTTTATGGCCAATCAGTTTGCACCCGAAATGGGCATTGCCAAAATTGATCCTGCAAAAGCCATTTTGTGGATTTACATTTTTGGTTCTATTGGAGATTTCTCCAGTGGTTTTATTTCACATGCGTTGGGTTCCCGAAAAAAAACCATTCTTTACATGATGCTTTTTACTTTACTTGGCGTTTTCTTGTTGCTGTTTGGAGGTACAAGAAGCGAAGGCATGTATTACTTTTATTGTGCTTGGTTAGGATTGAGCACTGGTTTTTGGGCGATGTTTGTTACGCTGGCTGCCGAACAATTTGGCACCAATTTACGAAGCACTGCCACAACGAGTGTGCCTAATATGGTGAGAGGTTCTGTTCCCCTTATGCTGATTGGTTTTGATTATTTAAAACATAGCCATACTGTGATTATTTCTGCAGCAATAGTTGGCGCAGTAGTTTTTAGTACGGGAATTTATGCTGTGCTTACCATAAAAGAAACACATCTAATTGATTTGGATTATGTGGAATAGGATATTTGGTTATGCGTTATTGGGTTATTTGATTGATTCTTATGTTGTTTGGTTATTGGCATAAAAAAAGCCCCGATTTCTCGAGGCTTTCTCATTTTAATATTTCTTTTTTTTGTAAACCCCAGCTTCGGAATAGGAATTAATGCTGGAGTTCTCGAACGTAAAAAGAAAACGACTTAAGAGAGACCTATATACTTACGGGTGAATTAAATATTGTCTAGTCGTTTTACCGTTTGCTTGATTATAAATATCCATTATGATGTATGTGTTTGCTGTAATTCCTGTAATTAAATACGTGAAATCATAGTCGTTTTTGTTATTTGCCGTTGAATCATCAGTTAAAAACGGAGTAGTAGATCCTTGTTTTGTAATTACAACTTTAGAAAGCCTAATATCAGAATGGATATGACCAGTCAGTGTATATTCACCTTGTGAATTAGCCACACCCTCTGCTTCAGTAAAGGTTATAGTTGGAAGTGCAGCATCATCATCCTTTGAACATGAATTCAAAAATAATCCGCTCGCTAAAATTAGTACCATCGTAATAAAAAATTTCATTCTCATAATTTTTGTGTTTAAATTTATTAATTATGTGGCAAGATAATTTTTAATTCATAGCAATATGTTAAAGTTAGTAATGTCATAACAAATAGCAAAAATTATGTAACAATTGCACCTTTAGAATAAGGAATTTTATACCATGAAAAAATATATCCTTATCCTTAGTATTTTTATGGTTCTGACTTCGTGTAAACAAGAGAAACGAGTGATTCATAAAAAAGTTGTCCCAACCCGAGTGAAACCGAAAGCAGTTAGCTATCATTTTGAAAAAACCAAAAGTTGGTTAGCAACAACAACTGATAGTACTAAAATTTGGGTTGCTCTAGCAATCAACAGAACCGACAGAGCGAATATTGTGAAAATGGATTCTATCATAGTTCCAACAGATTTGACTGGCGATTTGGCTTACTATTTACCATTCCCACTAGAAGTCGCTTCACTAAGTGATGTTAGCAAAATAATATTCTTTTCGTATGCCACACAAACTTTTGCTACATATGAATATGGCGATTTGATTCGGACTGGCCCAACTAATATGGGACGAAAAGCGGATAAAACACCAACCGGATTGTTTTTTACCAATTGGAAAGCTGAAAAAACAACCAGTACTTTTAACGACGAATGGGATTTAAAATGGAACTTTAATGTGGCAAACAAATTAGGTGTCGGCTTCCATCAATATGAGTTACCTGGTTATCCTGCGTCTCACTCTTGCTTACGTCTTCAGGAAAGAGATGCTAAATATCTTTATGATTGGGCTGAACAATGGGTTTTGATAAATGACGAAACAATTAAGTTTAAAGGCACTCCAGTTGTCATTTTTGGAAGTTATGATTTTGATGCACCAAAACCCTGGTATCAATTGGTGAGTAATCCAAAAGCATTAGACATATCAGAAGCTTCGATTGAAAAAGAAGTACAACCTTTTCTTTCCAAAATACTAGCTGAACAGGAAAAAAGAGCCAATTCCAAACAATAAAAAATCCAAACCATCTTAACGTCATTCTAACATTTACCTTTGTATATTTGTATCGCAAAAAAATGAAGAATGGAATCAGTTATTGATACTAATTTACCTGTTAGTAAGCCTAAATGGCTTAAGGTAAAACTACCTATTGGTCAAAAATACTCAGAACTTCGTGGTCTGGTTGACAAATACAAACTTAACACTATTTGTGCTTCGGGCAGTTGTCCGAATATGGGCGAATGCTGGGGCGAAGGCACCGCTACCTTTATGATTTTGGGAAATATATGCACGCGTTCCTGTGGTTTTTGTGGTGTAAAAACCGGTCGTCCGGAAACGGTAGATTGGGATGAACCCGAAAAAGTGGCGCGTTCTATCAAAATCATGAAAATAAAACACGCAGTGATTACCAGTGTTGACCGTGATGATTTAAAAGATATGGGTTCTATTATTTGGTTAGAAACCGTTCAATCCATTCGTAGAATGAATCCGGAAACGACTTTAGAAACGCTGATTCCCGATTTTCAAGGTGTAGAAAGAATCATCGACCGAATTGTAGAAGCTAATCCCGAAGTGGTATCACACAATGTTGAAACTGTTCGTCGTTTAACGCGTGAAGTTCGTATTCAGGCAAAATATGATAGAAGTTTAGCTGTTTTAAAATATCTGAAAGACCAAGGAATTCGAAGAACAAAATCGGGTATTATGCTTGGTCTTGGCGAAACCGAAGAAGAAGTAATACAAACCATGCGCGATTTGCGTGACCAAAATGTTGATATCGTTACCATTGGTCAATACCTGCAACCAAGTAAAAAACATTTGCCGGTAAAAGAATTCATTACTCCGGAACAATTCGAGAAATACGAAACACTGGGAAAGGAAATGGGATTCCGTCATGTAGAAAGTGGTCCTTTGGTGCGTTCATCTTATCACGCAGAGAAACATATTTTATAAAAAAGGGTTATGAGGTTTATGAAGTTTATAAGGTTTATTAAAATACTCTTCTTATAAACTTTATAAACTTCATAAACCTCATAAACATTATCAACTTATTAATGAAAATTCAAATTGCCATCAATGGTTTTGGACGCATCGGAAGAAATCTTTTCCGATTGTTGCTCAATCATCCTTCGATTGAAGTGGTTGCTATCAATGACATTGCCGACAACAAAACCATGGCGCATTTGGTAAAATATGACAGTATTCATGGTGTTTTACCATATGATGTTTCCTTTGATGACAAATCGATAATCGTAAATGGAAAGCCGTATTTGTTTTTTCACGAAAAAGAAATCTCTAACTTAAAATGGAATAACATTGATTTTGTTATTGAAAGTACCGGGAAATACACCACTTTTGAAGACATCAACAAACACATTCTGGCCGGAGCAAAAAAAGTAATTCTGTCTGCACCATCTGAAGTTTTCGAAATTAAAACCGTGGTTATTGGTGTAAACGAAAATATTTTAGATGGAACGGAGAACATAGTTTCTAACGCTAGTTGCACAACTAATAATGCTGCACCAATGATTAAAATCATTAACGAACTCTGTGGCATTGAGCAAGCGTATATCACAACTGTACATTCCTATACAACAGATCAAAGCTTACACGACCAACCGCACAAAGATTTGCGTCGCGCGCGTGGTGCAAGTCAAAGCATTGTCCCAACCACTACTGGCGCAGCAAAAGCGTTGACCAAAATTTTTCCAGAAATGGAAGGAAAAATTGGTGGCAGCGGAATTCGAGTTCCTGTTCCTGATGGTTCATTAACCGATATTACCTGCTATGTAAAAAAAGAAGTTACCATTGCAGAAATCAATACTGCTTTTAAAAAAGCGTCGCAAACTTCACTCAAAGGAATTCTTGATTATACCGAAGATCCAATAGTTTCTGTAGATATTATTGGCAATAAAAACTCCTGTCTTTTTGATGCCCAATTAACTTCCGTGATTGGCAAAATGGTTAAGGTTGTAGGTTGGTATGATAACGAAATTGGTTATTCCTCAAGAATAATTGATTTAATACTGTTGTTGAAAAAATAATTCCCTAATTTTAACAATATAATTTATTTGAACACGCAAAATGAAATGGATTTCCATTTTCCTTTTTATTCCTATTGTCTTTTTTGGGCAAAAAATATCAATAAAAAAAATTGACAGCACTGCCTATTATGTTCAGTTAGCCAACTTCAATAAAAAAACAAACAATTATAAATCCGCTCTTGCTTTTTCTCAGAAAGCTTATAATTATGCTAAACTTAATAACGACATTAAAGGAAAAGCTGATGCATTATTCTCGTTAGGCACAACCTATTTTGAGTTAAAAAAATGGAATGATGCTTTAGAATCTTTTACAAATAGTGCCGATTTATACAATCAACTTATACCATCAACAAATTACGCCTTTTGTTATTATAGCATTGGTCTTTGTTATATGAGTTTGGAAGAATTTGCCAAAGCCGAAGACAATTTTGACAAGGCAGAATCCATCTATAATTTATTAAAGATAGATGCTTCCCCTTTTATGAATTTGCAAAAAGGGATTTTATATAAGAATAATGGCAAAACGGAATTGGCTTCCAAGCTATTTAATGAAATCATTTCAAAAGACGATAAACAAGATATTTTCAAAACCAAAGCGGAAGCGCTTTACCAACTTGGTACGATTGAACAAAAATTAAATCATAGTAATTTAAGTGTAAACTATCTCAACCGAGCATTGCTATTAAGTACAAAAGAAAAAAACTTAGACCAAAAAGCAAAAATCCTTTTGGATTTGAGTAAATCGTATGAAAAACTGCTCGACTTAAAAAAGTCATATACTTATTTAAAAGCGCACATAGATTTAAAAGACAGCCTTTCGCATTTGTATAATAAAAAATTAAATACCGATGACTATGTAAGTTTCAGAGAAAGTGAGCAGATGAAAGCCATTGACCAGATGACAAAAGAAAATGAAACGCAACAGAAAACGAACAAATTTGCTAAACTTATCAGTATTTTGGCTATTGCGTTGATTACGATTTTATCACTTTTGAGTTTGTCTTTGTATAAAAATAACATCATCAGAACCCAATCTAACAATACTTTAAAAGAGAAAAATTTCGAGTTGCAAATTGCAAAAGACAATGCCGAAAAAGCATCTAAAGCCAGAGCTGAATTTTTATCAACTGTGAGCCACGAATTGAGAACACCGCTGAATGCAATTAATGGTATAACCCATTTATTGATTGAAGATAATCCTAAGGAAAATCAGATACATTACTTAAATTCATTAAAATTTTCGGGAAATTATCTGTTGACATTCATCAATGAAATTCTGGAAATTAACCGAATCGACTCGAATAACATCGAAATTGAATACATTGATTTTAACATCAAACAATTGCTGCTCGATATTCAAAACTCAATGCAGGAAATTGCATCCAAAAACAATAATAAATTCACTTTAGAAATAGATCCAGACGTTCCCGAAATTCTGCTAAGCGACCCAACTAAGTTGTCGCAAATATTCATCAACTTGATTAATAATGCACTGAAGTTTACCAAAAATGGCGAAGTAAAAGTCACCGCCAAACTAATCGAAACCACTGAAGCGTATTCCAGAATAAATTTTGCGATAAGCGATACGGGAATTGGTATTCCTCTGGATAAACAGGAATCCATTTTTGAGAGTTTCTCACAAGGTTCCATTGAAATTAACAGAAAATATGGCGGAACAGGTTTGGGTTTGACCATCGTTAAAAAAGTAGTCGACTTATTAGGCGGAGAAATCAATTTAACCAGCGAAGTCGGTGTTGGAACTACGTTTGATTTCGAATTAAATCTACAACATGGAACTAAAGAAATTGTGGTTGAAAAAGAAAAATTGTATTCGGAAGACCTATTAATTGGCAAAAAGATTTTGGTAGTAGAAGATAACAAAATCAACCAAATGGTGACCAAAAAAATGCTCGAGAAAAAAGGGATTATATGTCAAATTATCGACAATGGTGAAGATTCCGTTGAAATGCTCAGCAAAGAAAATGACTTTGATTTAGTCTTGATGGATGTCCATTTACCAGGCATAAATGGCACCATTGCCACACAGAAAATCAGGGAATATGACACCAAAATCCCTATTATTGCCTTAACCGCAATTTCCCTTGATGAAAATAGAGAAATACTGATGTCATTTGGTATGACTGATGTAATCACCAAACCTTTTGAACCCGAAAATTTCTATAAAATTATTGCCGCGAATTTGTGTTAGAACTGTAGAATTAATTCCTTAATTAATTTTCTAACGTTTGGTTCTGCTTTTGCGGCTGCTTTTAAAACTTCGTCGTGGCTTACTTCTTCCATAGCTGTTTCAACATCTCCCATATCAGTAATTACAGATAGTCCGAAGCATTCGATTCCCATATGTCGGGCAACAATAACTTCCGGAACTGTTGACATTCCGACACAATCAGCTCCAAGAATTTTTACCATTTTATATTCAGCAAAAGTTTCAAATGTTGGGCCTTGCAAACCAAGATAAACGCCATCATGAACCGTAATATTATTTTCAGCAGCGATTGCTTTTGCTTTTTTAATCATCGCTTTATTATAAGCTTCGTTCATATTCAAAAACCGTGGTCCAAAACGCTCCTCATTTTTTCCATGTAATGGATGCTCCGGAAAAAAATTGATATGATCTTTGATAATTACTACTGAACCTACTTCATAATCAGAATTTACGCCTCCCGAAGCGTTTGAAACTACCAATTTAGTAACACCAAGATATTTCATTACGCGCACAGGAAACGTTACTTGCTTCATGTCATAGCCTTCATAAAAATGAAAACGTCCTTGCATTGCCATAACTTTTTTATCGCCAATAGTTCCGAAAACAAGCGCGCCTTTATGTCCTTGAACAGTTGACACTGGAAAATTCGGAATTTCGATGTATGGTAATGTAAATTCAATAGTGATATCGTCAGTAAAACTTCCTAATCCAGAGCCTAAAATAATACCATATTCTGGTGTAAAATTGGTTTTCTCTTTAATATAATTAACGGTTTCTTGTACAAGTTCCCACATAGTTTAAAATGATTTGGTCAAAAGTTTCCTGATTACTCAAAAATTTACTTTTGATTGGTAAATAATATAATTGTTCTTTTAAAATTTTAGCCTCCAAACGTACAAAATCTTTTTCAGTTGTGATGATGATTTTGTCCTTGGCTTTAGTTTTTAACATTAAAATTTCGCTTTCGCTAAAATTATGATGATCTGGAAATGCCATAATTTCATTAGTATCAGCTTTTAAAAAATCAAAAAAAGGTTTTGGTTTGGCAATTCCGGCTAGCAAAATTTTTGGTATTGATTTTAAATCGCTAACCGCTAAACTTTCGGTATCGTTATACACTTTATCATCATAAGCAATGCTGCTGAAATAGATTGGTAAGTCAACTCCAAGTTTCTTTTTAATCCTTTCCTGTTCCGATTCCGTAATGTTCGGCGGACATTTGGTTACTATTATTAAGTTGGCTCTTTTAGCTCCGTTTCTACTTTCGCGAAGATTTCCTGTTGGTAACATAAAATCATCGCAAAATAAATCACCGTAAGCTGTCAAAAGAATATAAAATCCTGCTTTCACTTTGCGGTGTTGAAACGCATCATCCAATAAAATAATTTCTGGTTTAGCTTTTTGACTTAACAATTTTTCAATTCCGTTTCGTCTTTCTGCATCAACCGCAACCTGAATATTTGAGAATTTTTTAAAATACTGAAAAGGTTCATCACCCAAAATTTCTCCCGATGGTTCTGGATTTGCAGCAGTATCAGCCAAAACAAAACCCTCCGATTTTCGTTTGTATCCGCGACTCAAAGTTGCTACTTTATAAGTAGGCGAAAGTAGCCGAATTAAATACTCAATTTGAGGTGTTTTTCCGGTGCCGCCAACGCTCAAATTACCCACAGCAATAACAGGAATATCGAAGGAATACGATTTTAGAATACCCTTATCAAAAAGATAATTTCTTAAAGAAGTGATAAAACCATACAATATGGCAAAAGGAAAGAGTAATTTTCGCAACAAAATCATACTACGAAAGTAACGATTTTTTATATTTGAATGAAATTATTCGATTTACCAAATACAAATGAAATTCCAATTACTAAAAACCGTATTCGTTTTACTACTGATTTCTACTGTTGCCTTTTCGCAAGAAGCGGATAATTCGGCTATTTTGAAAATAATTTTTTCCAAATACTACAAAAACGAAAAAGTAATCGCTAAAGGAAGACTGCAATTGTTGAGTTTTTATTGCAAAAAAGCGCCTAACAACGAGGAAGTTTTAGAAGTAATTTCAAAAAGTGATTTACTCAAAAAGAATGCTTCCGAAATCAAAAAGCAAATCGTAATTGGTATTGATGAAGATTGGTCTGCCACTTACAACCTCTTGTTTGACAATCAAAACCAATATTTGAAAAGCAAAGTCAATGCCTGTTTGTCTTTTGAAGAATACAAAGTAGTTTCCGACCGCTATGGTGAGAACAACCAGCGTTTGATGATTGTTAACAAACCTATTTATTTTGCCAATAACAATTTTGCCTTAGTGAAAATTGCTTTCTATCGAAGTATCGAACATAATAGCGGCAGTTTTATGCTGCTTGAAAAAGTAAATGGCATTTGGACGATTAAAGAATATTTAAACGAATGGGCAACTTAAAAATGAAATCGAAGATTCACGACACGAGCGCAAGCGAACTGGTGAAACAATACCAAACTAATATTATCGCATGAGTAAAATAAAAGAAATACTCTCAATCCTAGAAGAAATGGCGCCTTTGGCTTATGCCGAAGATTTTGACAACGTTGGTTTGCTTGTCGGGAATCAGGAAAATGAAGCAACCGGAATTCTAGTTTGTCACGACGCTTTAGAAAGTGTGATTGAGGAAGCCATTGCTAAAAAATGCAATTTAGTGGTTTGCTTCCATCCTATTATTTTTTCAGGCTTGAAGAAAATTACAGGTAAGAATTATGTAGAGCGTTCAGTTTTAAAAGCCATCAAAAATGACATTGCTATTTATGCGGTTCACACGGCTTTGGACAATCATAAAAACGGCGTGAACAAAATTTTTAGTGATGTATTGGGTATGGTAAACACTAGGATTTTGGTTCCAAAACAAAACTTCATACAAAAACTTGTAACGTATACCATTCCCGAAAACGTTGAGGAATTGCGTAATGCTTTGTTTGAAGCCGGTGCCGGAAAGATCGGCAACTACGAAGATTGTAGCTTCAATTCTAAAGGTATCGGAACCTACATGGGCAACGAAGACAGCAACCCAGAAATTGGAGAGCGCTTCGAATTTGTTGAAAACGAAGAAATCAAAATTGAAGTGACCTTTGAAAAACAGCTGCAATCCAAAATCTTAAAAGCGCTTTTCAAAAATCATGTTTATGAAGAAGTGGCTTACGAGATTTACGACTTGCAAAACACACATCAAAATATCGGCCTAGGAATGATAGGCGAACTCGAAAAACCAATGAGTGAAACCGAATTTTTAAATTTCGTAAAAGATAAAATGCAATGCGGCTCGATTCGCCATAGCACTATGCTTGGAAAACCCATTCAGAAGGTTGCTGTGCTTGGTGGTTCGGGAAGTTTTGCCATTAAGAACGCTATTCAGGCAAATGCTGATGTTTTTTTAACTGCCGATTTGAAGTATCACAACTTTTATGAAGCTGAAAATCAGATAGTTTTAGCAGATATCGGACACTTTGAAAGTGAAAGATTTACAAAAAATTATATTGTTGATTTTCTTAAGAAAAAAATCCCTAATTTTGCAGTCAATTTTTCGGAAGAAAATACAAATCCTGTTAAGTACTTATAAAATATGGCGACTACAAAAGAACTAAATGTTGAAGACAAATTAAGAGCTATTTATGACCTTCAAATCATAGATACAAGAATTGATGAAATCAGAAATGTAAGAGGCGAATTGCCTTTAGAAGTGGAAGATTTAGAAGATGAAGTTACTGGTTTAAGCACTCGTTTAGATAAATTGAAAAGTGATTTGGTTGCTATCGAAGAGCAAATCAAAACAAAGAAAAACAACATTGACGATCACCAAGCAGCAATAAAAAAATATACGGTTCAACAAAAAGAAGTCCGTAACAATAGAGAATTCAACTCTTTGACTAAAGAAGTAGAATTCCAAGAATTGGAAATTCAATTGGCCGAAAAACAAATCAAAGAACTGAAAGCTTCTATCGAACACAAAAAAGAAGTAATTACAAATTCTAAAGAAAAATTAGACCAAAAAACGACGCATCTAAAACATAAAAAAGCAGAATTGAGCGATATCATGGCTGAAACTCAAAAAGAGGAAGCCTTCTTAATCGAAAAATCTGCTGAATATGAGGCCTTAATCGAAGAAAGATTATTGGCCGCTTACAAAAGAATTCGTTCTAGCGTTCGCAATGGTTTAGCGGTTGTATCTATTGAACGTGGTGCTTCTGCCGGTTCATTTTTTACAATTCCACCTCAAACACAAGTGGAAATCGCTGCCAGAAAGAAAATCATCACCGATGAGCATTCAGGAAGAATCTTAGTAGATGCTTCATTGGCTGAAGAAGAAAGAGAAAAAATGCAAAAATTATTTGCTCACCTATAATAATTAATCCCGACTCGCTCGGGATTTTTTTATGAAGAAAATTCAATTTTTTATCATCACAAAATCAATTGGGTTATATCTCAATGCATTGAGCTATGTCAATTTGGAGGAAGCTAAAAACAAAGCGTACCAACTTTTTAGCCAACCTAGAAAAGGCAGAATCAAAAAAGAAAAATTACCAAAAACGTTACAGAACGTAACCTATGAAACCTTTGAATACCAAACTGAAAAGTTCCAAACTTATATTTGGCATGGCACCCGAGGCGACACGAGCGATAGCGAACTGGCGAAGCAATCCGAACGGAGCGAAGCTAATGAAGAAATAATTCTTTTGGTTCATGGTTGGGAAAGCAATGCTTCTCGATGGAAAAAATTACTGACCCATCTAAAACCTTTGGGAAAAACCATTATCGCAATTGACGCTCCGGCACACGGATTGAGCGAAGGAACAGAATTCAACGCTCCAAAATATGCCGAATATATTAATGTGTTAACGCAAAAATACCAACCCAAAATTGTCATCGGTCATTCTGTAGGTGGTGCTGCGATTTCTTTTTATTTGAACAAATACAAAAATCCCACAATCGAAAAAGTAATACTTCTTGGTGCACCTTCTGATTTTAAAATTTTGAGCGATAATTTTGTAAAACTTTTGAGTTTAAATGATAAAGTTAAAACCCAGTTAGAGAATTATTATCTTGAAAAATTCAACATTCATATCGATGATTTTTCGGGACATCAATTTGCCAAAAACTTTACCCAAAAAGCATTCATCGCACACGACACTGAAGATAAAGTCGTACTTATAGACGAAGGTCGCAAATATGCAAAAACCTGGAAAGAGGCCATTTATATTGAAACTACTGGTTTAGGACACAGCATGCATGACGACGATTTGTATAAAAAAATAATTGATTTTATTTAAGAGCGATTGGCTCGGGCTTTCTTGGTTTCCTTATTCCCGCTATCTGCTCCAATCTTTTTATTGTCTCACTTACCGCAGTCGAAGTGCTTTTGCTAAAATAAAAAGGATTTCCTCTTCTATCGGGGCTAATTAGGAATTGTCGTGTGTTTCAGTTATCTTAAAATTCTGAAAATCAATACAACTTAAATGACCTCTTTACTTTTTTACCATTTCTGTAAAAAAAATACAATTCAACACTAAAAATTTCCTATTTTTAACAAAATCATTACTAATTACTTTTACTAATTATTCCAATCATGAAAATAGATAAGATACAAGCACTTCGCGGTCCCAATATTTGGAGTGTTCAACGTAAGAAATTAATCCAAATGCGTCTTGATTTGGAAGAAATGGAACAATTCCCAACCAACAAAATTGATGGTTTTCGTGAAAGAATAGAAGCTATGTTTCCAACAATGATTGAGCATCGCTGCTCTGAAGGTGTTCGCGGCGGATTCTTTTCCCGCATTGAACGCGGCACTTGGATGGGACATGTAATTGAACATATTGCTTTAGAAATTCAAACCCTTGCCGGAATGGAAACTGGTTTCGGAAGAACCCGTGAAACCAAAACTCCCGGAATATACAATGTAGTTTTTAGTTATACCGAAGAAAATGTCGGAATGTTTGCTGCCGAAAGTTCCGTTGCCATAGCCGAGGCTTTAATTGCCGGAACTGAGTATGACCTTGAAGCTGATATTCAGAAAATGCGTGAAATCAGAGAGCGCGTTCGACTTGGTCCATCTACAGGAAGTATCGTAGAAGATGCCGTTTCTAGAGATATTCCGTGGATTCGATTAGGAACAAACTCTTTAGTACAATTAGGTTACGGAATCAATCAAATGCGTTTTCAAGCGACGATTACCTGCAAAACAAGCAGCATTGCCGTAGATATTGCGTGTAACAAAGAGCAAACTAAAAAAATGCTCGATGCTGCTTCAATTCCGGTTGCAAACGGTGGAATTTGTGTTGATGAAGAAGATTTGGATGAAGTTATCAAAAAAATTGGTTATCCAATTGTGTTAAAACCATTGGATGGAAATCACGGAAAAGGCGCATCCATTAATGTAAAAACCAGAGAAGAAGCTGTAGAAGGTTTAGCTTACGCCAAAAAATACAGCCATAGAGTTATTGTCGAAAAATTTATCACCGGTTATGACTTTAGAGTTTTAGTTATTAATAATAAATTAGTAGCGGCTGCTAAACGTGAACCGGCACACGTGAAAGGCAACGGAAAACATACCATCCAACAGTTAATCGACGAAACGAATAAAGATCCGCGTCGTGGTTATGGACATGAGAATGTCTTAACCCAAATTGATGTCGATAGAGATACAACCGATTTATTAGAAAAATTAAGTTACACACTGGAAACCGTTCCTGAAAAAGGAGAAATCGTTTATCTAAAATCAACTGCAAATTTGAGTACTGGCGGAACTTCTATTGATGTGACGGATATGATGCATCCAGAAAATATTTTCCTTTGCGAAAGAATTTCCCGCGTAATTGGATTAGACGTTTGTGGTGTTGATATCATGGCAGAAAATCTAACCCAACCTTTGAAAGAAAACGGAGGTTGTATTTTGGAAGTGAATGCTGCACCAGGATTCCGTATGCACTTGGCACCTTCAGAAGGATTGCCTAGAAACGTTGCTGCACCAGTTATTGATATGCTTTATCCTCCGGGAAAACCAAGTCGTATTCCGATTATTGCGGTTACCGGAACCAACGGAAAGACTACCACTACAAGACTTTTGGCTCACATTGTAAAAAATAATGGGTATCAAGTTGGTTTCACCACATCGGACGGAATTTATGTTCAAAACCACATGATGGAAAAAGGCGATACTACTGGACCACTTTCTGCTGAATATATTTTGAAAGATCCAACAGTTGAATTTGCTGTTTTGGAAACGGCTCGTGGCGGAATTCTTCGTTCAGGACTTGGCTTTAGCCGTTGTGATATTGCGATTATAACCAACATTCAGGAAGATCATTTAGGATTGAGTGATATTCACACTTTAGATGATTTGGCTCGTGTAAAAAGTACGGTTGTAAAGAGCGTTAAGAAAGATGGTTGGGCAATTTTGAATGCCGAAGACGAACAATGTTTGAAAATTGCCAACGAATTAAGTTGCAATGTCGCTTACTTTAGTATGGATGAAAATAATCCAAAAGTAAAACAGTTTTCTAAAGAAGGTAAAATTGTGGCCGTTTATGAAAATGGATATATCACCATCAAAAAAGGTGAATGGAAAATCAGAGTGGAAAGAGCCACTCACGTTCCGTTAACCATGGGTGGAAAAGCCAAATTTATGATTGCTAATGTGTTGGCTGCAACCTTGGCAAGTTACTTACACGGATTTAAAACCGAAGATATTAGTCTATCATTGCAAACCTTCATTCCGAGTGCGGCACAAACGCCGGGAAGAATGAACATTTTTGAGTTCAAAAAATTCAAAGTATTGATTGACTTTGCTCATAATCCATCTGGATACAGAGGTGTTGAAGAATATTTAAGCTCTGTTGAAGCCACCAAAAAAATTGGAATCATTGCAGGTGTTGGTGACCGTCGTGACGAAGATATTAAAGAATGTGCTACCATTGCGGCACGAATGTTTGATCATATCATCATCCGCCAAGAGAAATATTTACGTGGCAGAACCGAAGAAGAAATCATTGATTTAATTATGGAAGGAATAAATGAAAGCGGTAGAAATGTTACCCATGAGATTATCCCTAAAGAAGTGGAAGCCATAAAGCATGCTATAAATAATGCGCAAGAAGGTTCGTTTATTACTGCATTAAGCGATGTAGTAACTAATGCTATAAATATTGTCCAAGAATATTTGGATAAGGAAAGTGAAGATGGAAATATTTAAAAATTAAAACTCATTATATAAATCCCAAATTCCAATAGGTTTTTGGGATTTTTTTACAGTAATAAACGTCAAATTAACTTAAAAAAAACTGTTAATCAGAAAAGTATAAATGTATTACTTTACATTTGTTCTTCTAAAAATCAAACAATGAAAAAAATAACTTTTCTTATATTCACATTGCTGCTTACCTGTATGACCTTTGGTCAAAAAATCCAGATTAAAAAAGATAAAATTCTTTATGACAAAGCAGAAATAGCTATCATCACCGAACCGTTCCGAGATCATTACGATTTCTCAACACTAAGTGGCGAAAAGAAATTTTCTGTTGATTTCAAAGGACTGTCCGTAAATGACACACAGTTTTACCAATGGCTTGAAGTAACCAGCGCCGACGGGAAAACCAAAACCGAGATTCCACATGATGTACTGATCACTGCTTTTGACGTAAAACGTATTATTGCCCACAATCTAGCAGTAAAATATAATTTACTTGATGCTTCTGGAATAAACGATAAAGCCTTAGCGACCTTCTTTGAAACACAAAGAGAAAGCCTAAGTGATAAATATGGTAAAACCGTTGCATCAGCCAAGATTGACGGTGACGAGCAAAAGAAAAAAGTACAACAAATAAAATCTCAATACAATCCGCAAATTCAAAATGACAAAAGCATTACGTTTACACAAGGAGGAAAATTGGTGATTGTCGGCCGAATGGTTACTGAGCCCTACATAGTTGGTGGCGGAGCACGTGATTATGCATACATTTATGATATTGATGGCAATAAAGCAGCCTCTTTAGGATTTGTAAGCTTAGGAGCTAATTTTAAAATTACAACATTTGACGACAAAACATACGAATTGGTGACAAAAAGCATGTACTCTGAAGGAAACACAACTTTCCTAAATGAATTTCTATGGGATGTTGTGTCCCGCGGCTACACGCTCGGACACCAAATTCGTGATGAAAATGCCAAACTACTTGCGGCTAAAATAGCTTTGGCAAAAGAAAGAAGCGTCAACATCTATAAGAAAAAAGGATACTTGATTGATGGAGAAGGTAAACGTTATGACGGTGTTATCAGCATTTATTTTCAAATGTTAGACATTAACGAAACCGGACAAGTATTGCCAGAAGATACTGCAGATAATTTTGGGAAAAGAGTCAGTATCACTTATAGAAACGAAAAAAATCAGGAACGCAATAAAAGCTTTAAAGCGAGCAGCAATGCCTATTTCTGTATTACAGAAAATAACAAGGAAACTTTTTATTATGGTATGGCCGTTAAAGGAGAAGCCATGAAAAAAATGCAAAACATTGGTAATTTTGCTTTTGATAACGCCTTTTTCTTCCAAATGATTCACAAAGAAGAAAAAATCATGGTATTACACGATCCGGTGGAAACTGAAAAATATATTATCAAAATTGCAACCGAAGCCAAAGGGCAAATGTTAGACCGCAGAAGCACTGAAAATTTGAGTGTGCAATTGGCCGATTATTTAAAAGCATGTAGAAGCCTATCGGAGGATATTAAAAAAAATGAATTTGATTTAAAAAATGAAGACAACCTGAGCAGAATTGCACAAGAATATCAAAACTGTAAATAATGACTGAAGGAATGGGAGTTAGATGATTTGGATATGAAAAAACTACAATTAATTTTAGACCAACTAGAATCGCACATTTCCAATTTTGAAAAAACAAATCCTGCTGTTTCAAACGCAACAATCGGTTGGCAAATTGATCATAGTTTGTTGGTGATTAATACCGTAGTTGATGAACTCAAAAACTCGAATCCGGAAAATTATAAGTGGAAGTTGAATAAGATGAGGCTCTTAATCCAAATTGTAAATACAATTCCAAGAGGAAAAGTCAGAGTGCCAAAAGCAGTCAAGCCTGTTGCTATTGCAACGATTGATGAATTGAAAGCCAAACTCGAACTCGCTAGAAAGAATATCGCGAACATTTCAACGCTTCCCTCTAAAAGTTATTTTACGCATCCGTTTTTTGGAGATTTGAAATTGAAATCTGCCATTTGGTTTTTGAAATTGCATACGAAACATCATTTGAAGATAATTGAGGATATCAATAGGTTATAACACATGACAAAGAAGAAAATTTCCCCAACAAAAAAAGTGCTGCTTCTAATGCTATACATAATGATTATTGGGCTGATAATACCCGAGAATTTCAAAATGCCTGTAGTTGGCGCAACTAAAGACAGTTATAATAAGGAATCCTTTTGGTATTATCCTTGGGGTAAATCGGGTACACACAAAGGAGTTGATATATTTGCTAAAACTGGTACGCCAATTATTTCTTCAACTAAAGGTCTTGTTGTTTATTGTGGCCAAATTAGTATGGGAGGCAATGTTGTTGCAGTCTTAGGACCAAAATGGAGAATCCACTATTACGCACATTTGGATGAAATAAAAACGCATACTTTTTCATTTGTTGGACACAAAGACACAATTGGTACTGTTGGGACTTCCGGAAATGCAAAAGGTAAAACTCCACATTTACATTTTACAGTTTCGACTTTGATTCCCTATTTGTGGCGCATTGATACTGATCATCAAGGTTGGAAAAAGATGTGGTATTTAAATCCAATTGAAAAGCTTAATAAAAAAACCAGCTATTAACTATGTCTAGGTCTTCTGCGGTTTCTTTCTCGCAGCAGGAAATAATACATTGTTCAAAATTAATCGGAAACCCGGAGAATTTGGGTGTAAATCTAAAACCGTTGCCTCATCTCCTACTCTGTGTTGGTAATCTTCGGGATCGTGACCGCCATAGAAAGTAAAAAAACCTTTTCCTTTTTGTCCGTGAATATAACGCGCTTCCTCATTCAATTCGTTCTTTCCTAAAATCAACACATTTGACTTTATCAATTCACTGTCAAAAGCTGTTGTTTGTCCCATAAAACCTTTTACCAATTGGGTGTGATTTTGGCACAGCATACTCGGAATAACATCCCATTTTGCAGAGAATTCCATCAAGGTAAAATAATCTTTTTCAAAAGGAACTCGGCGTTTTTCTGTCATGTCAATATCCGAAAACTCATAGTGATCGGGCTTTCTATCCAGAATAAAATTTTTGAACGCAAAGGTTTTGTTATAATCAATTTTTGATTGGTAATTTGACTCGCTATCGTCGCCGTCAAACATTGGCTCGCAAATATCAACTCCCTCAGCGGAAAGTGCAATATCAAAACTATCCGTTGCCGAACACATGGCAAACATGAATCCGCCACCAATCACAAAATCACGAATCTTTTTGGCTACAGCCAATTTATCATGAGACACTTTAGCAAAACCTAATTTGGTAGCTAAGGCTTCGGCATCTTTCTTTTGTTCAATATACCAAGGCGCATTGCGATACGCTCCGTAAAACTTCCCGTATTGTCCTGTAAAATCCTCGTGATGCAAATGCAGCCAATCGTATAACAACAATTGATCACTCAACACTTCTTCATCATAAACGACTTTAAACGGAATTTCAGCATAAGTCAAAACCATTGTAACAGCGTCATCCCAAGGTTGTTTTCCCGGAGGTGAATAAACTGCAATTTTTGGAGCTTTTTCCAAAACTACTGTTTCCATATTTTGTGATGGACTTGAAATATCAGCTACTATAGACTGCATTTCCGCATCTGATAAGACTTCAAAACTCACACCTCTGATTTGACATTCCTTTCTGATTTCGGGAACATCAGGTAATAGAAAAGAACCGCCACGATAGTTTAATAACCAACTGGCTTTGTATTGTTTGTCCAATGCCCAATAGGTAATTCCGTATGCTTTAAGATGGTTTTTTTGAGTAGTATCATCCATCGGCAACAAAATAAAATTTGCCTTAGCGGAAAAGGAAATTAGAATCAGGAAAATATAGAGTGACTTTTTAAACATCTTTAGTAAATAATAGACCCAAAGATAATAGATTTAGTGTGAAGAAAAACATAAAAAAATCCCGAGAATTAGTCGGGATTGTATTTTTAAAATGGAACATCGCTTTCGTCGTCATTGGAATTAATATTGCTTCCAAAAGCTTCATTCGCTGACGGTAAATTTTTCGTCATAAACGGATTATCATCATGATTCATTTTCGATGGCAAATCATCAAAAGTGCTTCCGTATTCTTCGAGGTTATCAAACTTACCAAGACTTCCGATGAATTTCAAACGAATGCTTTCTAACGAACCGTTTCTGTGTTTAGCGATGATAAATTCAGCCTGACCTGCAGTTGGTGTTTGCTCTTCATCATCCCATTCATCAATTTTGTAATATTCAGGACGATAAATAAACGAAACAATATCGGCATCCTGCTCAATCGCACCCGATTCACGTAAGTCAGAAAGCAATGGTCTTTTACTTGAACCACGCGTTTCAACAGCACGCGATAACTGAGACAATGCAATTACCGGAATTTCTAATTCTTTGGCTAAAGCTTTTAAATTTCTGGAAATGGTTGAGATTTCCTGTTCACGATTACCCATTCCTTTTCCGTTGCTTCCGCCGGCAGTCATCAATTGCAAATAATCGACAATGATGAGTTTTATTCCGTGTTGCGATGATAAACGACGTGCTTTAGCTCTTAAATCAAAGATAGAAAGCGAAGGTGAATCATCGATATACAAAGGAGCTTTTTCTAAATCTTTTACTTTAGTAGAAAGCTGTTCCCACTCGTGTTTTTCTAGTTTTCCGGTTCTTAATTTCTCGGAAGACAAACCGGTTTCAGATGAAATTAAACGCGTGATTAATTGAACTGATGACATCTCTAATGAAAATAATGCAACCGGTTGATTTAAATCAATTGCAATGTTTCTTGCCATAGAAAGTACAAATGCGGTTTTACCCATACCGGGACGAGCTGCAATAATAATCAAATCGGAAGGTTGCCAACCCGAAGTTATTTTGTCCAGCTTATCAAAACCAGTGGCAATTCCACTCATTCCTTCCTTGTTAGCAATATCTTCGATTCGCTTTTTGGCTTGGATTACCAAACTTTGAGCGGTTTCAGAACTACGTTTGATGTTTCCTTGTGTTACTTCGTATAGTTTAGATTCGGCTTTGTCTAATAAATCAAAAACATCTGTAGTTTCATCATACGATTCTTCGATGATTTCAGAAGAGATTTTTATTAAGCTTCGTTGAATGTATTTCTGTAAAATAATTCTAGAGTGAAACTCGATGTGAGCCGAAGATGATATCTTTTGGGTAAGTTGAATCAGATAAAAATCGCCACCAGCCAAATCTAATTTAGCGCTCTTCTTTAGCTGAGCTGAAACTGTTAATAAGTCAATAGGTTGAGAATCTGTGAATAACTGAAAAATAGCTTCGAAAATATGCTTGTGTGCTTCTTTGTAAAAAGCATCAGGTTGCAGTATATCGATAACCTCATCAACCCCTTTTTTGTCAATCATCATGGCGCCTAACACCGCTTCCTCTAGGTCGAGTACTTGTGGTGGCAGCTTACCTTTTTCTAAGTTTATAATAGTAGTTTTATCTACTTTTATAGGGTTCATATTTCTGAGATTTTCCATGTAGCGAAAGTAACTATTTTGATGAATTTTTTTGAATTGAGTTATTCAAGATGGTTGTTTATAAGTTTCTTTTTTTTGTTGATAACCAAAAAAAAATCCGAAACTGTAGGGCTTCGGATTTTAGTAAAATTTATAAGAATTTACTCCTTGTATTCGCCCATCTTACTGTATTTATCCATCCTTTGAGCTACTAACTCTTCTGTTGATAAATCTTTTAATTCGTTAAACGCTTTCATGATATATTGTTCAACAGTTTTGAAAGCCGTTTCTTTATCGTAATGTGCTCCACCAAGTGGTTCCGGGATAACATCATCAACCAATTTCATTTTTTTCATATCAGTTGAAGTCAGTTTCAAAGCATCAGCAGCTTGTTCTTTATATTCCCAACTTTTCCATAAAATTGAAGAACATGATTCAGGTGAGATAACAGAATACCAAGTGTTTTCCATCATTAAAACTCTGTCCCCAACACCTATTCCAAGCGCGCCACCAGAAGCACCTTCTCCAATGATAACACAGATAATAGGCACTTTAAGACGCACCATTTCAAAGATGTTACGGGCAATTGCTTCACCTTGTCCGCGTTCTTCAGCTTCTAATCCAGGAAAAGCTCCCGGAGTATCAATTAAAGTCACGACAGGAAGGTTGAATTTCTCCGCCATTTTCATCAAACGCAAGGCTTTACGATAACCTTCTGGACTTGCCATTCCAAA
Source organism: Flavobacterium sp. (assembly GCF_031381455.1). Taxonomy (GTDB): domain Bacteria; phylum Bacteroidota; class Bacteroidia; order Flavobacteriales; family Flavobacteriaceae; genus Flavobacterium. The sequence continues at coordinate 79,851 of NZ_JANMXZ010000012.1, read as the reverse complement.
ATTACGCAACTGACGCATTTTGGTATTGATTCCTTTTTGTTGTCCGATAAGCATAAACGACTGACCATCTATTTGACCTAAACCACCTATCATGGCTTTATCATCTTTGAAATTTCGGTCTCCAAAAAGTTCCAAAAAAGTTCCTTTAGTCAAGTTCGTAATATGCTCTAAAGTATACGGTCTGTTGGGATGACGTGATAATTGTACGCGTTGCCAAGCGGTAAGATTTTTGTATATTTTTCTTTTAGTTTCTTCTAATTTTTTTTCAATTTGTTTGCAGGTTGCTGTGACATCTACATTTGATTCGGCACCAATAATCTGGCATTTATCGAGTTGGTCTTCTAGTTCTTTTATAGGAAGTTCAAAATCTAAATATTCCATAGGGTTTGTTCGTTTTGATTTAATCGAATAGCAAATATAAAATTTTATATTGTGATAAAAAGCACTTTTTACAGATTATTGCAAACAAAATTAATCGTATTGAAATGCCAATTTAGTTTCTTTTTCTATAACTTTTTATAACGGAATTTAGCAAGACTGTTAGCAAAATAATGACCGCTCCAATGTAAAACTCAAAGCTCATTCTTTCTTTTTCTTTGAATACTAATACCGCTAAAATGATTCCGTAAATAGGCTCCAAGTTAATAGTAAGCATCACAGTATAAGGGCTTAAAAATTTCATTATCGCAGTGGAAGCTATAAAAGCATACGCCGTGCAGACCGAACTTAAAATCATTAAATACATAAAATCTTTAGTCGAAAGCGAAAAGAAAGTTGGTGTAAAACTATGTGTAAATACTAACAGAATAGTAAAGAATACTACGCCACCACTTAGCTCGTAAAAAGAGATTACAGTTGCATCGTGCGATTTTACCAATTTACTATTAATAACTGCAAACAAAGCCGATAGAAAAGCCGACGTTAAAGCAGTCAACATTCCCCAAAAATAGTTTTCTTCTATATTGAAAATAATGTAAAGTCCAAAAACCACCAGTAATCCGAAGAACACTTCATACCAGACAATCTTTTTTCCGTATAAAATGGGTTCCAATAAAGACGCAAAAAAAGCTCCTGTAGAGAGACAGGCAAGCGTTATTGAAATATTAGAAATCTTGATGGCATGAAAAAAAGTATACCAATGCAAGGCAATAATTAATCCTGAGAACAAAAACTGTAATAACGCTTTTTTAGAAACTCGTAAAGGCAGCTTTTTGAAACCAATGTAAATAGCAATAAATCCAACGGCAAATAGCATTCTAAACCAAACTAATGGCAAAGCATCGAGTGAAATTAGTGCGCCTAAAATGGCTGTGAATCCCCAAATGAATACTATTAAATGGAGATGCAAATAACTTTTAAGGTTATCGCTTAGCATTTCGTAAAAGATAAATAGCTAATAGTCCAAAAACAAAGTTTGGTGTCCAAACCGCTAGTAATGGTGGCGCGGTAGATTTTTCGGCTAAAACTCCAAAAACTTTATCCAGAAAGACAAAAGCAAAGGCTAGAATAATTCCGATGGCCAAGTTGGTTCCCATTCCGCCACGACGCTTCATAGACGAAACAGCAACAGCAATGATTGTTAGAATAAAAGCAGAAACCGGAATACTGTATTTTTTATAAAGCACTACCAAATACACATTAATATTGGAAGAACCACGCGTTTTTTCTTTATCAATAAACTTAGTAAGCTCATTTAAAGGCAAGGTTTCCGCAATATAAACCACAGGCGTTAAATCTTCTAAATCAAATTTAAAAACAGTGTCTTTGACTTCACCTGATTCTATAATATCGCCAAACTTACCTACTTTCCTTTTGGTATAATTATACAAGGTGTAATTTTTTGCTTTTGGATTCCATTTAATTCTACTGGCTAACAATTTATATTTTAACTTGTCTCCTTCAAATTTTTCCATCGAAAAATTAAAAGCCATTTTGGAAACTTCATTAAAGTTACTCACAAAAATATATTCATCTTTACTGATTTGACGAAACACATCGGTATCATCACGCAGATTATCAGTTCCTCCGCTGGTGAGATAAGTATATCGAAAGCTTTTAAACCCCGCACTCGCATTGGGCACCAAATAAATTGTCATCACCAAAGCAAAAAGCGATATAATCGTTGCTCCTATAATATAAGGACGAAGAAATCGTGAGAAAGAAATACCCGAACTTAGAATGGCAATAATCTCGGTGTTATTGGCAAGTTTTGATGTAAACCAAATTACCGAAAGGAATAAAAATATTGGAAATAATAAATTCGCAAAATAGATGGTAAAGTCAAGATAATATTTAGCAATCGCTGAGAAAGCAACGTGATTCTCAATCATTTTATTGACTTTTTCCGAAACATCAATCACTATCCCAATAGGAATAAACATTAACAACATTACAGCGAATGTTCCTAAGTAGCGTTTGAGAATGTATTTGTCAATTATTTTTAACATTGTTCAAGTTTATGGTTTATGGTTTATGATTTATGGTTATATCCAAACCACAAACAATAAACTACAAACAATTAAAGTCGTTGGCTCATATTTTTTACCATCATGTCTTTCCAAGTTCTGAAATCTCCCGCTAAGATATGTTTTCTTGCTTCACGAACCAACCACATATAGAAACCTAAATTGTGTATTGTGGCAATTTGCTTCCCCAAATATTCATTGGCGGCGAACAGATGGCGCAAATAGGCTTTCGTATATTCTGTATCCACGAAAGTGTAACCCATTTCATCAAGTGATGAAAAATCGGCTTCCCATTTTTTATTTTTGATATTAATAGTTCCGTTTGCTGTGAATAACATTCCGTTTCGTGCATTTCGTGTAGGCATTACACAGTCGAACATATCGATTCCTAATGCAATGTTTTCCAAGATGTTTATTGGTGTTCCAACGCCCATCAAATAACGAGGCTTATCTTCCGGGAGAATGTCACAAACCACTTCGGTCATAGCATACATTTCTTCAGCCGGTTCTCCAACTGAAAGTCCACCGATAGCATTACCTTGTTGTCCTGCATTGGCTATATATTCAGCCGATTGCTGACGTAAATCTTTATAGGTACTTCCTTGAACAATTGGGAAAAAAGTTTGATCAAAGCCATATTTTGTAGGCACTTTTTCTAAATGACTGATGCATCTATCCAACCAACGGTGCGTCATCTTCATTGATTTTTGTGCATAGCGATAATCGCATGGATACGGTGTGCATTCGTCGAACGCCATGATGATATCGGCACCTATTGTGCGCTGAATTTCCATTACATTCTCTGGAGTAAAAACGTGGTAAGAACCGTCGATATGCGATTTGAATTTTACACCTTCTTCTTTAATTTTTCTATTAGCCGAAAGCGAATACACCTGATACCCGCCGGAATCCGTTAAGATATTTCTATCCCAATTCATGAATTTATGTAAACCACCGGCTTGTTCTAAAATAGCTGTTTGCGGGCGCAAGTATAGATGATAGGTATTTCCAAGAATAATATCAGGATTGATTTCTTCTTTTAGTTCACGTTGATGTACGCCTTTTACAGAGGCTACAGTACCAACAGGCATAAATATTGGGGTTTCAATTACACCGTGATCAGTAGTAATACTTCCTGCACGTGCTTTCGAATTAGGGTCATTCGCTAATAAGTCAAATTTCATTTGTCGTCTTTATTGTCTTTTAAAGGTCAAATGTAATTTGCCAAGGTAATCTCAAAATAACGAGAAATCTTCCAATGGCTCATTTCATTTTCTTCTTTTAATCAGTCGACAAAGATAAAAGAATTGTCAATTGTCAATTATCAATTGTGAATTTATTTAACAAATAGAAATGTAAAAACTACCTATAGTCTAATACCTGATTACCACTGGCAGTCCTCCTTTTAATTTCAAATGCTCAGGGTGACAAAAAAAAGGATTTATTTAACATAAAGATTTGGCTGAAAAGTTTCAGGCTTGTATATTAAATTAATGATTTAAAAATTATGCTTTAATTACTTCTAATTGTTTTAACACTTCAGCAATATTCTGTTTGAATTCCTGAAAATTGTGTCTTTTGACCAAACAAGTTACTCCCATATCGGAGCAATATTGAAGTAATTTTTTAGGATAAGCTCCCGATACCATAACAACAGGAATGTCTTTCAAGTCATCCGATTTTTTTATTATTTCCAAAATTTCCTCTCCATTAAGCACCGGCATGTGAATATCCAAGAAAATAAAATCTGGCCTTTCATCCTGAATTTCCAAAACCAACAGCATTTTTCGTCCATCAGAAAACACTTTTACATCATGTCCCAATTCTTCAACAATCTCTTTAAAGAAGCCTAAATCATCGAAATCATCGTCTAAATAATAAATATTTTTTGCCTTTTTCATCTGGTAGATTTTAAGGTAACAAGTTACTGGTCTTTACCCCATAATGAATTATAAAATATTTGCCTTTTCTTATATAATTTCAATTTGAATATTATTTTATTGATAACCGCTTAATAACTATTTTATAAAACTTTTGCCATTCGTAAAAATTAGAATTACTTTTGAAAACATTTAATTTTTAACTACAAAAAATGTCTAACACACAACAACTTCAAGATTTTTCAACACAAGTTAGAAGAGACATTCTTCGCATGGTACATGCCGTAAATTCAGGTCATCCTGGAGGTTCACTAGGTTGTACTGAATTTTTTACTGTACTCTATCAGCAATTAATGGACAGAAAGCCGGGCTTCAACATGGATGGCATTGGCGAGGATTTATTTTTCTTGTCTAATGGTCATATTTCGCCGGCATTCTACAGCGTTTTGGCTCGGAGCGGTTATTTCCCTGTAGCTGAATTGGCTACGTTTAGAAAACTTAATACGCGTTTACAAGGTCATCCAACAACACACGAAGGATTACCTGGAATTCGTGTGGCTTCGGGTTCATTAGGACAAGGAATGTCTGTTGCGATTGGTGCGGCACAAGCTAAAAAACTAAACGGAGACAATCATTTAATTTATTCACTTCATGGTGATGGAGAATTGCAGGAAGGTCAAAACTGGGAAGCCATTATGTATGCTCCTGCTAAAAAAGTGGATAACTTAATTGCGACAATTGACTTAAATGGGCAGCAAATTGACGGCGCTACAGATGATGTATTACCAATGGGAAGCATCAAAGCCAAGTTTGAAGCTTTTGACTGGGATGTTATGGAAATCAAAGAAGGAAACAACATTGAAGCTATTATCAAAGGAATGACCGAAGCAAAAAGCAGAACAGGTAAAGGGAAACCAGTTTGTGTTTTGTTACACACGGTTATGGGACATGGCGTTGATTTTATGATGTACACACATGCTTGGCATGGAAAAGCACCAAATGATGAACAATTGGCAGTTGGATTGGCACAGAACCCAGTAACTTTAGGAGACTACTAGCATTATGAAAAAATACGAAAACACAGGAAGTAAAGATACCCGTTCAGGTTTTGGAGCAGGAATGACCGAACTAGGACAAAAAAATGAAAATGTCGTAGCACTTTGTGCCGACTTAATTGGTTCGTTAAAATTTGACGATTTTAAGAAAAACCATCCGGAGCGTTTTTTTCAAGTTGGAATTGCAGAAGCAAACATGATTGGAATTGCAGCGGGTTTAACTATTGGTGGAAAGATTCCTTTTACCGGAACATTTGCTAACTTTTCTACCGGAAGAGTTTATGACCAAATTCGACAGTCAGTGGCGTATTCCGATAAGAATGTAAAAATTTGTGCTTCGCATGCCGGATTAACTTTAGGAGAAGATGGAGCAACACACCAAATTTTGGAAGATATTGGTTTGATGAAAATGTTACCCGGAATGACGGTAATCAATACGTGTGATTACAATCAAACCAAAGCAGCAACCCTTGCTTTAGCAGATCATCATGGTCCGGCTTATTTGCGTTTTGGTCGCCCAGTTGTGCCTAACTTTACTCCTGCTGATGAGCCATTCGTAATTGGAAAAGCGATTATGCTTAACGAAGGAACAGATGTAACGATTATTGCTACCGGACATTTAGTTTGGGAAGCGTTATTAGCAGCAGAAGCATTGGAAGCTAAAGGCATTTCGGCAGAAGTTATCAATATTCATACTATCAAACCTTTAGATGACGCTGCTATTTTGAAATCGGTGGCAAAAACAGGTTTCGTAGTTACAGCTGAAGAGCATAATTTCCTAGGAGGTTTAGGCGAAAGCGTTGCCAGAGTTTTAGCTTTGAATAATCCGAAACCACAAGAGTTTGTGGCCGTGAACGACAGCTTTGGCGAAAGCGGAACTCCGGAACAATTGATGGAAAAATACAAGTTAAACAATCAAGCGATTGTGGAAGCTGTAGAAAGAGTGATTAAGAGAAAATAATTCTCCAACAACATATTTTATAATAAATCCCGTTCCAAAGGAGCGGGATTTATTATTTATACGTCTTCATAATTCTGTCCCAAAAGGAAAAATACAATCCGTAATTGTATTTGCTTAGTCTGTGATGCAAATCGTGATTTTCGGCTGTGTTTTGGATGGCACTTCCCATGAACAAGAAATTTACTTTGTAACCTATATGAATATATACGTTATACAATGTTACAAAAGTGGAAAATACAATCAACGCATAGGGATGAACCGGAATCACAAAAAGTATTATTGGCATAATTCCCAGAGAAATTATGGCTTCGATAGGATGAAAAGAAAAGGCGCTCCACGGATTTGGATTATGGGAAAAGTGATGGATTTTATGAAACCGAAATAAAAACGGTAATCGATGCATTATCTTATGCGACCAATAAAAATATGTATCGTGCAACACTATCATCATCAAAATGCTCAAAAAAAAGTAGCTATAACCAAATGTTTCTATTTTGAAATAAATCTTCGTATAGCCGTTTTGATACCAATAAATCAACAAAAAAACAGAAGTGCTATAAATTAGTAATGTTGTGGCCGAATATAACAGTTCACTTTTTAGCTGGTTGAAAGCTGGTTGTTTTTGGTTTAATTTCAAATGGATGTATTCCTTTCTTTTCCAAACATAGAAAACAAAATAGGCAATCCCTGCAATAAGACAATATCTTAATACAAAAATTAGTACTCCGGTGAGTAAGCTATAGTCGTTGTTTAAAAACATTTAATCTACTCCTTGTTTAAATTTTTGACAGCCTAAACTTTGTAAATTTTCTAATGATTCCGATAGGTTTTCATCTAAAATATTACTTGATTTTTTTTGGCAAAACGGACAAGCATTAAGATCACCATCGGTATCAACATACATGCTTCTATTGCCCGAACCATAACAACCCATTCGTCTTTGATGATAACCGTGATAACTTATCAGCGGAAAATCTTTGTTCTTTGAATTGTAATTCATATCAATATAAAAATCGTCTAAAAGTTCCAACTGTTCTTCTCTCAAATCAACATCGGAATCTTTGTAATGTCCAACTGCTCTTGGTTCTAAAATCTGGATAAATGAAACGCCCATTTTTTGGGCCAATTCCACATAACGCATCAGATTTTCATAGGTGGTAAACTCTTTGGTTACACAAATAGAAAGCGCTACAACGAGATTATTATTGATGGCATTTAGCACACCATTTTCAACCCAATAATACGCATCTTTAAATCCTCTGAATTCGTTGTGTTTTTCCGGAATATAATGGTCGAGGCTAATCATAACGCCATTTAAACCTGATGCTTTTAGTTTTCTTGCATTCTCATCTGTTAGTTTTAAACCCGAAGTTAAAACCCAAAAATCAGTACTCTTGTTGGCATTCTCAAGAATGGTTGTAATAAGTTCCATTTTAAGAAGCGGCTCGCCACCAGTCAAATGAATTATACTGACACCTTGTTCCTGAAGTGTGGCAATAATTTTGTTTAACTGTTCTGCAGAAAGAACATCTTTTTTATTGAGGTTTTCCCATTCATAGCAATGCTCACATTGGAGAGAACATTTTTTAGTAATCGCCACATACGTATTCACAAACCGATTTGTCTTTTGTTTAATCGGAATAATTCTGTTCATTTCCGAAGCGATGAAATTATTAAAGGAAGTACTCTGCCATCCTGGTGTATATAATCCCCAATAGTATCTGCCATCCACATTAGCAAATTTGAATAATCGGCGTTGACCAATGTTTCTTCTTCTTTTTTTGATAAGTGCTACAGGAACAGCAATCCAATGCCAGGGATTTTTATAACTTTTTACGGCAATGCCAACTATGGTCATTCGATAAAGAAACTGAACTATTTCTTTCCTGATGCCTGTTATCATTTTTTGTTTTCTAACACTTGTTTGAGTAACAATAACAGCATCAGTTACAGCTATGTTTTCCAGATATTGCAATGAAATATTGTCTATACTTGTTTCGCTGCTATTCATTTTTTGAAGCTATTAGAGATAGGTTTTTGGAATCGGAAACAAAATCTTTATACAATTCTATTGAATACGCATTCAAAGCACCTTTTTCCCTGAAGGTTTTTAACTTCACGAAATTAGGGCTGCCTTTATAATCTCTGATATATTCATAATAGCCATTGGTTTTAAAGAAAAAGCTTTGTTTTGAATTCGGACTTGCTTTTATAGCGGGAAAGTTCAAGATTACTTCATTACCAATGCTTGGCTGAACAAGATATTTTTTATCCTTTTCTGATAGAAGTGCCGTTACATTATTTCCATTTTCATCAATAGCTGTGATTGGTTTTAGCGTTGTTAGTTTTACGTTTTCATTTTTGGAGAAATCCATTCCAGCATAATCCAAATCCCAAAACATATAACCGGAAACCAATTTAATTTGAACTTTTTCACTTGTACCAGTAAGTGGAATAGGAACAATAATATCTCTGGCAGATAATGGTCCAACAGTATTTATATTTTCAATAAATTTCCACTCCTTATTTTGTTTCACATATATTGCTAATGGAATATATTGATCGGAACGCCATTTCTCACAGGTTTCTTTTGCTAGTTTTCGTTGTTTTTTGTGAAAGGTATTATAATAAGAACCAAACTGTTCATTAAACTTACCATACATATAGTCCATCCAATAGGTGTTTTTTAAATTGAGATGAAGTTTCCCCAATTCGCTTTTATGATTATTGTCAAATTCTAAAACGACTTCATTCGGGTTAGTTACTGATTCATTTGTATTAAAGGAATAATAATGCTTATCTGTAGTTAAAAAAGGTTTCGTAGACACTTTAAAATCATTGCAATAGGCATTTATTGGTTGCCCTTCATTTTGAAGCGTATAAACCTCTCCTTTTTGATCCATCAGCACTAAAGAATTTTCAGGATGATTGACCACAATTAATTCTGTTAAATCCGTATTCTGAATTTCTTTTAGTTCGTTAGTGATTTTTAAATTATATAATCCATTGGAATCTTTCAAGCCATTTAGTTTTAAATAATCATCTCTTTCCAAATTAGGAAGTATGGCTCCGGGATATATTTCGCCATTGAAGGCATAACTATCTCCATCGTTAACATATACAAAAGGGCAAGAACTTTTTGTGGCAACTATAATCACTGCGATTAATACGATGACACCTAAAGTTATTCCAACCGCAGATAAGACAGCTGTGGTTGAATCGCTATTATATAATTCCACTTTTGAAATATCAGTATATGGAATTGTAATTTGCTGTCCTGAGGATTCGGTTATTTCTTTGCTGGTATAAAGATGAACCTCTTCTGTTTTATCTACTTTATTTAATTTGTATCTGCGACCGTGTTTATTTGGTTTTGGCTCATACAGATTATGTGATTCATCAAAAAGGTCTAAAGTTCCGGATACTTCTTTAGTGTCTTCATTAAATGTTACATCTGACAGATGCCATTTTTGATATCCTGAATGAATGATAATATATTTGGCCTTCCCTTTTGGAGTTTCGGGTTTAATTTTGGAAGACATCGAATTAGCATCAGTAGATTTAATCCTGTAATAGGAACATCCGACTACTAAATTTAAAAATGAAACTACTACTAAAAGAGAAATATAAAAATTGGCTCTTTTTTTAGTTTTGATTGTTTGAAGAATGGAATTAGCTTGTAATCTTTGTTCTTTTTTCATTGGGAAATCATTTAAATTAAACAACTATTGAAAAAATCAAAGACTTGGAGTATGTAAAAATACAAAAATAGATTGTAAGTGAGTTTCTAAAACAAAAAAATCCCGTTCAATCTACATTGATAGGGATTTTTATGTTTCGGCATTACCAAATGACTACTCTTTCTTTTTCAGGCAGATACATTTTATCTCCTGGTTTTACGTTGAATGCTTTATAGAATTCTGGAATATTCATCAATGGCCCATTGATTCTGAATTGTGCAGGCGAATGAACATCAGACATAATTTGTCTCGATATTGCTTCATCTTTAGCGTGTACCATCCAAGCATAACCATAGGCTAAGAAGTATCTTTGCTCTGGAGTAAAATTGCTTATTTTTTCATTATTCTTGTATTGAGCTGTTTTTTTGAAAGCTTCATATCCCATAACAACGCCACCTAAATCAGCGATGTTTTCCCCTTGTGTTGCATCACCATTTACAAACTTACCTTTAAGAGGTTCAAACTTGTTGAACTGCGCCACAATTGCCTTTGTTTTCTGAGTGAACTTTGCTTTATCTTCTGCTGTCCACCAGTCTTTCAGGTTTCCCTTGTCGTCGTACTGACTTCCCTGATCATCAAAACCATGTGTGATTTCGTGACCAAAAGTTGAACCACCAATTATACCATACAAAATAGCATCATCAGGCATTCTTCCTTCAAATCCAGGAACTAAAATGTTGCAAGCAGGCACACAAATCTCATTATTACTTGGATTGTAATACGCATTATATGTTTGTGGATACATTCCCCATTCGGTTCTGTCAACCGGATTACCATATTTTTTAATCATATAATCATACGACCATTTATTGACAGCCATAACATTGGCGAAATACGCATTTCTATTAATAGTGATGCTGCTCATGTCTTTCCATTTTTCAGGATAGCCTACTTTCATTACAATTTTACTCAATTTGAAAAGTGCTTTTTTCTTTGTTTCCTCACTCATCCAATCCAATTTCTTGATGTGTTCCGCATATACATCACGAATGTTATTTCCTATTTCTAATAGTTTTTCTTTTGAACCTTTTGGCAAATAATCTGTAACATACACTTGGCCTATCAATTCTCCTAATGAACCATCGGTTTGCTCCACGATGCGTTTCCATCTTGGCTTTTGTTCTTTTACACCATTTAATACTGTTGAATAAAAAGCAAAGTTTTGTTTTTCGATAGCACTATTCAGAAAAGAAGCATAAGAGTTAACCAAATCCCATTTCAAATACGTTTTCCAATCTGCAATGCTATATGAGGTAACAATCTTATCTAATCCTTTGTAAAATTCAGGTTGACCTACAATAACAGTATCGGCTTTTGCAATACCTAATTGTGGCAAAACATTTTCCCATGCAATAGAAGGAGTTAATGATTTGAATTGCGCCAAAGTCATTTTGTTGTAATTCTTTATTGGATCACGAAGCGCTTCTAGTTTTCTACTGTTTTTAGCTAAATCCGTTTCCAATTTCATAATCGAAGTGGCAGCATTTTTTGCTTTAGCAACATCGTCTCCCATTAATAGGAACATGGCTTCCAAATGCTTTACATACTCTGTTCTGATTTTAACTGCTTCTGTATCCGTATTAAAATAGTAATCTCTGTCACCTAATCCCAAACCGCCTTGCCCAAAGAACAAAGCATTTTTAGAACTTATCTTATCATCTTGTCCAACATAAAAAGAGAATGCCGGACCAGAGCCAATAGTATGAAGATAACCAATAGTATTCATCAAAGTAGGAACATCTGTAATGGCTTCAATTTTAGACAAAGTCGCAGCTAGTGGTTTCAATCCTGCTTTTTCAATGGATAAAGTATCCATTCCGGACGCATAAAAGTCACCTATCTTTTGTTCGTTGCTTCCTTTTGCAGCGTCTTTGTTTGCTGCTGATTTTTCACAAATGTTTTTGATCTGAGCATTAATGGTATCTCCTATAGTTCTAAAAATTCCGTTACTGCTTTCCGTACTGGGAATAGGATGCTTTTTAAACCAACCTCCATTGGCATAATGGAAAAAATCGTCGCCTGGATTTACTGTTGTGTCTCGATTAGTAAGTAATGGATCTTCGTATTGAATTTCTTTTTTGGTGCAGCTTATCGCGAATAAAGCAGCTAGCATGCTTAGGGTAAGTTTGTTTCGTAATTGCATAAGTTTATAGTTTTGATAATCATTGGTATGAAAAAAATAAAAAAGTTACCAAATGTATAGTATTATTCCTAATTTAAAAGTAATTAAACAAAAAAAGTGCCCTGAAATCAAGACACTTTTAAAAATTATTTGATTAAACTATTTTTTCTCTTCTGTTTTTTTTGAGGCACAACATGCCATTTTAGCTTTATTGCAAGATTTTTTTTCTGTAGCTGAACAAGATTTTTCTGTTTTAGCTTTGGCCACTTTCTTTTCCTGAGCATTCACATTCATTGAGAATAAAAATGCCACAACAGCCATTGATAAGATTATTTTTTTCATTTTTTTAATTGATTTAATTAATAATACGTTTAGGAATATGAGATCAAATGTAATTATTATTAGATGTGTCAAATACACTTTAACATTCCTTTGACTGTTAAAATTTATTTCAATATTTTATAATAATTTTAATAATACTGCGTTTTATAATACAGTACTTTGCACCAAACAATATGATTAATATGGATACTATCAAAATTCTGTGGGTTGATGATGAAATTGATTTACTTAAACCGCATATTTTATTTCTGGAAAAGAAAAACTATAAAGTAACTTCTTTTAACAACGGTCGTGATGCTGTTGATGCTTTTGAAGATGGCAACTTCGACATTGTTTTTCTGGATGAAAATATGCCCGGAATGAGTGGTTTGGAAACGCTTTCGGAAATGAAAGAAAAAAAATCATCTACTCCAATGATAATGATTACCAAAAGCGAGGAAGAATATATCATGGAGGAGGCAATTGGCTCTAAGATTGCCGACTATTTGATAAAACCCGTAAATCCAAATCAGATATTGTTGAGCTTGAAGAAAAATCTCGATCATTCAAGATTGATTTCTGAAAAAACAACATTGGATTACCAAAAGGAATTTCGAAAAATTGCAATGGAAATGGCAATGGTAAACAGCCATGAAGATTGGGTTGAACTCTATAAAAAACTTATTTTTTGGGAACTCGAATTAGAAAACATCAATGACCAAAGCATGTTTGAAATTCTGGAAAGCCAAAAAGTGGAAGCCAATGCACAATTCGGGAAATTCATTGAACGCAATTACGAAGATTGGTTCGAGCCTAAAGCTGATAAACCTATTCAATCGCACACATTATTCAGAGAGTTAGTCGTTCCCGAATTAGTAAAAAAAGACAAACCCGTACTTTTTGTTGTAATCGACAACCTTCGCTATGATCAATGGAAAGCCATGGAAAGTACTGTGAATAATCATTACAAGCTAGAAAAAGAAATTCCATATTACGCTAGTTTACCAACGGCAACCCAATATGCCCGAAATTCTATATTCTCAGGTTTAACGCCTTTAGAAATGGAAAAACAGTTTCCACAATATTGGAAAAACGATGTCGAAGACGGTGGGAAAAATCTATATGAAGCCGAGTTTTTAACCGCACATTTGAAACGATTGGGTTTAAACATTAAACAAGAATATTTCAAGATTACCAATTTGGCCAACGGAAAAAAATTAGCCGAAAACTTCAAAGGATTAAAAGATAATAATTTGGTTACCGTTGTTTACAACTTTGTAGATATGCTCTCACACGCCAAAACCGAAATGGATGTGGTAAAAGAATTAGCTTCCGATGATAAAGCGTATCGTTCTTTAACGTTGAGTTGGTTTAAAAATTCACCGCTTTTGGAAATCATTCAACAAGCACAAAAATTAGGTTTCAAATTGATAATCACAACCGACCACGGAACGATTAACGTAAAAAATCCTTCTAAAGTTATAGGCGATAAAAACACTAGTTTGAATTTGCGCTACAAAACCGGAAGAAGCTTAACTTATGAAGATAGAGATGTATATGCCGTTAGAGATCCAAAGAAAATTGGTTTGCCAACCATCAATATGAGTAGTTCGTATATTTTTGCGAAGAACGACATGTTTTTGGCTTATGTAAATAATTATAATCACTATGTGAGTTACTATCGAAATACCTATCAACACGGTGGAATTTCACTAGAAGAAATGATTGTCCCGTTTTTAGTTTTTAATCCTAAGTAAGTTAATAGTTTGTCGTTTATGGTTTATAGTTTTAACAATAAACGACAAACAATAAACTATAAACAAATATGGAAATCATCTTTTCACTTGACGAAATAAAACAAGTAGCCAAAAAAATCATACTTGAAAAACCACATAAAGTCATTCTTTTTCATGGCAATATGGGTGTTGGGAAAACAACTTTGATTAAAGCTTTGTCAAAAGAATTAGGCGTGACAGATGCCACCAGCAGCCCAACATTTTCTTTGGTAAATGAATACCAAGCCGAGGATTATCAGAAGGTGTATCACTTTGACATGTACCGCTTAAAATCGGAAATCGAAGCCTTAGATATGGGAATTGAAGACTATTTATATTCCGGAAATTGGTGCTTCATTGAATGGGCAGAAAAAATTCCCAATTTGCTTCCTGATGATTTTTCTACTATTAATTTGTCACAATCTGTCGATGGCAAAAGAAATTTAAGATTGATATAGTTTTTTAATATCAATCAAAATGGCAATATCAAAATTCAATGACAATTTTATTATCGATATTATTATTGATATTGTCATTGATTTTTTTTTCGTAATTTGGACACTAAATTCAATTTCGCATTATGTCATTAACCCCTTTCACCAAGCAGCAACTTTTACCTCAAGAGGAAAAATTAGAAGTATATCGTCATAAAAGTGAACTCTTTATCGGAATTCCAAAAGAAACTTCTTATCAGGAAAGACGCATTTGTTTAACACCTGATGCTGTAAATTCACTTACTTCACACGGACACAAGGTAATGATTGAATCGGGTGCTGGCTTGAGTGCGAGTTATACCGATAAAGAATTTAGTGATGCCGGAGCAACGATTACCAATGACACAAAGAAAGTGTTAAGTTGCCCAATGATTTTAAAAGTGGAACCTTTAACCATGGAAGAAATCGGATTAGTAAATACGAATGCCATCGTGATTTCTGCGATTCAATTGAAGACACGAAAAAAAGAATACTTCGAAGCCTTATCCAAGAAAAAAATTACCGCACTTGCTTTTGAATACATCAAAGATGAAGATGGTTCATATCCTGCAGTGAAATCCTTAAGCGAAATTGCAGGAATAGCGTCAGTTTTGATTGCGGCCGAATTGATGATTAACAACCAATTCGGAAAAGGTTTATTACTTGGCAATATTACCGGCGTGCCTCCTACTGATGTTGTGATTCTTGGTGCCGGAACTGCAGGAGAATTTGCCGCCAAAACGGCTTTAGGTCTAGGAGCCAATGTGAAAGTTTTTGACAATTCAATTACCAAATTACGCCGACTGCAAAACAATTTAAATCAAAGAATATTTACATCGACTATACAACCTAAATCATTATTAAAAGCATTGCGCCGATGCGATGTTGCAATTGGAGCATTGCGCGGCAAAGAGCGTTGTCCGGTTGTGGTTACCGAAACTATGGTGGAACACATGAAAAAGGGTGCCGTGATTGTAGACATTAGCATTGACACCGGAGGTTGTTTTGAAACTTCAGAAGTAACCACTCATGAAAATCCAACTTTTATAAAGAACAATGTCATTCACTATTGCGTGCCGAATATTCCTTCGCGTTATTCTAAAACGGCTTCGCTTTCAATCAGTAATATCATTACGCCTTACCTATTGCAAATTGCTGAAGATGGCGGTTTAGAAAGTGCTATTCGCTGTAACAAAGGTTTAAAAAACGGAGTGTATTTGTATCATGGCATTTTGACCAACAAAGCCATTGGCGATTGGTTCAATCTTCCTGATAATGATATTAATCTGATTGTTTTCTAGAGCTCTCTATACGCTTTTTTGGTACTTCGTCACTTCGAGTTTTTCAAAATTAAAAATTTTGAAAAGTATCGAGAAGCCATCCTGCAAAAAATAATCTTACTGACTTAAAAATTACCTCATGACCAATGCCCATTGTAAAACATTTGATTACTTTTGCCACTCGAGACCTTTAGGTCGAACTGTTACGAAGTAAAAAAAATAATCTACTATGAAGTTTTACCAGCGTTTTGCCTACTATCTAGTAGGTTTGGTTATAGGGTGTTTTGCTGTGTCAATGGTGTTCAGCGGAAAAGATGTGCGTTGCAATTATTTTCCCAATGCAAGAGTTTTAAATGACCTCAGAAACAAACCTTTTTTGTATGATATTGAAGCTTCGCGAAGACTTTCAGAAGATTGGGTTGATACTACTGATATTAAAAACGTTTTAACCTATGGTGATGTCGATTTTGACAAAAGCAATATCAAGGAAGAAGGCGGAAAACTATATATCATTTATGGAAAAACCAGCAAGAATAAAGATATCACTTTAGAAGTCCTTAATTATCCTGATAAAGCGGTGTTACGGAATATTATTAAAAATGATAAGCCAAACTAGATGTTTGGCTTTTTTGTTTTATGGTAATCTTATAACTTTACAGACTACTTGTTATAGGGCGTCCTTTTCTGTCACTATTGTTAGTTCGTTGCATTGGTTATATTCGTCGGTTTAGGAATTGTTAAGAAGTAAATAATCACAAGTAAGGTTACTGTCGCGGTTGTTAAAAAAGCTACTTTCGCATTGAACTGAAACCAAATTAGTCCAGTCAGCGAGCTTGCTAACATTGTGCAAATGCTTTGAAGTCCTGAAAATGTTCCGATTGCTGTTGCAGTATCTTTCTTGTCTGTGATGTTTGAAATCCACGCTTTTGAAATTCCTTCAGTCGCTGAAGCATAAACACCGTAAAGAAAAAACAGTCCGAAAAAAAAGTAAAGGTTTGTATTTATAGCCATTCCGAAATATACGATTGCAAACAACGTCAGTCCGATAATGAAAATTGTTTTAATCCCAACATTGTCTGCAAGAATACCAATAGGAAAGGCAAACAAAGCATAAATAAGGTTGTAAAAAATATAAACACCAATAACCATTGTGTCGTCAAGTCCGGATTGCTTTGCTTGAAGTAAAAGAAAAATATCTGAACTGTTGAATAGCGTAAATATTAAAAGTCCGATTACCACTTTTCTATATTCCGCAGGACTTTCTTTCCAATATTTTAAAAATAAAAAAAATGGCGTTCTTACTTTTGTTCTTTGTTCGTTTACCTTTTTATCTTTTAGATAAAATGAAGCTAAGACAGCAAAAAATCCAGGAATGAAAGCAATAAAAAAAAGTGTTTTGTAATCTTGTGGATAATAATATAAATAGAGCAAGGCTAAAGAAGGCCCAATAACAGCACCTAATGTATCCATTGAACGATGGAAACCAAAAACTTTTCCTTTCGTCTGTGGTGTTGCTTCGTCTGAAAGAATTGCATCCCTTGCACCTGTTCGAATGCCTTTACCTAAGCGATCAATTGTCCGTGCAAAAAATATCCAAAGTGGAAATGTAAAAATCGCCATCATTGGTTTTGAAATAGTACTGAAAGCATACCCAATTTGAACAAACGGAACTCGCCTGCCTGATATGTCAGATAGTTTACCAAAATAACCTTTGCAAAGTCCTGCTGTTGCTTCAGCAACGCCTTCTAGTATTCCAATGAGCACAATTGAAAAACCAATTGTCTTCAAGTATATTGGCATAATTGGGTACAACATTTCACTTGCCGTGTCGGTGAGCAAACTTACTACTGACAAAATCCAAACTGTCCGTGTAATATATTTCAAAATTATGTTTTGTTTGCCGTTGAGTTTAATTTCTGCACGGTCATCTTTTAGGGTTGCCTATAACATTTATATCTGTTCATGTCCAAAACAAAACTAACAAAAAAAGGGTTGCCAAACTGACAACTCTTTTATTTTATAAACGAAGTAAGTTAGTTACCGTGTCTTTTTTCGATATCTTCAATTGCTTCTTTACTCATTGTGTCCACTAAAACTGGAGTTGCAATAAATAAAGAAGAATAAGTTCCAACGATAATACCAACTAGCATCGCGAAGATAAATCCTCTGATAGAATCGCCACCAAAAATGAACATGATTAACAATACCATAATCATCGTTAACGACGTATTCAATGTTCTTGAAAGTGTCGTATTAATAGATGCATTTACCACATCTTTAAAGTGTCCTTTTCTGTTACCAGCTAAGAATTCTCTAATTCTGTCAAATACAATTACAGTATCGTTCATAGAGTATCCGATAACGGTTAGAATTGCTGCAATAAAGTGCTGATCCATTTCCATGTGGAAAGGCATGTATTTGTATAATAAAGAGTAAATACCCAATACAAAAATTACGTCATGGAAAACTGCCGCTAAAGCTCCAAGTGAATATTGCCATTTACGGAATGAAATCACAAGGTATAAACCAACAACCAACATCGCACCAATAACGGCCCAGAATGAGTTAGTTTTAATATCCGCAGAAATTGCTGCTCCTACTTTAGAAGACTGTAATACTCCGAATTTTTTACCATCATACGAATTGATGAATTTCTCATAGGTTTGATTAGTATTGTAATACTTTTTCAAACTGGCGAATAATTTTTCGTTTACTTCTTTATCAACTTCAACACCTTCTTCCTGGATTTTGTATTTGGTAGTAAGTTTCAATTGGTCATCGCTACCAAAAACTTTTGCTTCCACTGTAGTACCAAATGCTGTTGATAATTCTTCAGCAACTTTAGTAGATTCTACAGGTTTTTCAAATTTCACTTGGAAAGTTCTTCCTCCAACAAAATCAACACCTTGATCCAATCCGTTAACAAAGAAAATAGAAATCAAACTTCCTACAACCACAACAGATGAGAATAAGTAAGTCCATTTTTTAACTCCAATGAAATCAAAATGGAAACCTGTAAACCAATTTTTAGTAATGTTGGTTGTGAATGTCAAGTGTTTGTTATTAGCAATATCTCTATCAATAAATATTCTTGCGATAAAAATTGAAGTGAATAATGAAGTAACAATACCGATTAAAAGTGTCAAAGCAAATCCTTGAACTAATCCAGTTCCGAAAACATATAAGATAGTTCCGGTCAATACGTGTGTTACGTTCGCATCAATGATGGATCGCATAGCGCCTTTCCATCCATAAGAAGTAACGACAGCATCGCTTAACGTTTTTGCGTCTCGTAGTTCTTCTTTTGCCCTTTCATATATAATGATGTTCGCATCAACTGCAGTTCCTAATGTTAAAACGATACCTGCAATTCCGGGTAATGTCAATACAAAACCAAAGCTCGCCATAACACCAAACAAGAAAAGTAAGTTCAATATCAAAGCAGCATTAGCATACCAACCTGCTCTTCCATAATAGAAAACCATCCATAAACAAACCATAAGGAATCCAACAATAGAGGAGATTAAACCAGCGTGAATCGCAATTTCTCCTAAAGATGGCCCAACCACTTCTGATTGTATAATTTCAGCAGCAGCAGGTAATTTACCAGCTCTTAATACGTTTGCTAAATCTTTAGTTTCAGCAACTTCAAAGCTACCTGTAATTTCTGAACTTCCCCCTGAGATTGGTCCCGAAGTAACACCAGGTGCAGAATACACAACGTTATCTAAAGCAATAGCGATATAACTTTTTTGTGTAAAAGCTCTTCCTGTTAAGTCTTCCCAAATTTTTGCTCCGGCACCATTCATTTTCATAGAAACTGCTGGTTTACCCATTTGGTCAAAGGTATCTCTCGCATCAACGATAACACCACCGCTCATTGGAGCTGCGTTGTCTCTGTTACCTTTTAAAGCATATAATTCAACTGTCTCCGTTTCTTTTTTGGTTTTCGCGTCAACTTTTACATCCGGTTTTCCCCAAGCAAATTTTACATAACGCTTGTCTGCCGGTAATAAATTACGGATTTCAGGTCTTCTCAAATACGAGTTAATCGTTGCTGTATCTTTTGGAGAAGCAATTACTAAAACCGGTCCACCACCTTGAGAAATGAATTTGTCAAATAATGGATTGTTCCCTTTTTTTACAGCAGCTGAATCTTTGTCTTTATCAGTCAATAAGCTGGTCAATGTATCTTTAGGTTTAGCAGCGGCAACTTTCTCTTCGCTTTTAACAGTAGCTTTCAAAGCTTCGTTAGCTGCTTGCAAAAAGCCCATCATTTCTTCTGCTTTGTATGTTTCCCAGAACTCTAATTCCGCTTTACTTGAAACTAATTTTTTGATACGATCAACATCTTTTGCACCAGGTAATTCAATAAGGATTCTTCCTGTTTGTCCAAGTTTAACGATGTTTGGTTGGGTTACACCAAATTTATCGATACGACTTCTCAATACACCAAAAGCAGATTCAACTGACTCGTCAATTTTTTTAACCAAGACTTTTTTCACTTGGTCATCAGTCATATTGAAATCGATTTGTCCTTGAAGATTTCTATTAGCAAAAATATCAGGAGAAGCTAGTCTTGTACTTCCTTTAGTAGCATCAAATGCTTCGAAAAACGCATCAAGATACGATTGATTTCCTTTTTGATTCAACTTAGCATCTTCTAATGCTTTGTTGAAAATAGGATTTTTAGAATTGTTAGATAATTGTTTCAAAACATCTTTAACAGATATCTGAAGAATTACGTTGATTCCTCCTTCAAGGTCAAGACCTTTATTGATTTGTTTGTCTTTTACTTCATTGTAAGTGAAAAAATTAAGAAAGACTTTTTCTTTTCCAATAGAGTCAAGATATTTAATTTCTTTTACAGGATTTCCTGCCGCGAAGTTTTTGGCATCCTCTTTTACTTTGTTCGCCACAAAAGTGAACGAAAGTGAATAGATACTTACCAATGCAAATAGTATTGCGAAAAATTTAACTAGTCCTTTATTCTGCATTATTACTAAAATTAATTAATTTTTTGGTTTAATATTTTTTGGTGTTAAAAAGCAAAAATCACCTGAAATACAAGGGTTTAGAATGCAATCCTTTGTATTTACAAGGTTTCGGCTTTTTTTGAAACGTGCAAATATATAATTCTAACTGTGACTAACCAATATTTTATCGATTAATATCAAAAAAATAGCTAAAAAAACATCATCGATATTTTAGCCTTAAAAAGGATTCCATCATCTTTAAAACAATATAAAAAAGCATATCTGCATAAAAATTATATATTTGTCCACGAACATAAAACAAACAAGAATGAAAAAAGCACTTAAAATCAGCGTTCTCTTAGGGATAACTTTCTTTTTGGGATGTAGTAGCGATGGTGGTGGAACGCCAAGCATCAGCGAAATTACATTGACCACTACTACACCTCAATTGGTGGGCGGTATCAATATTACTTCTGGTGGTCATGCTTCTAAAAATATTAACAATTACTATTCCGGGGTTTGTTATAGTACAAGTCCGGGACCAACTATTTTAGGCAGTGTAGCACCCGGCACGTCGTTATCTAACACAGATTTTGCCAGCTCTATTGTTGTGTCTGAATTAGGCTCCACTTACTATATGAAGGCTTATATCCAGGACCCTTCTACAAGTGAAGTAAAATATGGTAATGAGGTTTCGATTAGCATACCGTTAAGTTTGTCAACCGGCATTGTTAAAGGGATTTCTACCAACGGATTTAATGTTGATATTACAATAGGAAGTGATTTAAGTACCAATACCGAAAGAGGAGTTGTTATTGGTGTCGGTAATAACCCGAGAGTTGGTGATGCAGGAACCCATACGCTTCCATTGGCCGATAATGGGGCGGGAACCTTTAACTTCAATATCGAAAATTACAATTATGTAAATGCTAACACTAACTATTACATAAGAAGCTATGCTAAAATGGGCGATACTTATTTTTATGGTAATCAACAGTCTTTTAGAACAGCAGGTTATATAGGTGGTTCAGGCGGTTATATCTTTTATGATAAAGGAGAAACTACCAACGGTTGGAGATATTTAGAGGCATATTCTTCTAGGTTATTTTACGGGAATACAACTATTGATTATTTCCAATACAGTTGCAATACAACTTTTACCTCTGGCATTTCTAACGAAATAGGAACCGGTTTAGAAAATTCACACGCCATAAAAAACATTTGTAATTATAATAATATTGCCTGTGCTGTTTGCTTGGACAAGACTTATAACGGACAAACAAACGGCTCATGGTTTGTTCCATCAATAAACGAGTTAAAGCAATTATATAAACTTCAAGTTATTGGTGTTGTTAATTTCAGCTATACATTGTTAAGTTCTTCACAGTCATCAGACACCAGTGCCTATGTACTTGAAACTTACGGAACAAACGCTGGGACAGAGACATCAGTAACAAAAACATCTCAAAACTATGCAGCTTGGCCGGTAAGAAGATATTAATATTCTTAGCAAAAACATAAAAAGCCTTTCAAAATAGAAAGGCTTTTTTATATAAATATCTTATCTTATTCTAAACAGTTTTTTTGTTGCTTATAAACCGTTTAATTGATGCGGATAAATCGAATGGTTTATGCGGATAAACTGAATGGTTTATGCGAATCAATTTTAAGCCTTTAAAGACAGGCGTTCCCAGTTGTTTAAAAAACAAAAAAGATTGCACTTTTCAGCACAATCTTTTTTAATTATATCAAGTACAAATTACTCTTATCCTAATATCGATTTCAAATCACCATTCATTGCTCTAACCGCATCCGCGCTCTTCGCAAATTTTGCTTTTTCATCTGCATTTAAAGTGATGTCAACAATTTTTTCTACTCCGTTTTTACCAATAATACATGGCACTCCCATACAGATATCGCTTTGTCCATATTCACCTTCAAGGTAAACCGAACATGGAATTAGTTTCTTTTGATCGTGCAAAATACTGTCTACCAAAAAAGCAACCGAGGCACCCGGAGCATACCAGGCCGAAGTTCCTAATAAAGCAGTCAGAGTAGCACCACCAACCATAGTGTCAGCGGATACTTTTTCTAATTCAGCTGCCGATAAAAATTCAGAAACGGGAACGCCGTTATAAGAAGCTAATCTTGTCAACGGAATCATTGTCGTATCGCCGTGACCGCCAATTACCATTCCCTGGATATCGTTTGCGGGTTTGTCCAAAGCCAATGATAAATAGGTTTTGAAACGGGAACTATCAAGCGTTCCACCCATTCCGATGATTCTGTTTTTTGGTAAACCTAAAGATTTGAAAGTTAAATAAGTCATCGTATCCATTGGATTCGATACAATTACAAAAACCGCTTTTGGAGAATGCTGCAATAAACTTTCCGCTACTGATTTTACAATTCCGGCGTTGATTCCAATTAATTCCTCACGCGTCATTCCCGGTTTTCTCGGAATTCCGGACGTGATGACTACCACATCGCTATTGGCTGTTTTACTGTAATCATTGGTGCTTCCTGTAACTTTGGTATTGAAACCTAAAGTAGTTTGCGTTTGCATGATGTCTAACGCTTTACCCTCGGCAAAACCTTCTCTAATATCTACCAACACTATCTCGCTGGCAATTCTTCTGTAAGCGATAGCATCTGCGCATGTGGCACCAACGTTTCCTGCTCCTACAATCGTAACTTTCATTCTTATATTTTTTGTTGTTGTTTTTATTTGTTTGAAGCTAATCCCGCTTTCCGCTTTATCTTTTATACCTTAAAGGTCTCAAAAACCTGTCAGGTATAAAAGGATACCGCTGCAATCGGGGCTAGTTACGCGTCAATTTTAGCATAAACCGCATTCTTCTCGATAAACTCTCTTCTTGGCGGAACTTCGTCTCCCATCAACATAGAGAACACTCTATCGGCTTCAGCCAAACTATCAATCGTAACCCGACGTAAAGTTCTGAAACTTGGATCCATTGTAGTTTCCCATAACTGTTCCGCATTCATTTCTCCAAGACCTTTATAACGTTGGATTGCGGCGCTTCCACCCATCTTTGCGTTGGCAATATCGCGTTGATCATCATTCCATGCATATTCTTTTTTGTTTCCTTTCTTCACTAAATATAAAGGTGGCGCCGCAATATAAATGTGTCCGCCTTCGATTAATTCTTTCATAAAACGGAAGAAGAATGTTAATATTAAGGTAGAAATGTGACTACCATCGACATCGGCATCACACATGATGATTACCTTGTGATAACGCAGTTTTTCTAAGTTTAATGCTTTCGAATCTTCTTCGGTTCCGATAGTAACGCCAAGTGCAGTGAATATATTCCGAATCTCTTCGTTTTCAAAAACCTTGTGATGCATCGCTTTTTCCACATTCAAAATCTTACCTCTCAAAGGTAAAATCGCTTGAAAATTTCTATCACGACCTTGTTTTGCTGTTCCACCAGCCGAATCTCCCTCGACTAAATAAACCTCGCATTTTGCCGGATCTTGTTCTGAACAATCCGATAATTTCCCTGGTAAACCGCCACCGCCAAGAACGGTTTTACGTTGTACCATTTCACGCGCTTTCTTAGCTGCATGACGTGCCTGAGCCGCAAGGATTACTTTTTGCACAATGATTCGGGCATCATTTGGATTTTCTTCCAAATAATTTTCTAGCATTTCAGCTACAGCCTGAGAAACCGGAGAAACTACTTCCCTGTTTCCTAATTTGGTTTTGGTTTGTCCTTCAAACTGTGGCTCCTGAACTTTAACCGAAATAATAGCGGTCAATCCTTCACGGAAATCATCTCCGGTAATTTCGAATTTTAATTTATCTAACAAACCCGAAGAGTCAGCATATTTTTTCAACGTACGCGTTAATCCCATACGGAAACCTTGCAAATGGGTTCCTCCTTCGTGCGTATTGATATTGTTTACATACGAAAATATATTTTCAGAATAACTGGTGTTGTAAACCAAGGCAACTTCAACAGGAACTTCTCCTTTTTCGTGCTCCATGCTAATCACATGCGAAATAATAGCTTCTCTTCCTTTATCTAAAAAGCGAACGAATTCTTTTAATCCTTCAGTTGAATGAAAAATTTCTGAGGCAAATTCGCCTTTATCATTTACATCTCTTCTATCGGTAAGCGTAATCGTAATTCCTTTATTCAAAAAAGACAATTCACGCATACGACCCGCAATAGTATCATACGAATACTCAATAGTTTGGGTGAATATGCTTTTATCAGGATGGAATGTAACCATAGTTCCGCGCTTGTCTGTTTCGCCAATCTGCTTCACCGGATACATTGCTTTCCCTTTTTCGTATTCTTGTTCGTAAACTTTTCCTTCTCTGTAAACGGTAGCCCTCAAGTGGTCAGAAAGTGCATTTACACACGAAACCCCAACTCCGTGAAGTCCACCGGAAACTTTATACGAATCTTTATCAAATTTTCCTCCGGCACCAATTTTAGTCATTACAACCTCAAGTGCAGAAACGCCTTCTTTTTTGTGAATATCAACCGGAATTCCACGTCCGTTATCTTCAACCGTAACCGAATTATCTTCATTTATAATAACACCAATTGTGTCACAATGTCCAGCTAATGCCTCATCGATAGAGTTGTCTACTACTTCATAAACCAAGTGGTGCAAACCTCTAACTCCAGTATCTCCAATGTACATGGAAGGACGCATTCTTACGTGCTCCATTCCCTCTAATGCCTGAATACTATCGGCCGAATAACTGTTCTTTTTAATCTCGTCGCTCATATTATTTATGGTAAAAAATCTATTTTTTGTCTAACGAGCAAATATATAAAAACGCATAGGATTTCCTATTGAAAATTGGGTTTAAAACCTTTAAGTTATTAACATTTTTGACATAATTTCAACAAAAAAACGCCTGTCAAAAATCACAAGCGTTTTAACAAACAAACTAATCTTCAAATAAAACTCAAACTACTACAATTGAGTTTTCGTTTTAAGGTTGCCCTTATGGCTGCAATATACTTTTTTATGCTTTAATATAGGCATCGTCATGGACATTTGCCACAGCTCTTCCTGAAGGATCATTCATGTTTTTAAACGTTTCATCCCACTCTAAAGCGATTTTGGTACTGCACGCCACACTCGCTTCCTGAGGAACGCTTAAAGCGGCTGCATCGCTTGGAAAATGTTCCGTAAAAATAGAACGGTAATAATACTCTTCTTTCGATGTTGGTGTTTGTATCGGAAACTTGTATTTAGCATTCGCTAATTGCTCATCCGAAATTTCAACAGCTACCACTTCTTTCAAAGTGTCAATCCAGCTATAGCCAACGCCATCACTAAATTGTTCTTTTTGTCTCCATGCTACACTTGCCGGCAACATGTCTTCAAAGGCTTTACGCAATACCCATTTCTCCATTCTTTCACCATTAATCATTTTGTCCTGCGGATTGATTCGCATTGCCACATCCATAAATTCTTTATCCAAAAATGGTACGCGCCCTTCAATTCCCCAAGCCGCTAAACTTTTGTTAGCACGAAGACAATCATACATGTGTAATTTGCTTAATTTACGAACCGTTTCTTCATGAAATTCTCTTGCATTTGGCGCTTTATGAAAGTACAAATAACCCCCAAATAATTCATCTGAACCTTCACCGGACAATACCATTTTAATTCCCATAGATTTGATAACTCTCGCCATCAAATACATTGGCGTGGAAGCTCTTATCGTAGTTACATCGTACGTTTCTATATTGTAAATCACATCGCGAACGGCATCTAAACCTTCCTGAATTGTGAATTTAATTTCGTGGTGAATGGTTCCCAAATGATCGGCTACAACTTGTGCCGCAGCTAAATCAGGCGAACCTTCTAAACCAACTGCAAACGAGTGCAATTGTGGATACCAAGCGTCAACTGTGTCTCCGGATTCGATGCGTTTCTGCGCATATTTTTTGGCTACCGCCGAAGTGATAGAAGAATCCAATCCACCGGAAAGCAGAACGCCATAAGGAACATCGCTCATCAATTGACGGTGAACTGCTGCTTCTAAGGCGATTTTAATTTCTTCAATGCTAGTTGCATTTTCTTTTACGGCATCATAATCGGTCCATTCTCTTTTGTACCATTGTACAAATTCGCCGTCTTTACTTGACATATAATGTCCTGGAGGAAACAACTGGATTTTGGTGCAATAGCCTTCTAAAGCTTTTAATTCGGAAGCTACATAGAATGTTCCGTTTTGATCCCAACCAATATACAACGGAATAATTCCCATATGGTCGCGGGCAATAAAATATTCATCTTTTTCAACATCATAAATTGCAAATCCGAAAATACCATTCATTTCATCAAGAAAGTGAACGCCTTTTTCTTGATAGAGTGCTAAAATAACTTCGCAATCACTTTCAGTTTGAAATTGATATTTACCTTCAAATTGCTTGCGTAAATCTCTGTGGTTATATATTTCACCATTAGCGGCTAAAACCAATTTTTTATCTTGACTAAACAACGGCTGTTTTCCCGAAGCCGGATCAACAATAGCCAAACGTTCGTGAGCAAGGATAGCTTTTTCATTACTATAAATTCCACTCCAATCCGGACCACGATGGCGAATGATTTTCGACATTTCCAACACTTTTGGTCTTAAGACTTCTGCTTTTTGTTTTAAATCAAAAGCACATACTATTCCGCACATATTCTTTTTATTTTATTTTCCCTTCGACAAGCTCAGGGTGACATTAACTGATTTGTTTTTACATGGGCAAAGATGGAATAATAGTTATAAATGAAAAATATAATTAACTATTTAATTATAAATTATAACTAAAAAATAAAATACTGTTGAATTATGAAAGTTAAAAAGTAGGAAAAGGTGGTTTTGGATTAGAAAGTGTTATGAAACGCTTTCAATAGTATATAGTTTGCCATTCATATCAAATGAAAAACTGGCCTCATTTCCCATCAATTTGCTTCCTAATGGAGACTGTGGCGAAAGCGCGTAAATACTTTTATCTTCAATAATTAACTTTGGCAAAGCGGTGCTAATAAAAAGAAGCATTCCATTGGCCTGAACCAAGCTTCCTAATGCTACTTTTTTGTGTGTTTGAGAAGCGTCAATTTTGTCCAGAATAGCTTTTTGTTCTAGGATTTCCTTGAGTTTGTGATTGAGTTTTTCCTGCTCCAAATGCATCATCGATAAGGCTGTTTCATGCTTATCACCTGCCGAACCTTTAGCATCGTTTTGTGCGTCAATAGTCAAACCAGAAATCATGTCTTGGAAAACATCTATTCGGTCTTGAAGCATTTCTTTGTAACGTTGGAGTATTTGTTGTTTCATTGAGGAGTTGCTGAGTAACTGAGTAGCTAAGTAACTGAGTTTTTTTCTTAGCTACTCAGGCACTTAGTAACTTAGGCACTTCTTTTAAAAATCAAATTTATAACTCGCGCCACCCAAAATCTGCAATCCCTGCACCGGATAATTGAACCATCTTTCGTAATTCTGATTGGCTAAATTGTTTCCTTTTAAGAAGAAGGTTAAGCGTTCACTAAATCTATAGCCAACATGTGCATTCAAATCGAAATAGCTTTTTAGGGTTATGTCTTCATCCAGTGGTAAAGGTAAAGTTATTGCCGATTGTTCGAAAATATCTTTTCTTTCCCCAACAAAGAACAAACTCGTTCCGGCATACCATTTTGTTGTAATGTTTACATCAAGCGTTGTCGCCAATTTTATTGCCGGTAAATTCCATGCTTCTGCTTGCTCATCTGTCGAATAACTGCTAAACGTTCCGTTGATCCCAAAAGATACATTTTTAGAAAAATCTGCTTTCAATTCACCAAAGAAACTCAACGTTTTTACTTTATCATATACTACGCCAAAGGAATTGGAATAAGTATATCCATCAGTATTAGCGTTAGATTGATTATAAATATTGCTTCTGAATAATGCTTTACCTTCTTCGTTTTTGAATGAACCGCGAATGTTATAGCTAATACTGCTTGCCAACTTTCCTTTTAATCCGGCATAGATATCAAACTTTTGATCTGTTGGTGCAACGACAAGTGTTGGTGAAACAAAGAAATTTTCCTGTACAAAATCATGATATGAATTCTGCTGTAATGTTCCTTCTAAACCAGCATAGAAAATCATCAAATCACCAACTACTTTATACGAACCTGTAACCTGCGGATAAATAAAGAATTTGCTTTCACCAGATTCTTGTGCCGCACTATAAAAGAAACCAACACCAAGATTCATCGTTAAATCATCTTTGTGAATTTTGATACTTGGCTGAAATCCAACATTCGTAAAACCATATTTTATCGAAACTGTCTTGTCAAAATTTTGATCAAATGAACCACTGATGTAATCTAACACAAAATCGGCTTTGATTTTTTGCTCAACAATATCAAACTCCAACGAAGGTTTTGCTACAAAACGATTTTCTGCCGAACCAAATGCATCCCAAAAACGACTGAATTTTAATGTGCTTTCTTTTAATATACTGTCCAAACCTAATCTTCCGCCAACATATAAAGTGTGATAGGTTTGCTGTTCGTCAATCGTTGCAATCGTTGCATCTAGCAATAAACCGGGGTAAGTTCCGTACCAATTATATACTTGATTTTTATAACCCAAATCGGCATTCCATGACATTGTTTTTGTTCTGCTTCCGTAGGTTAAATCCAAAGCGGTATTAAAGAACTTATCATCCAAAACCACATCTTTTATTCCGCCTTGAGACGAACTGTGTCGCAACATTCCACCAAAATAATCCGTGTTGCTGATGTTTTCGGTAATAAAAAGTTCCGCGTTGACTGTTCCATAATTTCCTGCTGCCAGTGTCATATAGTTGCTGAATATTTTCTCTTCCGCACTTTTATCCACATTTGCTGCTTTTCCTTTGGCTGGTGCAAAAGTTGAAGCTACCGGAAACGAAAAAATATTGTATTTAATGTTTTCTTTTTTAGCCGTTTCTTCATCATCAAGAGTTGGCGTTTCTTTCACTTTAAACGCATCCGAAATTGATGGCGTATAAGGCTTTACTACGTTTACAACTTCGGTTCCAATGTTATCGTCTTTCTTTTGGGAAAAAGAAATTTGGGTCAAAAGAAATGCTATTATTATATATTTTACTTGTTTCATATTTAAATGTTGTTACACAGAGATTCACAGAGTTTTATTTAATTTTTTTTTTGAGATTCACAGAGATTGCTATTTAAAACGCCTCTGTGTATCTCCATTTTTCTTTGTGTGTCTCTGTGAAATTATTTTGTTTTACAGAGATTTTTTCTTAATCCGTTAATGATGAGTTCGTTTTTGCGGCTTCGCCTTTAATAATTTTCAGTTCATTTTGTGCTTCAGCAACAACGTCATCGAATTCTTTGAAATTTTTGATAACGCTGTCTAAAATAGAAGTAGCGCTAAAATTATCTTTCAATTCGTAATAGTTCTTTGCCATTACAATCAAACCCTTGGCTCCAAAATATTTATAACCCGAATAATCTCTAGCTAATTTTTGAACTGTTTTATTTGAATCTTCATACTTGCCATCTTTATTTTTGAAATAAGCATCATAATACATCGCTTCGGCTGCTAATTCTCCTTTGGCAATCGTTAACAATTTTGCGTAAGCCACTCTGGCTTTTTGTTCATCATTCACTTTAATCGCAGCACGGGCAACTATAATCTGTGCATCACTTTTTATTTTGTTATCCGTTTTTGGATTTGCCAATACTTTATCAGCATACACAACCGCATTAGCATAATCTTTTTGATCGTAATACGCACGCATCAAATTGGCTTGCGCGAAGGTTACGTTTTGCGGAAAATCAGCTTCAGTTTCTAGTCGTTGTAGCACTGGAACCGCTTTGGTGTAATCGTCTTTTTTCAAATGAATTTCAGCTAAACGCGCTAACGATTGCTCGGTAAATTCGTTTCTTGGTTTGCTGATTACAAACTCATAATTCGGAACAGCACTAGCTTCTTTTCCGTCAGTGTAAAGTGATTGTGCTAAATAAAAATTGGCTTTCAAAGCGTGAATTCCGTTTGGAAATTGTTTTACATAACCGCTCAAACTCGTAATAGCTTGTTTCGTGTTGTTTTGCAAAAATTGCTTTTCTGCTGCTTCATAAGTATCATTATCCAAATCGGCATCAGAAACTTCAACAAAATCTAATGTTCTTACCCAAGCTGCATATTCGTTTACTTTTCCTTTATCCATATAAACCAATCTTGCTGTCGAAACTGCTTCTAAAGCTTCAGGCGTTCTTGGATATTTAGCCGCAACTTCTTTAAATTTGGCAATAGCCGATTCGTCTTTTTGAGCGTTATAATAAATCAATCCTTGACGCAAAATCGCTTTGGAAGCAAACGAACCATTTTTGAATTCGCTTAACAATTGGTCGTAAGTTTTGATTGCCAAATCGGTTTTGTTTTCAGTAACATAGGTATTTCCTAATTCGAACAAAGCGTCATCGCGATACTGTGACGTTTTGAATTTTTGCAGAAACAAGTTAAAGTCTTCAATTTTCTTATCGTTTTTACCAACAAATCCGTAGCTCAATGCTTTTTGGAAAGCGGCATAATCCGCATCAATCCCTTTCATATCAATGGCTTTGTTATAAGCATCCATTGCCGGCCAATACTTAGCAGTAACAAATCGGGAATCGCCTAATCTTAGATAAGCATCATTTAAACGTACTTTGTCATCTTTAGCTCCATCAACATATTTTTGGAAATAATTTCCGGCCTGATCGTATTCCTTTTGTTTGAAATAAGCGTAAGCAATATTGTAATTAATGTTCTTGTTTTCCGGAGTTGTTCTGGATTCTGCCGAACTTTCAAATTGTTTAAAGCTTGAAGTTGCATCACTAAAATTATCTAAAACATACTCGGTTTCTCCTTTCCAAAACGTAGCACGAGCCGTTATTTTTTCGTTTTTCTGATTGGCAATCGATTTTTTAAACATGCCCAACGCTTCCTGATAATTTCCGTCGGTATACAATTCGATTCCTCTGTAAAACAACACTTTTTGATAAGCCACTTTGTTTTCAGGAGTATTGTTTTTCTCCAATAAAGTCAAGGCATCTTTGTAATTCTTTGAAGTGATATAAGAGTTAATCAATAAGGTTTCGATTTCTGTTTTGCTTGTCGTATTTGGATATTTAGCTAAAAAAGCAGACAAAACATCAGGCACAGATTGATATGAATTTCCAATTTCATAACTCAATTTAGCATAATTCAGATTGGCATCTTCCTGAATTTTTTTATCAAAATCCATTTCTGATGCGCTTTTGAAAGCATTTAATGCCTGTTGCTTTTTATCGGTTTTGAAATAGCATTCACCCAAATGATAATAGGCATTCTGTGCTACAGAATCTTTTCCGTCAATGATTTTATTGAATTGCGAAATGGCATTTTCGTAATCTTTTTGCATGTAATACGTATAACCCAATTGATAGAAATCGGTATTGCTCCATTTGCCTCTTTTGCCTTTGTATTCTTTTAAATAAGGCAAAGCTTTGTCGTATTGCTGCAAGTTGAAATAGCTTTCGCCGATGATTTTATTCAATTCTGATTTTTCTGAAGCATTTGATTTTGGCATCGCTGCAATTCCGGCATCAATCGCTTTTTGAAAATCGCCCGATTTGAAATTCATATCAGCTTTGAAATACGATAGTTTATCCGAATATTTTTCTTCTCCTTCAACTTTTTGGAAATACTTATTGGCTTCCTGGTAATTGTTACCTTCGTAAGCCAAAAATCCTAAATAATAATTTGCCTGCGTTCCGTATTCTTTGGAATTGATCACTTTATTAAAGTAATCAGTGGCTGCTTTTTTGTCGCCAGCTGTGAAATAAGCATAACCTTTTTGGAAGGTAAATTTTTCAGTTTGCTCATAAGTCAAAGCATTTTCATCGACTTTGTCAAAATATTGTAACGCTTGCGGAAACTTTCCTTGTTCAAAATAATATTGCGCTACTTCTATGTAGGCTTGGTTTTGTTTAGAACTTGTTGGATAATCCGAGATGAATTTTTCAATAAGCTCATCCGCATTATTCTGATTCAGATGAATTGCGCAAATACCAATGTAATAAGCACAATCTGCCTGAATATCTTCCGTTGCGTTATCGTTTTTTATTTTATCAAATAAGATTTGAGCGGATTGGTATTGTTTATCTTTAAATAATGAAATTGCTTTATCAAATTCAGACAACCCGTTAGTGTAAATAGCTGATTGTTGAGCGAAAACCTCAGGTATTCCGGCTATAAAAAAAAGAAAAAATAACATTAAAATCTTGCGCATAGTTTTTATTTTAATTTATTCAAAAATATTACTCTTACACCTATAACGTAAAAAGCATATCATTTATTATAAACATTGTTGTAAACAATTTTTCAGGAAGAGAAAAGAGAAAAGAAAATAGAACATAGACAGACACTTAGACGTAAAATCTATATTCTATTCTCTATGTTCTATATTCTTATAAAAATAATTTTGAATACAAACCTTATCTTATTACATTTACCCAATAAACAAATTACCCATGTCAGAAACTGTTTTATCTCTAAAAAACGTAACGATTTACCAAGAAAACAAAGTGATTTTATCACAAATAAATCTTGATGTTAAAGAAGGCGAATTCCTTTATATCATTGGTAAAACCGGAACCGGAAAAAGTAGTTTTATGAAGACGCTTTATGGCGATTTACAGCTAACCGTTGGTTCCGGATACATTGTTGGTTATGATTTACTAAATCTAAAAGAAAATGAGATTCCGTTTTTGAGAAGAAAAATTGGTATCGTATTTCAGGATTTTCAATTGCTTCCAGACAGAAATGTGAACGAGAATATGCTTTTTGTATTAAGAGCAACAGGTTGGACAAACAAGACTGAAATGCAGGTTAAAATTGATGAAGTTTTGCATAGTGTTGGGATGAAAGGTTTGACAAACAAAATGCCTCATCAGCTTTCCGGCGGTGAACAACAAAGAGTTGCTATTGCCCGTGCTTTATTGAATGATCCTGAATTAATTCTGGCTGATGAACCTACAGGAAACTTAGATCCACAAACAAGTGCTGAAGTATTAGCGGTGCTAAAAAAAATCAACGATAACGGAAAAACAGTTATCATGGCGACCCACGATTATGCTGTGATTATGAAATTCCCTGCCAAAACATTGAAATGCGAAGACAACACTATTTTTGAAGTGGTGCAAAAAACGGTTTAAATCTTGTAGTTTCTGATAAATATTTTGCCAAAAGCATAATTACAAAAGGAAAAGTAACAAGGTGAAATCTATCGCCTTGATCGCATGATATTCCAGACAACACTATGATGTAAGTTATAAAAAAGGCTACAAAAAAGTATATTCTTTCTTTCCTGAAATTTTTGTATAAAAACAAAGCCGACAGCAAAATTGCCAATACCGTAAATATTCTGTTTTGCCACATTGTAATATTAAATACAAAATCTTTCCAAAACGAAAAATCATTTTTATTTTTATAATTTTTCAAATATTTAATACATACATTTCCTGATTTTGAATTTTCTTCAACATCCAAAAAATAAGCTTTAACTAAATTCGAAAAATTGGTTTTGATTTGGTGTTTAAAGTCTTCTAAAGCTACCCTTTTTTGTTCCGTAAAATCTAGAGTGAATAAATATTTTGTTCTTCGGTTATTGCTTTGATCATATTTTTCTCCATTTTTAAAACATTCGGCTTTGCTACAAATATAATTATGATAGGTTACACTGTCAATGTAAGTGATGGTAAAATCACCATACTGAACACGCATTCCTACTACTTGAATTACAATCATCAACACACTACCGTAAAGAAAAATCATGCTTTTGGACTTGTAATTTCTAAAAATTTCTTTGATGAAAAACAAAGTGATAATTATGGCTAAAAACTTGGCGCCAGGTTTTATCAACATACTAGATAAAAACAAGGAAATTGATAATGACAAATACCAAAACTCCAATGTTTTATAATATTGAAACATCAAATAAAAAGCTAACATGATAAAAAAAACAAAAATATTTTCGGTCAATATATGGAAGTTCCAAATAATATTTCCCAGAATGAAAAAAGGAATAATAGCAAACCAAAAAGCAATTTTTTTATTGATAAATTGCTTTAAAATTTCAAATAAAAGTATCGAAGTCCCTAGCCAACAAACTATATTGACAAATAAACTCCACTGAAAAATTTCAGCATCTGAACTTCCAAATAAATACGGAAATCCAGTAATAAAAGCCATGACCATCGGCCGATAATAATGCCCTGTGAACTTGTGATACATTTTTTGCGCCGACTCAAGATAGTTTTTACAATCAGGATAAATCAACGTTTGCTTGTCTAATTGTAATAGGAAATTCAATAGTTCCAAACAACACAAACCCACGAAAATAATGAGCAGATGGTATTTATATTTTGAGAATTGTTTTATCACTTTACTTCTATAAAAAAGATTCTAGTTTTTTGGCGTTATCCAAATCATTAAAGACTTCTAACAGCACGTTTTCTCTTTCCTTATTTTGAGTAAATGGCTGACTTTTTAGTAGATTAATTTTTTCGATAAACTCTTTTTCGCTATTGGCAATTTCACAAAGACTGACAATGCGCTCGTCGTCAACCATATTATCATTTATTAAACAAAACCGACTTTTAAATAAAGAATTTACAATTTTCAATTTCGTCCCAGCTTGCTGAAAGGAAAGCATAACATTGATATGTGCATTGGCTAAAAGTGCTGCTAAATGCACTTCATTTTCTATGGTAATAAACGCTACATTTTTAGCTTCGTGGAATTGCTTTTCAACAAATTCCTTACCATTAGATGAAGCGATTATCAGTTTATAATCCGGTATTTTCTGAAACAATCGGATAAGATAAGAAACTGCTTTTTTATTATCCGGCAAACGCAAATCCCCGTGATAAAAAGCATAATTTCCAAATTCTGATAAGGAATTAAAGGTTTCATTTCCATGAAATACCGGAATATAACAAACCATTTCCGTTTTGGTTTTAACATATTCAAATTCCATTTTTGAAAGCGTAAACACACAATCAAAGTCTACAATTTTGTTTTGATAACTAGTGTATTTTTTGGACTCCAGATAATAAAGCATTTTTTTTAAAAAGCTGGTTTCATTTTTACTCATACCAGCATAAAAATTGGATTCCAAATTATGAAGTCGCAAAAAAAGCTTTCTGTTTCCCAATTTAATCTTATTCAGAATCATCGTGGTTTGTAATCCTTCAAATAAAATTGGTGCTTCAACAGAATTTATATTTTGAATTAAATCTTTATGAAATCTAGAAGTAACACTTAACGGAATTGAAGAGAATAGAAACAAAGGATTTCGGTTTTTTTTGTAGAGAAAAACAGTTTTAGCAATGGCTTTTAATTCCTCTGAAACCTCGCTCCTGTCATCATAAAAACAGTGCAGATAAATTTCAAAACCCAATTGGTGTAAGCTCTTAATTTTATAAAAGACGTCAATTACTCCACCATAATTTGGTGGAAACGGATTGTCAAAACTGATGATGTGAATTGGTTTTGTTTGCATTGCTATGGACAAAAATAGCATTTTAAAAAGAAGTAAAAGCGTCTTTTGAGTATATTTGAATTCAAAATTGAGGTATGCCATTTTTTTCGATAATTATTCCTGTTTTCAACAAAGAACGTTTTGTAGCAAAAACATTGAAAAGTGTTTTAAGCCAATCTTTTATCGACTTTGAAATTATTATCATAAACGATGGTTCAACCGATAAAAGCGAAGCCGAAATTTTAGCCATCACTGACGAAAGAATTCTTTATTTTTTAAAGGAAAACAAAGGTGTTGCCGTTGCCCGAAACCTAGGAATCGGTATAGCTTCGGCTGATTATATTTGCTTTCTCGATGCGGATGATTTTTGGGATTCCAATTTTTTAGCAACTATGAATCACTATATTCAAAAACTTCCTAATGAAAAAGTATTTGCGGCTGCCATTGAAATTGAAACCGGCAAAAAGACATTTCCTGCGAGGTATTCTTTTGATAAAAAAAACGATTTTGAAATTGTGAATTTCTTTGAAGCCAGTCAAACAGAAGCTGTGCTTTGGACATCGGCTGTTTGCATTCACAAAGATGTTTTTAAAAAAGTTGGTGTTTTTGACGAGCAGTTAAAAGTTTCCGAAGATACTGATTTATGGATACGGATTGGATTGCAATATCAAGTGGTCTTTATTTGGCAGATTTTAGCGCGTTATGTTTTTGACAAAAAAAGTATTTCCAGAAGTAGGAATTATATTTTTGAAGATGCCTTTTTTGAAAAATATAAATCCGGCGAAAAACAAAATCCGGCGTTGAAAAAGTATATGGATTTGAATCGGTTTTCTTCTGCAATAAAATGCAATCTAACTGGAAGATGGGAATATTCTAAGGAAATTTATTCTGAAATCGACTTGAAAAATTTAACTTGGAAAAAAAGAATACTACTTGAATTACCTCCTATTACACTGAAGCCACTTATTTGGTTTCAAAGATTTTTAGCCAATATTGGTTTAGGAACTTCCGTTTTTAGATAATTTAAATTCTTCAAAATCTCTGATATAATCTTCCTCTTCAAAAACATCTGAAGCTAAAACCAAGCAAACAGAACCCGAAGAAAAGTTCTGTAACTCGCGCCAAATTCCGTTAACGATTAGTAAGCCAACGTTAGGTTTGTTGAGCGTAACCGTTTTTTGTTCGTTACCATCATTCAAAATCACATCAAAACTACCACTCAAAGCCACTAATAATTCTTGCTGATTTTTATGCGAATGACCTCCGCGTCTTGCACCACTGGGAATATCGTATAAATAATAAACGCGCTTCATTTCAAATGGAACCGCATTTCCTTCAATCACAGAAAGATTACCACGCGTATCGTGGACTTTGGTAATATCGAGAATAATTGCGTCGTGAATTGTTGTCATTATGCTTCTAATAATTGTTTCCAATGTTGGGCAATGGTTGTCAAAGATAAATGTTCTACGCTTTTTTGCGCATTATTTTTACAGGTTTGATATAAATTTTCATCTTCTATCATGGTTTTTATCGCTTCTGCCAAGGCATTTTCGTTGTGGTTTTCTACTAATAATCCGTTAAAATTATTTTGGATGATTTCTTTTGGACCAGTTTCACAATCTACTGAAATCACTGGTGTTGCTGCAGCCAACGATTCGACCAAACTCATTGGGAAACCTTCAAAACGACTTGTCAAAATAGTGCATTTTGCATTTTGGACAAAAGCGGTAATATTCTTTTGAAATGGCAAAACAAGAACAAAGGATTCTAATTGCAATTCCGCAATTTTTGTCTGAATAAAATCTTTGCTTGAACCTTCTCCAACAAGCAACAGCATTGTTCCTTTTGCGTAAACTTTGGACTGTTTAAAAGCGCTGAGCATCAAAGTAAAATTCTTGATTTGTTCTTCAAATCTGCCAAAAAACAACATGTAATTTTTCGGAATAAGATTGGGTAATTGATAGATTTTATAAGGAAAATCAACCGAATTATGAATTGTTGTGGTGTTTTTTAGATGATATTTCTCTTGTATTTTAAGCTCAATATCTTTCGAAACACAAACCAATTTGGTGGCTTTTTGATATAGAAAATTAACCCCAAAATCGAAATTCGAAAAATACATTTCAAGATTCGAGCTGTGAATCATAAAATACGTTTTTCTGTTGCCATAAATCCATTTGGTGAAAATCTCACGGATAAAAAATGGTCTGGAGCGATTATCAATCACTATTTGAATATCATTTTCATGAAGATAGTTGGCAATGTACTTTCCTTTTTTTATGGCTCTGAAAATACCTTTTTCATCAGCAAATAATTCCCCTAAGTTGACCAGTTTCCCTTTGAAATCATAATCAACATGGTCTAAAATAATGATATGATGCACTTCATAACCTAAATTGTGTAACATGACACTCAACAAACCTGCAAAACGCTCAGCTCCGCCAACACCAAGTGAAGCGGAAACTATAGCAATTTTGTTGTTGTTTTTCATTTCTTACTTATATTGCATGGATATTTGTCAAATATAGAAATAACCAGTTGGGTGTAATTATTTTAAACGCAAAAAAATTCAAAACAAACCACATAGAAACATAGAAAATTAGGTTTATCTAGTTCAATTCTTGAATAAACATAGCTCTGTTTTATCTAAAAAAAGTGAAACGCCTATGAAAAAATAGCAAAGACTATGTATCTATGTGGTTGAAAAATAAAAAATAAAAATGAAGATTTTACTCATTGGAGAATACAGCCGATTGCACAATTCCTTAAAAGAAGGTTTGCAAAAGCTCGGAAACGATGTGACCATTTTGGGTTTTAAAGATGGTTTCAAAGATTTTCCGGTCGATTTTCCTTTGGAGAAAAAATGGGATTCGGGTTTCAGAAAAAAAATTAAACTTATCATTTTAGTCCTTACCGGTTTTGATATTTCTTCCTATTTAACCTATCGCCAATTCTGGAAAAACAGAAACCATTTCAAAAGTTTTGATGTCGTTCAATTGATAAATGAGAATAGTTTTTTTTGTGATTATACCCATGAGAAAAAAATTCTGGAATACCTTTTTAAACACAACCAAAAAGTGTTTTTGCTTTCGGCTGGCGATGATTATATGTATGTCGATTACAACTTTCAGCATCCAGAAAATCCGTCGATTGTGCAACCATATTTAGCCGGAAAAATTGCGGATAAAGACTTTTCGAATGTTTTAAAATTCAGGACCAAACCTTTTGAAAAACTGCATCACTATATCTATGAAAATATCCAAGGTGTGATTGCAACCGATTTGGATTATCATATTCCGTCGCAAAATCATCCGAAGTATTTGGGCTTAATTCCGAGTCCAATAAACCTAGATAAATTTCCAAAAAAGGAATTGGTAATCAACGAGAGAATTGTCATTTTCCATGGAATAAACAGGGAAAGTTATTTCAAGAAAGGAAATGATTTTTTTGAAAAAGCTTTGGAAATCATAAAGAAAAAATATGACACCAAAATTGATGTTTTTGTCACCGAAAATGTTCCTTATAATGATTATATCAACCGATACAATCAAGCGCATATTTTGCTCGATCAATTGTATGGTCATGATCAAGGCAGTAATGGATTGGAAGCTATGGCAAAAGGAAAAGCTGTATTCACCAATGCGAGTGATGTCTTTGAAAAGCACTATAATTTAACTGAAAAAGTCGCCATAAATGGTTTACCCGATGTTGATTATTTGGTAAGTGAACTGTCTTTTTTAATCGAGAATCCAACCGAAATAATAGCGATTGGAAACCACGCCAGAATTTTTATTGAGAAAGAACACGATTACGTTAAAATTGCCAGGAAGTATCTTGACACTTGGGAAAAATGAAGCAGGTGAATCATTACATACAAAACCATTTTCTATTTCTTTGGCTTGTTTTGATAGCCACAATCGCTTCTGTCAATTATGCTTTGACGCTGCCCGTTTCTTTTGACGAAGCCTGCACCTATATCTTATTTACACGCGAAGGATTAGCAGAAACAGTTACTAATTATCCGGCGCCAAATAACCATGTTTTTTATTCGATACTAACCAGCATTAGTAATAATTTGCCTTTAGGAAACATCCTTTTTAAAATCAGGTTGACTTCAATCTTCATCAACATTATAAGTCTTTTGGCGCTTTACAAATTTGCGATTACCTTTTTCAGCAGAAACTTCGGATTGCTCCTTGTTGGTTTATATTCAGGACTTTTTTTAACGGTTTATTACAGCTATATGGCCAGAGGTTACGGTTTGGTTGCTCTATTGTTTATTGCCTGTTTACATTATACTTTCAAGATTAGTAACGGTGACGAAAGACGAAAAAATTTTTTGCTTTTTGGTTTGTTTTCGGTGCTTGGATTGTATACGATTCCGACATTTATTTATCCGATTATCTCGCTAAGTGCATATATTATATTTGTAAAACGTCATTTGTTTTGGGCACAAGTTAAAGTTGGTTTTGGCATTTTTTTGACATCAATGCTGCTTTATTCACCTATAATTTACAACTGCGGATTAAGCAGCATTATCAGCAATCCGTATGTAAAACCTATGGGATTTATTCCAACTCTAAAATCAATGCCAACTTATTCCCTTTTTGCAATTCAGGAAATCACAGGAATTCATTGGTTGATTGTTATTTCTATTTGCAGTTTAAGCCTATATCTTATTTGGAAATCAAAAGAAAAAAAGACATTGCTTTTTGTGCTGGTTATGATTTTTACGCCTTTAATTTTAATTACCATTCAGCGTGTAAATCCGTATGCGAGAGTATTCAATTATTGCAGTATTGTGTTATTGCTACTAGTACTTATTCCTTATAAAACAGCGATTGACAAACTTAAACTGCGTTTTATGTTTCCGTTCCTTTTAGGTATTCAGTTTGTTTTTCTTTTCAATTTTGAGACTAAAATTTTGGCCTATGAAGATAAAGATTGGGCTTTGAATATAACTTCTGATAAAATCATCAAAAAGATTCAGGGCAATCATCATTATTATACAAATGGCAATTTGATTTTTTACAATCTTAAATTTGATTTGATATCGAAAGGCTTTACCAATTATAAATTTGAGGAAGAAAAAGGGAAGAATGTTTCTGCTGATACTTTACAGTATGACTATTCCATTATCGGATTGGATTTTGACAAAACAACAATTAAAAAACCGGTATACAAAACCAAATATTATAATGTTTATTCAGAGAATTAATTTTTTATATTTTTGATAAAAAGCTTTCTGAACAAGGCTAAGACAAATATAAAAACAAAGCATATTAGTATAAATAAAAAGGATAGTTTATGAAAAGACCTAAAATTAATGATGTCTATAAATACAACTTCAGTTTTAAGAATGAAGATGTAATTGCCTATGCAGAATTATCTGGTGATGTAAACCCAATTCACATATCGGAAGAATATTCAAAAGATACAATCTACGGAAGATGCATTGTTCATGGTTATTTTAGCATAAGCATATTTTCAAAAATATATGGTACAGAATTATATCCGGACCAACATATTCTGATAAGCCAGAATGCAAGATACTTTAAACCTATATTTACAGGAGTGGAATATATAGCGGTTTTTAGGGTTAAAGAACTTTTCCCAGATAAAAACAGAGTACTCTATTTGAATGAAATATATGAAAAGGCTACTGCTGAACTTAAAGTATCTGGCGAGGCATTATTAATGAACAAAAAGTTTTACAATTGGTGATTCCTCTTTTTCTTAAAACTATTTATAAATAAATTTTTAAACATAAACAATACCAATAAAAGACAAATCAGGTTAGCGTAAAAATAAGCTTGTACAACCCCTTCAACAGAAAACTTTTTCATCAAATAAACAGAGAGAAAAAAATAGCATAAATTAAATGTAATTTCCCCGATAAAATAACGCTTCATCATCGTTTTTACTACAATTTGGAAACCAAAGGCCAAGGTAATAATCTTGATAAAATCGCCTGCTAATTGCCAAATCAATAACTCATTGATACTTGAAAATTCCTTTGTAAACGCCACGTTAAGAATAATACTTTTTGCAAAATAAATTACGATTAATATCATCAAAAACAACGGAACAAAGATTTTAAAATAGGATTTTAATTCTGTTATGAACTCTCTTTTGGTATGGATTGACGCCAGTTTTGGCATATAATACAATGATAATCCTGAACTGAAAAACATCATATAAAAACTCGATAATCTATTGACTGCATCCCAAATTCCGGCATCATGAATAGAGTAATTTTGAACAATTTCATTTCGGATAAACAGCAACGTTAAAGGCACAACTACGGCGCTCAACAAAGCCATAATTGAGAATTTTTTGATGACATTGATATATTTTTTACTCATGATTTTATGCAAATCAAATTTGAAATAATCGCTGTCTTTTCTAACTAATAAAAAAGTAACAGTT
Organism: Flavobacterium sp.; assembly: GCF_031381455.1. Classification (GTDB taxonomy): domain Bacteria; phylum Bacteroidota; class Bacteroidia; order Flavobacteriales; family Flavobacteriaceae; genus Flavobacterium. The sequence goes on along the minus strand of NZ_JANMXZ010000012.1, from coordinate 36,820 downwards.
ACCATTAAAATTTCACCAATAGCAATAGAAAAAAGTCCACCGGAAATGCTGTGTTTCCAAATCAAAAAAGCAGTTAATCCAAAAATTAAAACATTAGAGATTATTTGAATTACAACGATGCTTTTATATCTTTCTAAACCATTATAAATAGCCAACCAAAACGTATTGATAACCATAAATGGCATTAATAACCCGAAAAAACGAATGAGATTTGCATAATTAATTGTGTAAAATAAAAAAGCGGAAATTGGTGAGGCAAATATCAAAACAAGCAATGCTAACGCAGTAGAGATGAATAAAAATATCCAAAAAAAAGTGGAATAAATAACCGAAAGTTCCCGTTTATCTTCTTTATTTTCTACAAATAATTTGACTATAGAATTGCTGATACCAAGCGTTGCAACCGATTTCATCATTAAGGCAAAGTTTCTAAAACTTCCCATTAAAGCCATGCCCGATGTTCCCAAAAAAATGGATATAATTTTAGAGGAAAAAATGCCCAAAACAAAACTAACTGCAACTGATATCGAATTCAGTGACAAAACCTTTAGAAGTGTATTTTGTTTGAGTATTTTCAAGCTATAAATTTCGAATTACTTTAGCGGGACTACCTGCCGCAAAAACATTAGGCGGAATGTCTTTTATAACTACTGAACAAGCACCAATTACAGAATTATCACCAATAGTTACGCCTTTAAAAACAACAGAATTATAGTAAATAATAACGTTATTTCCAACAGTAATAGGCGCAGATTTTATATCGCCAGTCATTCTTTTTTCTGGATCAAGATCGTGTCCATCAGTATCAACAAGCATACAATTTATACCAATCATAACATCATTTCCAATGTTTATTTTAGAAACAGCTTGGACACTTGCACCATTTGCCATAACAACATTGTTACCAAAATTTACTTCACTATCTTCATACATTGAAAGAATATAATTATAGGTTGAGTAGGTATAATGCGCCGCACTAACTCCATTTTGAAAATTGTTTCCAAACTGAATTTTTCCTCTTCCGTTTAACAAAAGTGGTAAGTATAAGTTTGGTTTTCCCGTTACGCGTTTACAATCAGAAAGCAATTGATACTTCCAGATTCTCAACCTAACAAAAAAGAAAAATTTTATTTTATCAAAAACATCCATTAATACTTGTTTAAAACTGCAATTACATAATCAACTTCATCCATTGTCATCACTGGACTTATTGGCAAACTTAACACTTCTTGATGAATTTTTTCGGTTATTGGAAGCGAAAGCGAATTCCATCCCGAAGTTTCGGGAGCAAAAGCTTTTTGGTGGTGTGGTGGAATTGGATAATGAATAATCGTTTCTATATTGTTTTGTTTCAAATACCCTTGAAGTGCTTCTCTTTCTGTCGTACGAATAACAAATAAATGAAACACATGGCAGCCTGACAAATCCCAGGTTGGCAATATTATTTTCTCGTTTTTGATTTCTGATAAATAGCGTTTTGCGATAGTTTTTCGGATTTCATTTTGACTCTCCAAATGGGGTAATTTCACATTCAAAAAAGCCGCTTGTATTTCGTCCAAACGCGAATTTATACCAACGTAGTCGTTATGATATTTTTGTTCTGAACCATAATTCCGCAAAGCAAAAAGTACTTTGGTCAAAGCAACATCATTGGTCGTAATTGCACCGGCATCGCCCAATGCACCCAGGTTTTTCCCTGGATAAAAACTAAATGCCGCCGCATCAGATAAATTTCCTGCCCTAGTAAAAGTGTCCTGCTGAGCTTGTCGAAGCATTGCACCATGTGATTGCGCTGCGTCTTCTATTACCAATAAATTATTTTGTTTGGCGATAGCATTTATTACTCCCATTTCTGCCAATTGTCCATAAAGATGAACCGCCAAAACAGCTTTAGTTTTTGAGGATATTTTATTCTGAATTAAATCGGGATTGATATTATAAGTTTCTAATTTTGGCTCGATTAAAACAGGAACTAAATCGGCTTGCAGAATTGCCAAAATGCTGGCTATGTAAGTATTTGCACTTACAATAACCTCATCGCCTTTTTGAAGTTTTCCGAGTTGGATATATCCTTTAAAAATCAACACCAAAGCATCAAAACCATTTCCAACTCCGATACAATGGTTGGCCCCACAATAGTTGGCGAAATTGCTTTCAAATATTTTGACTTCATCCCCCAAAATAAACCAACCTTTATCTAAGACTAATTTCATCTTTTGCTGAAATTGCTCCTGATATTGTTGATTAATTTTTTGCAGGTCTAGGAATTTAATCATAGCATTACATTTTCTAAAAAATGATAATTCGCTGTTTTTACTTCATAATAATCCTGAACCGTTGTTTTTGCACCAAAAGTTTCTTTCCAAAACAATATTCCTTCATTGATTTTCCTTCCGTTTTCTTCATGTGATGGTCCAAAATCAAAGAAATTTTTATTCTTAAAAACTTCGGTAATCAAATGATTATAGAGAAAATCTAAACTTCCTAGTTCATTTTTCTGTTCATTTCCCGAAATATATTGCGGATGTGCTACGACATTTGTTATAAAAACAGTTGTTCCCGCCACAATTTTGTTATCAGCATAAACATTAAAATGGCGAATGTTTTTTGGAAATTTTTGCTGCAATTTGCTTATTTCTTCTGCTGTGTGAACTGGTTTGGAATTATGTTTTTTTGCCAAATTAGGAATCAATATTTCATTCCAAAACAAGTCAAATTCAAGCTCTTCTTTAATTACTAAATTGTTCTTTTCGCCCCGACGAATACTTTCTTTACGGGTTTTGGTTACTGCAAAAGGTTTGGCCAAATCAATTACCGAAAGGCAATCTCTGCGAATCAGTTTGGCGTCAAGCAAAAACACGGCATACTCAATCTCTTCAGAGAAAAAGGTGTTGTAAATTGATGGAATTAATTTGACTTGAAAAGTCGTAATATCATTCTGATTCAAAAACTCCAAAACAGCTTTGGTTATCACAATTACTTCCCCCAATTTAATTTTACTTTCAAAAACAAATCCCCCATAAGTCAAACCTTGATGAGAAAAAAGAGTATTTTCTACTTTATTAGCAGGAAGAACTGAAACCAATTCTTCTCCTTCAAAAACAAGCAACGAAAAATCTTGAAATCTATCGGAATGGTATTCCATAAAATCGCGGTGAAACAGAAACGTTGCATTTTTGGCACTACTTGTAAAGTTGTTCCAAAGAGCATAATCGTCTATAGTATATCGTCGAATAGAATAGTTTTTCACAAGTAGCTTTTAAACATCGGAAAATTAAACATTTATTTTAAAAAAGTCGTCCTTATTAAAAATTCAATTTCCAAAAATATTGTTTAATTTTATCTTCTTAACCGTTTTGCTTTGAAATTAAAACGACATTTTTTCCTTTTTAGTATTCTTGTTTGTTTCATTTTTAAAACTAATGGACAAAATGTATCATTGTACAACCAGTTTAATGGTCGTTATGATTTTACTTTCATTGGTAATACTATGAATATTGCTGAAAACAACACAGCTTTTGATTTGGTAACAACCACTTCTTCTACAGCAACACTTTCTTTAAATTCTACTGATGTAATTGAAAAGGCCTATTTATATTGGGCCGGAAGTGGTGACGGTGATTTTGAAGTCAATTTAAATTCAGATGTCATCACTCCAGATAGAACTTTCTCGCTTTTTAGGGTATTTGATGATGTCCCTTTTACCTATTTTAGTGCGTTTAAAGATGTAACCTCTCTTATTCAAACTACAGGAAATGGCGATTATACACTATCCAATTTAGACATATCGGCTTTTGAAGAGTTACATTCTCAACGAAGAACCAATTTTGCAGGTTGGGCAATTGTGATTATTTATAAAAATGACGCATTACCATTAAATCAACTCAACGTTTACGATGGTTTACAAGGCGTTCCAGAAGAATTATCCATTACTTTGAGTAGATTAAATGTAATTGACGACAATAATTCCAAAGTAGGTTTTGTTGCTTGGGAAGGCGATTCCAGTTTGGCGACAGAAGAATTCAGAATGAATGGAACCTTATTAAGCAATGCTTCTAATCCACCAAATAATGTTTTTAATGGAACAAATTCGATAACAGGAAGTGCAACTTTGTACAATATGGATTTGGATATTTATGATATTCAAAACAATATTGCTATTGGCGATACAACTGCAGAGATTTCGCTAACTTCTTTTCAGGATTTTGTGATGATTAATACCGTTGTAACCAAATTAAACAGTCAATTACCAGACGTAACTGTTTCAATCGATTCGGTAGAAAAGCAATGTGATTCCAAAACCATTGTGGTGAGTTATACGGTTTTTAATTTAAATTCGACCAATCCATTGCCGGCAGGAACTCCGATTTCAATTTACATCAATGGACAAATTTTCCAAACCATAGTAACACCTTCCGAAATTCCAATAGGCGGTTCGATTAGCAGTCAAATTACGATTGTTTTGCCTGATACAATTGCATTAAATTTCGAAATAAAATTTATGGTTGATGACATAGGAAACGGAACTGGAATTGTGACCGAATTAATCGAAAATAATAACACTTCAATCGCAAACGATTCGCTTTGGATTTCACCAACTTTTAATCCTTTAGAAAATATAGTGGCTTGTAATGAAGGATTTACTCGTGGCACTTTTGACTTTTCGTCTTATGAAGATTTGGTCAAAACAAATCCAGAAGATGCTGTTCATTTTTATGAAACGCTTGAAAATGCTAACGCCGATGTAAATCCTATTTTGAATCCATCAAGTTATGTTGCAATTGCAACTCCGAAAGAAATTTTTGTTCGCATTTTCAACGATAATTGTTTTAGCATTACTTCGTTTTTATTGACAACCCGAAATTGTCCACCAACAGTTTACAACTTTGTTTCTGCCAATACAGATACGTATAATGACACCTTTTTTATTGGTGGTTTGCGTGATATTTTTCTGGATTTCAAAATAGAAATCTACAGCCGATGGGGAAGATTACTTTGGACAGGAAATCAAAATACAGCAGATTGGGATGGTTATGTCAAAGATGGTGTTGGAAGTAAAAACGCTCCTGATGGCACTTATTTTTATTTGCTGTTTTTAAACGATGTAGATTATCCTGGACCATTGCGTGGATTTTTATATTTAAATCATTAAAAAACACTGTATATTTGACTTGTCACTTAGCACTATGAAACAAATTACTTCTGCTCAAAATCCGTTTATAAAATCGTTGGTGCAGCTTCAGGAAAAAGCTAAAGCGCGAAAACAATCCGGCACTTTTTTGATTGAAGGAATGCGCGAAATTGAGTTAGCCATAAAAGGAAAGTATCAAATAGAAACGATTCTAATTTGTAATGAAGTTAACGATTTTTCTAAAAATCCAAAAATCCAAAAATCTAACAGTCCAATAATAGAAATCTCAAAAGAAGTCTATCAAAAACTCGCCTATCGCGATACTACTGAAGGAATTCTGGCTGTAGCCAAATCAAAATCATTACAACTATCCGATTTAAAACTTCCAAAAAATCCGTTAATTTTAATAATGGAAGCCATAGAAAAACCGGGCAATATCGGTGCTGTTTTGCGAACATGTGATGCAGCCAAAGTTGATGCCGTAATTATCGCTAATCCAAAAACCGATTTATACAATCCGAATATTGTTCGTTCAAGTGTAGGCTGTTTGTTTACGAACCAAATTGCAACTGGGACAACTGAAGAAGTAATTGATTTTTTAATAAAAAACAATATCAATTTCTATAGCGCCACTTTGCAGAATTCGACTTCATATCACACTCAAAATTACACTACACCAACTGCTTTAGTTGTTGGTACAGAAGCTACGGGGTTAACTAAACTTTGGCGTGAAAAAGCAACTCAAAATATCATCATTCCGATGCAGGGCGAAATTGACAGTATGAACGTTTCTGTGGCTGCTGCCATTTTAATTTTTGAAGCCAAACGTCAACGCGGATTTAAGTAATACAATTTAATAATCGACCATTAAACCAAATTCAAATGAAAAAAAATCTTTTAATCTCGTTCCAACCTATCAATTTATCTTTAGGTATTTTACTTGTCAGAATTATTATTGGTGTTCTTATGGCGTTTTATGGGTATCAAAAACTCATAAATTTCGAAACTATGGCGGCTTCCGATTTTTGGGCTAAAGAAGTTAGTTTTCTTGGTATGACAGGAAAAACACCATTGGCATTGACCATTTTTGCTGAATTCTTCTGCAGTTTATTGTTAATCATTGGCTTATTTACAAGGTTGGCTTTAATTCCATTGCTTATCTGCATGGGATATATAATTGCCTGTGTTGCTAAATTTGAGGTAATCCATTCAGGCGACAATGGTATTGAAGTAAACACTGCTTTTGTCTATTTCGTAATTTACCTGGGCATTTATCTTACTGGTCCCGGAAATTATAGTTTGGATTACAAAATTGCCAATCGATAACACAATTCAGTTGCACAGTTCGTTTGTTATTCATAATTTTAGGAATTGATTGAACATGCTATGATTGAAATAGATTTAGAAGAAGAAAAAAAAGCCATTGCCCGAGAATACAAAGAATTACTTCGCATAAGTTATCAAACGCTAACCGATTCTGATAAAAAACTCATTCGAAAGGCCTTTGATGTTGCCGTTGAAGCTCATAAAGATCAACGCCGCAAATCGGGTGAAGCCTATATTTTTCATCCTATTGGTGTTGCCAAAATTGTGGCTGCCGACATTGGACTTGGTGCCACAAGTATTGCTGCCGCTCTAATGCACGATGTAGTCGAAGATACCGATGTAACTATTGAAGACATCGAAAAAAAATTCAATCCAAAGATTGCCCATTTGGTTGAAGGTTTGACCAAAATTTCCCAAGTTAAAAAAGACATGAACATCTCAATGCAGGCGGAAAATTTCCGTAAAATGCTATTGACTTTGAATGATGATGTGCGTGTGATTTTAATTAAAATTGCGGATCGTTTGCACAATATGCAAACTATGGATTCCATGCCGGATTACAAGCAAATAAAAATTGCTTCAGAAACCTTATACATCTATGCGCCTCTCGCTCATCGTTTGGGCTTGTATAATATCAAAACTAAATTAGAAGACTTAGGTTTAAAATATACTGAGCCTGATATTTATAAAGATATTGTCAGCAAAATCAAGGAAACCAAAGAAGAACAAGACGAATATATCAAAACAATTTCGGAGGTTTTAAAAAATTCGTTAGACATAGAAGGTGTTGAGTATACCATGAAAGGCAGACCAAAATCTATCTATTCTATTCGAAGAAAAATGGCGGCTCAAAACGTAACTTTTGATGAAGTCTATGACAAATTTGCCCTCCGAATTATATACAAATCAAATCTTCACGACGAAAAATTCCTAGCCTGGAAAATTTACTCTATAGTTACCGATCATTATCGCCCAAGTCCAAGTCGTTTACGTGACTGGATTTCATCACCAAAATCAACAGGTTATGAAGCCTTGCATATCACCGTTATGGGACCAAAAGGTCGTTGGGTAGAAATTCAGGTGCGGAGTGAACGGATGGATGAAATTGCCGAAAAAGGATACGCTGCTCACTACAAGTACAAACAAGGCGCTACCGAAGAAAGCGGTTTGGATACTTGGCTTAATCTTTTGAAAGAAGCATTAGAAAGTTCTGAAACCAATGCGGTCGACTTTGTAGAAGATTTCAAAATGAATTTGTATGCCAAAGAAATCTTTGTCTTTACGCCAAAAGGTGAAATCAAATCATTGCCCAAAGGTGCCACTTCACTCGACTTCGCTTTTAGCATACATTCTGAAATTGGAATTAAAACTCGAGGAACTCGTGTTAACGGAAAATTAGTGCCGCTCAATTCAGAATTGAAAAGTGGTGACCAAATAGAAATCATTACTTCTGTACATCAAAAACCAACAATCAACTGGTTGGACTATGTAACGACTTCTCGAGCCAAAAATAAAATCAGAAACGTTCTTAACGAAAACACCAAGAAAATTGCCGAAGACGGAAAAGAATTGCTGACTCGAAAACTAAAACATTTAAAAATCACTATCAATGAAAATGTGGTTAATGAATTAGTAAATTTCTTTAAGTTAAAAACCAGTTTAGATTTGTTTTATCGCGCCGGAATTGGCTCAATAGAAAACCAACAACTTAAGGATTTTGCTGCTCAAAAAAGCAATACGGTGATGAACTTCTTCAGGAACAAAATCAAGCGTTCACCAAGTTCTAATCCTGAAGAAATTAACAAACCCGTACTAAACAGCAATTACGACATGCTGGTTTTTGGGGCAGAAAATGATAAATTGGATTATAAATTATCATCCTGCTGTAACCCGATTCCGGGCGATGATGTATTTGGCTTTATAACCATCAATGAAGGTATTAAAGTCCACAAAAAAGATTGTCCCAATGCAATTGCGCTTCAATCGAATTATGCGTACCGAATTATGCTGGCCAAATGGATTGATTCATCGCAACAAGAATTTAAAGCTATTTTAAAAATTACGGGTATGGATAGTTTAGGATTGACAAATGAATTGACCAAAGTAATTTCGAATAATATGCATGTAAATATCCAAAGTATTTCCCTGAGTGGTGAGGCTGGAATGTTTTATGGACAAGTCGCTGTTATTGTTCAAAATAATGCGATTCTGAAAAAACTCATCGATAATATAAAAAAAATTGATGGTATTGATAAGGTGACTAGAGTATATACTAATTAAGGGTTATAAGGTTTATGATGTTTATCAGGGTTATATTTCGAGAAATAAACTTCTTAAACCTCATAAACTTCACAAACTTTCATTAAATCTTTAAACAAAAAAATTACCTTTGTCCCATGACACTAATTGCATCCGATAATACTAAAAATCAAGAGACCGTAAAAAACGTTTTTACACTATATCTTGAAAACAAAGGACACCGCAAAACGCCTGAGCGCTATGCAATTCTTCAGGAGATTTATGATAGCGAAGAGCATTTTGATATCGAGAATTTGTATATCAAAATGAAAAACAAAAACTATCGCGTGTCGCGTGCTACCTTGTACAACACTATCGAACTTTTATTAGATTGTGGTTTGGTGCGCAAACATCAGTTTGGACAAAATCAGGCGCATTATGAGAAATCGTATTTCGATAAGCAACACGATCATATCATCATGACCGATACCGGAGAAGTAATTGAGTTTTGTGACCCACGAATTCAAACAATCAAACAAACCATCGAAGAAATATTTGGCATCGAAATTCACAATCACTCATTGTATTTTTATGCAAACAAGAAAGAGTGATTCGGGGATTTGGTAATTCGGTTATTCGTGTGGCTGAAACTACAAATAACCAAATAAACACATAACCAGATTAACAAAAACAACAACTAACTACATACACATACAACACACAATGACTGTAGATTTACTACTCGGATTACAATGGGGCGACGAAGGCAAAGGAAAAATCGTTGACGTCCTAACTTCTAAATACGACATTATTGCTCGTTTTCAGGGCGGACCAAACGCAGGACACACTTTAGAATTTGACGGAATCAAACATGTTTTAAGAACCATTCCTTCGGGGATTTTTCATAGCAACAACATCAACCTTATCGGAAACGGTGTTGTGATTGACCCGGTAGTTTTCAAAAGTGAGATTGATGGTTTGGCCAAATTCAATCTTGATTTAAAATCAAAATTATTCATTTCGCGTAAAGCCCATTTGATTTTACCTACGCATCGTTTGCTTGACGCAGCTTCTGAAATTGCCAAAGGCAAAGGCAAAATTGGTTCGACACTAAAAGGCATCGGACCAACGTATATGGACAAAACCGGTAGAAACGGAATTCGTGTGGGCGATATTGAATTAGCTGATTTCAAAGAAAGATATAGAGCTTTGGCCGACAAACACGAATCGATGATTGCTTTTTATGGTGTGGAACTTCAATACAATTTAGCGGAACTAGAAAACGAATTTTTTGATGCTATTGAAGACTTGCAGCAATTGGATTTTATTGATAGCGAAGAATATTTGGCACAAGCCCAAAAAGCAGGAAAATCTATTCTTTGCGAAGGCGCTCAAGGTTCGTTATTGGATGTTGACTTTGGAACCTATCCTTTTGTAACCTCATCTAATACTACAGCTGCCGGAGCTTGTACTGGTTTAGGAATTGCTCCGAATAAAATCAAAGAAGTTTATGGAATTTTCAAAGCGTATACAACTCGCGTAGGTTCTGGTCCATTTCCTACCGAAGATTTTGACGAGGCAGGCGACGTGATGGCAAGTGTTGGTAATGAATTTGGTTCGGTTACCGGTAGAAAAAGACGTTGTGGTTGGCTAGATTTGGTAGCATTAAAATATGCGGTACAAATAAACGGCGTTACCCAACTGATGATGATGAAAGGAGATGTTCTTTCGGGTTTTGAGACTTTGAAAGTAGCTACAGCCTATAACTATAAAGGAGAAGTGATTCATCATTTACCATACAATATCGAAGAAGAAAATGTCACGCCTATTTACACTGAATTCAAAGGATGGAAACAGGATTTAACCGGTTTAACCACCTTTGAAAGTTTGCCAAAAGAATTAAAAGACTATATCGAATTCATTGAAAAAGAAGTTGAAGTCCCAATAAAGATTGTTTCTGTTGGTCCTGACAGAAAGCAGACGATAACCAGATAAAAAAAAGAAACCCTTTCAGTTACGAGAGGGTTTTTTAATTTTATTTTTCTTTGATTTTCACTTTACCGTTACGGTTTGTTTTCACCTTGTACGTTTTTTGTGGGTCACCTTTGAAGTCTTTTGCATATTTGACTCTAATATTGTCATAATCAGCAAAAGGTTCGTTCTCGTCAGTAAGTACCACTTTGTAACCACTGTAAAGATCATAATCTTTATAAGCTGTTGGCAATGTAGTTGTTCTCACCCATTTGCCTTCTTGTTGATAAACATACTCTCCTTTTCTGACGTCGTAATACGTTTCTGTTGCCGGAATGTAATAGTAGGTTGCATTGTCCTGATCGGCAACACCCCAATCAGGAAGCGTTACTGTTGTTTTAACTTGTGCCTGTGCCGAACTGAATGCAATACATACTATTGCAGCCAGTAAAAATTTTGGTAATCTCATAATTATTGTGTTTTAATAGACCTAAATCTGTGAACCTCAAAGTTATTCTTATGACCAACCAAACAGTTTTACTATTAATTTTTTTAATTGCATGATTCACAGTTTTGATTACGTTCATAATAAGAATATAATTAAAAACCCTTTCAATGATGAAAGGGTTTTTAATTATATAGACACCTGACAGGTTTTAAAAACCTGTCAGGTGTAGAAATTACAACTTAAATATAAAACTCTCACTAGGCTTCACACTCAAGTGTATAGTTCCTTTACCATCGGTTACTTTTAACTGTGCGGTGCTACCGTAGAGTTGGTCTTTTACGTTATATAATCCATCCTTGATGTTCCATGTTTTAATAACTTCTTCAGGAACTTTAAGTTCAAAATCACTGGTGGTTACCCAAGAGAAATTCGTTACTACAATTAGTTTTTCTTTGGCTGTCCAACGCACATACGAATACATTCCCGGACCATATCGTTTGGTTTCATTTCGGTTAATCGTTTGTATCTCTTTGAATTTTCCTGTTAGAGCATCACTTTTTAAAGTGAAGTTCAGTAAGCGTTTGTAAAAATCGCGTAACTCCATTTCACTTTTTGATAACTGTCCACCGTCAAATTTACCGCCATTCATCCAACGTTGGTGATGTGGAACGCCAACATAATCAAAAATAGAGGTACGAGAATGTGTCCCAAAACCACCATTTTCTTTTCCGTCCTCGCCAACTTCTTGTCCGAAATAAATCATCGTTGGTGAAGAACTAATAGTTGCCGAAAGCACCATCATTGGTTTTCCTTTTTCGGGAGTTCCTGCAAATTCCGGACTTGCCATACGCTGCTCATCATGGTTGTCCAAAAAGTGCAACATGTGGTGTTCAATATCTGACATGCTTTCCTGAATTTCCGAAAGCGGTTCCGGCATCGCATTGCCTTGAATAATCGCTTTTAAATGGTCATACGTTTCTACTTTGTCGTACAGATAATCCATTTTTCCTAGATTAATATAGTTTCTGTATTCTTTCGGATTATAAACCTCAGCCAATAAAAATGCTTTTGGATTCTTAATCTTGATAGCAGAATTCATATAACTCCAAAACTCATAAGGCACCATTTCGGCCATATCATAACGGAAACCATCCACGCCTTTTGCCGTCCAATACAAAGCAATGTCACGGAATTTTTTCCATGAACTTGGCACGTCTTTGTCTTTCCAAAATTCATAATGCGATTTGCAATCTTTTTTATCAAATCCTTCAAGCAATTCTGGAAAATCTTTTGAACCATCAGGTTTAATGCCATAATTTACTTTTACGGTTTCATACCAATCGTTGATATCTGGTTTAGCTTCACGCGAACCGTTGCCTGTCCATTTTGCAGGAAACTCGGTAAATTTAACATCACTTAAAGAATTTTGTTCGCCATTTAAAGGTTTGTAAGTAGGTGAAGTTGGCACTTCAAATGCTTTACCTGGAATGTAATAAAAGTTATTGTTTCTGTCGTATTCCACCGAAGTATTATCTTCTGCACCAAAATCGGTAACACCTTTCGGATTACTCAAACTATGATAATTTCTGGCAATGTGATTCGGTACAATATCGATAATGACTTTCAAACCATTCTTATGCGTTCGGGCAATTAAGGCTTCAAATTCTTCTAATCTCTTAGCTGGATTAACCGCCAAATCTGGATTTACATTATAATAATCTTTGACAGCATAAGGCGAACCAGCACGGCCTTTTACCACATCGGGATCATCATTGGAAATACCATATTTAGTATAATCTCTAATTACATCATGATGTGGAACGCCAGTATACCAAATGTAGGTTACACCCAGTTTCTTGATTTCCTGTAATGCTTTATCGGTAAAATCATTGAATTTCCCAACGCCATTTTCTTCAATCGTTCCCCAAGGTTTGTTGGTGGTATTTTTGTTTCCGAACAAGCGGGTAAAAACTTGATAAACTACATCTTTTTTAGGCGTAATACTAACTTTGGGTTTGGCACTCATAGTGGTCTTTTTTTGAGCAATAGTCGTATTAGCTATAACACAACTTATAACTATAGCAAATGTTAAACTTGTTTTCATACTTATTTCAGACTTAAAATAGGTTCAATAAGTCATAACTACAAATATAGAAATATTAGTAACATAAATAATTCTTAATAACCATTTTCATTGTTCCTAATTTCCTAAATTTGGTGCAAAAATATTTTCATTGAAAAAGTTACTTTATTATATCGGATTATTGCTCTTTGCTTTGACAAATGTAAATGCGCAGAAATCTTCCAAAATAGTTGTTGAACATGCCGATCATTTTGATGTTGATGAAACACTGTTTCCAGATGCCGCTTTACTTCAGGGAAATGTTAGAGTAAATCACGAAGGAGTCGTTTTTACTTGTAACAAAGCGTATTTTTTCCAAAAGGAAAACTACATCAAAGCTTTTGGCGAAGTCCAAATGGTGCAAGGCGATACACTTTTTCTAAACAGCAAATATGCCGAATACAATGGCGAAGTTAAACAAGCTTACGCTACAGGAAACGTAGTCATGCGTTCACCCGAATCGACTTTGGTTACCGATACAATCAACTTTGACAGAAATAAACAAGAAGCTTTTTACAACACTTACGGAACAATTACAAACAAAGAAAATACCTTGAGAAGCAAATCCGGTAGGTATTTCGCCAACGAAAAGAAGTTTAAATTCCTAACCGCAGTGACGATTACTAATCCCAAATATGTTATCAAATCAAATCATTTGGATTATTATACCAACTCCGGACACTCCTATTTATTTGGTCCTTCAACCATAACGAGTAAGGAGAATTTTATTTATACCGAAAAAGGCTTTTATGATACCAAAAAGAACTTTGCCTATTTTCTTCGAAAGTCTTATATCAAATACAAAGACCGGAGAATTGAAGGCGACAGTTTGTACTACGACCGAAACCGGGAATATGCATCGGCAACGAATAATGTAAAAGTTACCGACTCCATCAATAAAGGACTTATCAAAGGGCATTATGCAGAAATTTATCGCAATCTGAAAACGGAAAAAGATTCGATGATGATTACCAAAAGAGCTGTCGCAATATCATTAGTAGAAAATGATTCCATGTATATTCATGGAAAAAAAATGTTGATTACTGGAAAAACGGGAGACAGAACCATTCGCGGTTTTAACAATGTGCGTTTCTATAAAACAGATATGAGTGGTAAGTGCGATTCTATACATTCCAATCAAAAAATTGCGCTGACAAAACTCATTGGTAGACCAATTATTTGGAATTATGACAACCAAATGACGGGCGATATCATGCATCTAATTGGAAATAACAACACTGAAAAACTCGATTCGCTCAAAGTCCTAAACAATGCTTTTATCATATCAAAAGACACCATTGGAACAGGCTATAATCAAGTGAAAGGACAAAATCTTTATGGCAAATTTAAAGACAATAAACTCAGTGAAGTTGATATTATAAAAAATACAGAAGTCATTTATTATTTGCGAAATGACAAAAATGAACTCATAGGAATTAACAAAAGTGTTGGAAGCAAAATTAATTTGATTTTAGACAAAAATACTATTGAAACCCTAACCGTTTATAACAATCCTGATGGCGATATTTATCCCGAAAAGGATTTGCCCGAAAATGCGAGGAAACTGCGTGGTTTTATTTGGCGTGCCGATGAACGAATAAAATCCAAAGATGATATTTTTCCTCCGGAAGAAAATGAACTCGATGCCAAAATTCAAGCGGATAGAAAAGCCGAAATGGCTAAAGACAACCTACCGTTGGAACCAAGTAAAGAAACTTTAGACTACGATAAGAAGAATCCCAACCCGAGGCCAAAGTCCGAACGTAGCGAAGCTAAGCCAATGGTAAAATAGTTTTCAGTCGCAGTTTTCAGTATGGATAATATAACTTTGTGAACTTTGCGTATCCCGAGGCTTCGGGATTGCGCCCTTTGCGGTTAAAAAACATGAAACAAGATTTCCTAAAATACCAAGCACAAACGTCTCCGTATCCTTTGAATATGGAAGTTTCTCATGCTGTTGGTTCTTATGTTTACGATACGAATAACAAAAAATACTTAGATTTTGTGGCTGGAGTTTCGGCGACAAGTTTAGGCCATCAACACCCAAGATTGAATCAAGCCATCAAAGACCAGTTGGATAAATATTCTCACGTTATGGTGTATGGCGAATATGCACAACATCCTGCTGTTGCCTATTGCAAATTATTGGTGGAGAATTTACCTCCGAGTTTAAACAAAGTTTATTTAGTAAATTCAGGAACCGAAGCTTGTGAAGGCGCATTGAAACTAGTTCGCAGAGTAACCGGTAGAAGCCAATTGATTTCGTGCCACAATGCCTATCATGGCAATACGATGGGTTCGATGAGTGTGATGGGTTTTGAAGAGCGCAAACAAATCTTTCGTCCATTAATTCCTGATGTCGATTTTATCACATTCAATAACGAAGAAGACATTCAAAAAATAACAACCAAAACCGCCGGAATCATTCTTGAAAGTATCCAAGGCGGCGCGGGTTTTATAGAACCAAAAAATGATTTCTTAATTAAAATCAAAAAACGCTGTGAAGAAGTTGGTGCCTTAATGATTCTCGACGAAATCCAACCTGGATTTGGACGCACAGGAAAACTGTTCGGTTTTGAAAACTACAATGTCGTTCCGGACGTAATTATAATAGGAAAAGGTATGGCTGGTGGTATGCCTGTTGGAGGTTTTGTTGCTAATTCCAACCACATGGATTTATTAAGCCATGATCCAAAGCTTGGACACATTACCACTTTTGGCGGTCACCCTGTCATTGCGGCAGCCTGTTTAGCCACTTTGGAAGAAATTTTGGAAAAAGACTACGCAAGCCAATCATTAGCTAAAGAAAAGCTATTTCGAACCCTTTTGGTACATCCTTTGATAGAAGAGGTTCGCGGAAGAGGTTTGATGCTCGCAGCGATAACAAAAGATGCAGAAATTACTAATAAAGTAATTTTTAAATGCCAGGAAAAAGGTTTGATTTTATTTTGGCTGCTTTTCGAAGGTTGCGCTATCCGAATCACTCCTCCGTTAACAATATCTGAAGATGAAATCAGAGAAGGTTGCGCTATTATTATTGATGCTATGAATGCCATTCAAAATGAAAATTGATATTGAATTTTGAAATTGATATTTTCATTGTTAAATTGTTAATTAAATTGTTTACAACAATAATCGCAACTCACTAAAAAAGCACCGTGTTTTCCTAATTTTATTAAGGATAATTTTAACACCTACTGTTATGCACCTAGATCACGACGAAGAAGATTACAACTTATCCTTATCGAAATTTGAATCGATGTTGAAGACCAACAAAGTTCTATTTTTCGACTCAGAGGAATTCGAGGAAATCATTCTACATTACCTCGATATGGGAAAAGCGACTTTAGCAAAGAAAGCTTTAAAGTTAGGACTTGATCAACACCCAAAATCTACCGGACTAAAATTGGTTCAGGTAGAAATGTTGGTGTACGATGACAAACTCGATCAAGCTGAAAGGTTGCTTAACGAACTGTATGCTATTGAACCAACTAACGAAGAAATTTTTATCCAAAAAGCCAATATTTATTCCAAAAGAGATGATCACGAAAAAGCGGTCGAATTCTTAAAAACAGCGTTGAAATTTACCGAAGATTTTGCTGATGTCTACAACTTAATTGGTATGGAATATCTTTTTATGGATAATCTGGAATTGGCAAAAGAAAACTTTATCAAATGTTTGGAAGAAGATTTTGAAGATCAATCTGCCTTATATAATGTGGTGTATTGCTTCGAATTTTTAGACCAAAACTTGGAAGCCATTGAATACCTTAAAACATATATTGATAGAAATCCCTACAGCGAAATTGCTTGGCATCAATCAGGAAGATTATATTACGGAGTAAAAGATTATGAAAATGCAGTTCGTTCTTTTGAATTCGCAACCTATATAGATGAAGAATTTGTTGGCGCTTACATGGAAAAAGGTAAAGCTTTAGAGCGATTGAAACGCTATGAAGACGCCATTGAAAGTTATAATAAAACTATCGAATTAGATGACCCAACATCCTATGCTTTGTTGCGCATTGGTAAATGTTATGAAAAACTAGGCAATAAAGTACAAGCATTGAAATTTTTCAACAAAACAGTACACGAAGATCCATTGTTAGATAAAGGTTGGATTGCGATTACTGATTTTTATGTTCGTCAAAAAAATTATCAAAAAGCTTTATATTTTGTCAACAAAGCATTAGCTATTGATGACCAAAATCGTTTGTACTGGAAACGTTATGCTACGATTAACAAAGCGATGGATCATTTTGAAGAAGCTGAATTCGGTTATCGTAAAGCTATTGAATTTGGTGATTATCAATTAGACACTTGGTTGTTTTGGGTTGACATTATGCAAATAATGGGCGAATACAACAACGCCATTTTAACTTTAATTCAAGCAGCAGAATACTTCCCGGATGATTACGAAATAGAATACCGTATGGCAGGTTTTCATATGCTTTTGAACGAAGAAGAAAAAGGAAACTACCATTTGAGTAACGGCTTGCGAATCAATTCCAAACACAGCACCATTATAAAAGAACTATTTCCAACCGTTTGGGATAGAGCATCTGTACAAGAATATATTGCAAAACACACAAAACCAGAATAAATGTCGCGAAGACAATTTGGCTTACTCGGCAAAAACATTTCTTATTCATTTTCGAAGAAATACTTCACTGATAAATTTGCTTTAGGGAACTTAGCCGATTGCTCTTATGAGAATTTCGACATTCAAACCATTGAAGAATTCCCGTCAATTATTACCAATAATCCTGATTTAAAAGGATTAAACGTTACCATTCCCTATAAAGAAAGTGTCATTCCATACTTGAATAAACTTTCTAAAAACGCTGCTCAAATTGGAGCCATAAATGTCATTCGGGTAACCAAAAAAGGCAACTTAAAAGGATACAATTCCGATTATTATGGTTTTATGAAATCCTTAGAACCATTAGTACAATCGCATCATAAAAAAGCATTAATTCTGGGAACTGGTGGCGCAGCCAAAGCAATTTCTTTTGCGTTAGACAAACTCGGAATTCTTTACACTTTTGTGACTCGTGAAGAAAAAGAAGGCATGATTGATTATAACCGAATCAATGCAACCACTTTTGATAATTACCATATTATCATCAATTGTACGCCAGTTGGAACTGCTCCAAACACAAAAGAGTTTCCTCCAATTCCTTATAATTTTTTTACAGATAAACACATTGCTTTCGATTTGATATACAATCCGGAGGAAACGCAGTTTTTGAAGAAGGCAAAAAAGAAAGGCGCTATTACCAAAAACGGTCACGAAATGTTAGTCCTTCAAGCGGAAAAAGCCTGGAAGATTTGGAATAAATAATCAAAACTATAAAACCATGAAACCAAACAGAAGAAGAATTGTTTTCGCAGTATTGTTTATGCTTTCCGTTGGAAATTTTAGCCGAATTCAGGGAAACGAAAATATTAGAACCGTACAATTTTTGGCTATTTTTGCTATGGGAATGTTGTTCAGTTTATTGGTAAGAGAAATTATTGAAAGCATCCGCAATAAGCAGCAATAACACTTTATGAATATCAAACTTTTAGCCATTGGTAAAACCGATAACAAAGCGTTGCAGTCATTAATTGATGATTACACAAAGCGTTTATCGTTTTACATCAAGTTTGATTTAGAAATTGTTCCCGATATTAAAAACGTCAAAAATCTTTCAGAAAGTCAGCAAAAAGAAAAAGAAGGGGAACTGATTTTGTCCAAACTCACACCAACGGATCAATTGATTTTATTAGACGAAAACGGAACGACATTTTCTAGCGTTGGTTTTTCCGATTATCTGCAGAAGAAAATGAATTCCGGTGTAAAAACTTTGGTGTTTGTAATTGGAGGACCTTATGGTTTTAGCGACGAAATTTATCAAAAAGCCCAAGGTAAAATTTCGCTTTCGCTGATGACATTTTCGCATCAAATGGTGCGTTTGTTTTTTATAGAACAATTGTATCGTGGATTTACAATTCTGAAAAATGAACCGTATCATCATCAGTAAAAGTACGAAGTCAGAAGTGCGATTTACGAAGTTTAGTAAATGTATTCTTTTTTGGTGTTGATAGTAATTCCTTTGGGAGCAATCAAATGCTTCACAAAAAACTGATACTGAATGTATTTCCCAAACGACATTCCTTTATCATAAGCAAAAATAACACTTGAACCTTGAACAGTTTGTTTATCCAAAAAAGCTTGTAATTCATTTTTAGAAAAAACTTCATCTTTAAAATGAACCAAATCATTTCGGTCTAAATAGAAATATACCAGATTAAAATCGGGTTTTTCTAACTTGAATTTCACTTTAGTAAAAGGCAAAAAAGCCATAGTTTTATTCAGTGTATCCGTGTAAGTAAAATAGTTTTCAGACGTTTTGCTTTTGTAAATGATTGTAGCTTTTTTTGTTTGCAGCTTTTTAATTTCCAAAATCACTTTTCGTAACGGTAAACGGGTATCAATATTGAACAGCCAATTGGTAGAACTAATGGAATTGTTTATATTGACATCAACTAAAGTGTCTTTTTCTTCCGTTTTGAAAAAGAAATAAATCGGAGAATGATCTTTTACATCTGTCACAACCGTTTCATTGGCTTGCGACAACAAGACTTCTTTGTTTTGGCAAGACAATAGAACAAACAAAAAACCTAAAACAATTATTCTTTTCATAATTGACTAACTAACTTTATTGTTTCCACTGCTTCTTTTACATCATGCACTCTGAGGATTTTTGCGCCTTTTTGCAACGCAATCGTATTCAAAACAGTTGTTCCGTTTAGTGCAGCATCAGCGGATGTTTCCAGCGTTTTATAAATTATTGATTTTCTTGAAACACCAACCAATATAGGCAATTCGAGCATTTGAAACAACTCTAAATTATTCAAAACTTCAAAATTTTGTTGCTTCGTTTTAGCAAATCCAAAACCCGGATCAATTAGCAAATCGCTGATTCCCAAACTTCGTGCAAGCGCTACTTTTTCGGAAAAGTAAAGCAACATTTCTTTGGTTACATTTTCATAATTCGCCATACTTTGCATTGTTTGCGGATTGCCTTTCATGTGCATCATTACATACGGAACTTTGAGTTTGGCAACGGTTTCCATCATTGTTGTGTCCAAACTTCCTGCTGAAATATCATTGATAATGCATGCACCGTTTTCAATTCCGGCTTTGGCTACTTTGGCACGAAAAGTATCAACAGAAATCAAAGTTTCTGGAAAGTGTTTTAGAACTAATTGTATAACCGGAATTAATCGTTCCATCTCTTCGTCATCCGAAACAAATTCAGCACTTGGCTTGCTGGAATAGGCTCCAATATCGATAAACGTTGCGCCTTCAGTAAGCATTTTTTCAACTTGGCAAAGCACACTTTTATCATCGGAATGTTTGCCTCCATCGTAGAACGAATTTGGTGTAACATTCAATATTCCCATTACTTTGGGTGATGTTAAGTCAATTAGTTTTCCGAGGCAATTAATGGTCATATTTTTTAGTAATAAGTGTTCAGTTGATAGTGTTCCGTTAAGATATCCTTAAATCTTAAATCACTAATCTTAAATCTTCAATCAGCAATGGAAAAAATTCTTTACTTTTGGGAAAATTTGACACAAAGATACATTGAAATGAGTAAAACTTCTCAAGAATATGATAAGGTTATCGCAATTTGCCGACAACTTTATGCCAACAAAATGACAGATTATGGAAGTGCTTGGAGAATCTTGAGATTGCCATCATTAACCGACCAAATATTTATCAAAGCCCAACGCATTAGAAGTTTGCAACAAAACGAAATCCGTAAAGTTGACGAAGACGAAACAAGTGAATTCATTGGGATTATCAATTATTCAATCATGGCGTTAATCCAATTGGATATGGGTGTTGTGGATCAACCTGATTTAGATGCGGCTAAAGCTATTCAGTTATATGATGAGAAAATAGCAGCAACAAAATTGCTAATGGAAGACAAAAATCACGATTATGGTGAAGCTTGGCGCGAAATGCGTGTGAGTTCGTTAACCGATTTGATTCTGCAAAAGTTACTTCGCGTAAAGCAAATTGAAGACAATAAAGGAAAAACTTTAGTGTCTGAAGGTATCGATGCTAATTATCAGGACATGATTAATTACTCTGTTTTTGCTTTGATTTTAATGAAATTTGGACAATAACCCTTCGTCCGACGCTTCGGGAGCGCTCAGGGTGACAAAAAATATACTATGACAACATCATCAAAAAACACTATCGCCTGGTCTTTAAGAATTATTGTGGCGATTCTTTTTATACTCTCTGCTTTAGCTAAGCTATCTAAAGCACATTTATTAGATTCACCCTATTTTGCAATTTCAACATTTGAAGTTAAGCAATTGTATCCTATGGGTTTTTCAGAAGGTTTTGCTCCCTATTTTTCGAGAACACTTATCGGTATTGAATTAGCTTTAGGATTATTGCTTTTACAAAACAATTGGTTACGCAAATTTATTGTTCCCGTGACTACACTTTTATTATTAGTCTTTATTGGTCATTTGAGTTATGTTACTTTTTTAAGTGGTGGAAATAGTGGAAACTGCGGTTGTTTTGGAGAACTTTTGCCAATGACTCCAATAGAAGCTATTATCAAAAATATAATAGCAGTTGGGCTTTTGGCTTATTTATACATACTGTTGCCTAAAGAAGCTAAAGACGGAAATTTTTGGGTTTTGACCACAGTGCTGTTTGCTACAATTTTGGCTATTTTTATGTTGGCTCCAATACAACCACCAGCAAATAACTTTGAAGTTTCGACACCTGAAGAAGTAACTAATGATACAATTCAGACAGCAACTGTGGACACAACAGCAACTTTAGTTTCAAAAGATACCATAAAGAAAGTTGAAGCAGTAAAAACTATTATAAAACAAGTAATAAATGAACCTGAAAAACACAAATCAGGTTATGCATCCTATTTTTCCAAAATTGATACGGGAAGAAAGACACTATGTTTTTTTGTTCCTGGCTGTGACCATTGTCGTGTAGCGGCAAAAGAATTGACAGAATTGAAACAAAAAGATAAAAATTTTCCAGAAATTTCGATTATCTTTATGAATGAAGAAGCAGATTTGATTCCGGACTTTTTTAAATTCGCCGGAGCAGAATATCCTTTTAAAATAATTGAAGTTATTCCTTTTTGGAAAGTATTGGGTTCAGGAAAAGATACTCCAGGTGTGAAATATTTATGGAACGGAAATGAATATAAATATTATTGGGGCATCACTGATAATAAGTTTGACCCTGTTGATTATCAAAAATTGATTAGCAAACCTTTCTCCGAACTTAAAAAATAATTATATTAAGTATTTTTTTACTATTTTTAAATATTAAAATATAGAGTAATGATTAAATATATAATGTCTAGAAGATTGCATCAACGTGTCCTCATTGGAATTGGAGCTTGTGTTGCAGTTTTTTTTATAGGATATTACATTTTGGAGCACATCTCTACATTGGAAGACCCACCATTAGGAAATACTATATACATACTTCTTGGGAGTACACTTGTGTTTACTTCAGGCTTAGGCCTTATTTTAATTATAAAATATCTATATGATTATAAAAAGAAAAAAGAAAGACGAGAACGTAAAAGAAAAAAACATAAATTATTTTATCTAAAAGATGCTGATAAAGAAAAGAAACTTGATTAGTTAGTTTATCCCCAAATTAAAAAAAACATGAAAAAAATAGCGCTATGTTTAATAGTAACAATATCAGTTTTGGCTTGTAGCAAAGCTCAAAACAAAGAATTCTCCAAAGAGAGTTTATCCAAAAAATTAATTACTACCGAAAACAAAGAAATTTCATTTAAGGAAATTTTAAAAGCACACAAAGGTAAAGTTACTGTGATTGAAGTTTGGGCTTCTTGGTGTGGCGATTGTGTAAAAGCAATTCCAAAAGTAAAAGAAATGCAGGCCAACAATCCGAATGTTGATTACCTATTCGTTTCAATGGATAAAGCTTTTGATAAATGGCAAGCCGGAATTGAAAAACATGAACTAAAAGGTAATCACTATTGGGCAACGGATGGTATGAAAGGTGAATTTGGGAAATCAATTGATTTAGATTGGATTCCGAGATATATAATTCTTGATAAAAAAGGTAAAATTGTAATTTATCGCGCTATTGAAACCGATTTTGATAAAATTAACGAGCAATTAAAAAAACTAGAATAATGAGACAAAAAATTGTTGCAGGCAATTGGAAAATGCACAAAAATGCGGAAGAAACAGAAGATTTATTAAATGAATTAATAGATAAATTACCTAATGATGTTGAAGCACAAGTCATTGTAGCTCCAACATTTATTAACCTTGCTTCCGCTGTGGATCATTTAGAGTTTACCAATATTGCAGTTGCTGCACAAAACATGAGTCAGTTTGAAAGTGGTGCTTACACCGGAGAAATCTCGGTAGATATGCTTAAAAGTGTCGGAGTAAATATTGTTATTATCGGCCATTCTGAAAGACGTGCTTATTTTCATGAAACCGATTTTATTTTAGCAGATAAAGTAACAACTGCATTATCACACAATATGACAGTAATTTTTTGCTTTGGCGAAGAATTAAAAGACAGACAAAACAACCAACATTTTAATATAGTCGAAAACCAACTTCGTGATGGTTTGTTTCATATAAACGACAAAGATTGGGAGCAAATAGTTTTGGCATACGAACCTGTTTGGGCAATCGGAACCGGAGAAACTGCTTCACCGGAACAAGCACAAGAAATGCATCGATTCATTAGAGAAACAGTAAGACAACGTTTTGGAAGTACCATTGCCGAAGATGTTTCCATACTATACGGAGGTAGCGTTAAACCTGATAACGCTAAAGAGATTTTCTCAAAACCAGATGTTGATGGTGGACTAATTGGTGGTGCAGCTTTAAAGGCAACCGACTTTGCCGCAATTGTCAGTTCGATATAAGAAAAATATCATTAAAATTACAAGCCTTTCATTAATTTGAAAGGTTTTTTTTATTTATTTTCTATTTATATTGCATTTCATCGATATTATTTGCATTTAAACAGATTAATAGTCTATTTTTACTTCGCCCTAAAGTCAAAACAAATGAAAACAAAATTCACCCTAATTCTTGTGATGCTATTCACATTGAATAGTCATGCCCAAGTTGATATTCAGAAACGGTTTCAATCCGATTCGAGAAAATATTATAATTGGAACAAAGAGTTTGAAAAATACGAATTGAAAGAAACAGAATACGAAAACACCATTATTGATATTCGTGAAATAGGATCAAAAACTAATGGTTATATCGTAATCAGCATGTATGATAATGGGCAAGTGCGATTGCATCATGGCTCTATAGTTGAATTCACTCAAACCAGTGAAGAGGAAGGAACATGGTTGATACGCTCCAAATTTATGAAGGCAAAATTGGTCTACAATCCAAAAGAAAATACCATTACCTATCTTTATGATGCCGAAGGAAAACGCTATAGTAAATTGATGATTTTCAAAGTAACTCCAGATGAAATTCCGAATGCCAGCTTAAAAACTGTTGCCAAAACAGACGATTAATTTTTTGATGAAATGACTTCAATGTAAGGGTATCGATTGTTACCTTTGCAAAAAAAAGAATGTCAAACATCTATTTAGCATATCATTTTTCGGTTGAACCAAAAGAACTAGGTTCTGAAATTTTAATCGCAGAACTTGGCGAAAAACCTTTTGAAAGTTTCATGGAAACCGAAAACGGATTTAGCGCCTTTATTCAAAAAGACCTTTGTACTAAAAATATATTAGATGATATTTATTTGTTACATTCTCCTGAATTCACTATTTCCCACACTATCGAAGAAATTGAGCAAGTCAATTGGAACGAAGAATGGGAAAAAAACTTCGAGCCAATTGATGTAGGCGGAAAATGCCATGTTCGCGCACCGTTTCACCCAAAAACCAACGCCGAATTTGATATTGTCATAGAACCTAAAATGAGTTTTGGAACTGGTCATCACGAAACAACTCACATGATGATTCAGCATCTTTTAGAAACAGATGTAGCCAACATGAAAACTTTAGACATGGGTTGCGGAACTGCAATTTTGGCTATTCTTGCCGAAATGAAAGGCGCCAAACCTATTGATGCTATCGATATTGATAACTGGTGTTATTTGAATTCAATTGAAAATGCAGAACGCAATAATTGTCATGAGATTTCTGTTTATGAAGGTGATGCTTCCTTACTAAAAAACAAAACATACGATTTGATTATTGCCAATATCAATCGGAATATTTTGCTAAATGATATGCAGCAATACGTTGATTGTTTGAACAAAAACGGCATCCTTTTATTAAGCGGATTCTATAATGAAGACATTCCATTTATTGACGAGTCGTGCACCGAAAAAGGCCTGACATTTGTTAAAAAATTCGAAAGAAACAATTGGGTTTCTTTGAAATATGTAAATTAGCAGCTGAAAATTTTACACTTGTAAAACGAAATGAAAATGAGTACTATTGAAAAAGTTCAAGAAGACGTTTTAGTCGAAGAACAAATTGGAATTAACAACGAAATTGTATTGTATAATGATGAAGTCAACACTTTTGATCATGTGATTGACACGCTGATTCGTGTTTGCAAGCATACTTCTGAGCAAGCTGAACAATGCGCTATTTTGGTTCACTACAAAGGAAAATGTACGGTAAAAACAGGTTCGTTTGACGAACTAAAATCAGAATGCACCCAATTGTTGGAGGCTGGTTTGAGTGCGGAGATAGTTTAAAAGTTTATGAAGTTTATGTTTGTTTTACTGAACACTAATTTCTGAACACTAAGCCTTAAACTTCCAATCAAACTCGTCGTTATTATTGATAATAGCACCAATTTCAACTCGAATAATATCATCATATTCTGATTGCAGAATTAACCAATTACTTTCATTGAAGTGATTTTCAGTGGTGTCAAAATCTTCTTTTGTCCAGGATTTGAATGGCAATTCGTTTTTAACAACTTCTATGTTTCTTCCTATGACTTTTCTATCTAAAATAGTTGCCTCTTGATGTGAACAAATGATGTAACCCAAACGAAAATCTTCGTCTTCATAAAAAGTTAAACTACATTTCTGAGCGTTATACAAACAGATAACATTTCCGTCTTCGTCTTTATATTGTTTGTCTGCTTTGCCATATAAAGATTCAACATCTTTTTGTTTCATGCCAAAAAGCAATTTTTCGACACCATTTTTTAAGTTAATAGTCATAGTCTGTTTTAATAATAAAATCGCATTTATTAAAGATATAAGAAAAAATTCATAAATTAGTACTTACATTCTTTTTGCAAAGTTAAATTATATTAAATAATTTATTTTATGAAATCTATTCAAATACAAACAATAACTATCGTATTGAGCGTGATTGTGTTTATTATTTCACTAACTCAATTTGTAGTTACCATTGATTACGACATCATTGAATCGGTAAATTCTTGGCAATATTTAACCATTGGAAGTGTCGCCATATTTGGAGGTGGTGTATTAGAATGGTTAATTTGGTTAGCCAATCCTTTGTATGTGATATCAATAATCTTATTTGTTAAACACTATAAACTATCCATGATTACGGCTTTTTTAGCTTCTTTTTTAGCCGTTATTTTTTCTACTTGGGAAGAAATTCGAGTGGACGAAAAAGGAGTTTCTGCCAAAATAATTCACTTTGAATTAGGGTATTATCTTTGGGTTTCAAGTATACTGTTATTAACTACAGGAATATTTATATTCTTTAGACACAGAAGCAAAAGAAAAACACATCATGATGGTCACCATCATAAAACCATTAATCAAACTCACTAAAACAGGTGCCTTTTTTTGATTGAAAATGTATTGATTTACTTGACAAATTTGGAAAGAGATTCGTTATTTTTACGTTATGCTAAATCTCAACAACTTACAGCAGTTTTCAGAAAATTTACCCAATACTGAGCGCATGCCATTATTATTTCTTGGGCATGGAAGTCCAATGAATGCTATTGAAGAAAATGAGTTTGTGGTCGGTTTTAGAAATGCTGCCAAAACACTACCCAAGCCAACCGCAATAATTTGTGTTTCGGCACATTGGTTTACAAATGGAACCAAAGTTACGGCTATGAAAATGCCACAAACGATTCATGATTTTGGCGGATTTCCAAAAGCGCTTTATGAGGTGCAATATCCTGCAAAAGGAAACCCTGAATTGGCTGAAACCACAAAATTATTATTGGAACCAACTCTAGTTGAACTCGATGAAAAATGGGGTTTGGATCATGGTGCCTGGTCGGTTTTAAAACATTTATATCCTAAAGCAGACATTCCCGTAATTCAGTTAAGTATTGATTATACCAAACCTGCGCTCTACCATTTTGAGTTGGCACAAAAGCTAAGTAAACTGCGTGACAAAGGTATTCTGATTATTGGAAGCGGCAACATTGTACATAATCTTGGTTTGGTAGATTTTCATAATTTTCATAAAGATGATTACGGTTTTGATTGGGCGATTGAAGCTCGAAGTAAGTTTAATAGTTATCTTTTAAATGGTGATTTCAAATCGTTGATTGATTACCAAAAAGAATCGTACGCCATACAATTAGCTATTCCAACACCGGACCATTATTTACCTCTGATTTATACTTTGGGTTTAAAACAAAAAAATGAAGAACTGTCGCTGTTTAATGATAAGCTTTTAGCAGGTAGTTTGAGTATGACTTCGGTAAGAATCGGGTAATTGTTCCGTAAATTTTTAAAGATTTAACCAAAATTCTGTAACAGAAAAACAAGATTTACAAGCTAAATTTGGATAAACTAAACCATATCCAAATGAACACAACAAAACTTATCGGAGCAGCATTAATCATATTAAGCTTGTCATTAGCCTACATCGGGATAAATAAAATTTCAGACAGCACAACACAAATTAATTTCCTTGGACTGAAAATAGATGCTTCCAATGAATCCGGTAAACAACAAGGTTATATTTATATTGGAGCTGCAATTCTGCTTTTTGGTGGCGGGATTTATACTTTGAAATCAAAAAATCAGTAATGATTACAGGAAGTGGCAACTAAATTTTAAAATTTATTATAATGCCAAATTCAAAAAAAGACGCACCTTAGCAACACAATAATTAAATTGTATAATTAACACCTGGCTAAACAATGTGGTGGCATTATTTATTAGTTTTTTTTGGAGCATTTGTATTTGATGTAGTTCCTATTCCTTTTCCTCCGGCCTTTTCAATCATGGTTCCTTTACAAATCATGTTTAAGCTGAATGTTTGGGTGGTAACTATAGTTGGTGTTGCAGGTTCTATCTTAGGAAGATATGTTCTTACCTTATATATTCCCTTATTGTCCGATAAATTTTTTAATCCTGAAAAAAATAAGGAGGTTCAGTTTCTTGGCAAAAAATTAACTGAGAAAGGCTGGAAAAGTCAGTTGATTATATTGAGTTATTCATTATTACCACTCCCCACCACTCCATTATTTTTAGCAGGTGGAATGGCACGTATAAAACCAGTTCAAATTATTCCGGCATTCTTTATTGGTAAATTCATCAGCGATGCTATAGCTGTACATTTTGGTAAATTCGCTTCAGAAAATGTAGAAGATATGATCAAAGCCACTTTGTCGTGGAAGTCTATTGCCAGTTTGGTACTAGGCTTAATACTTATCTGTGCTTTATTATTTATCGATTGGTTTATGCTTCTTGAAAGGAAAAAATTTAAATTGAATTTTAAAATTTGGAAATAAGAAACAAGCGTAACTATAAATTTAGTACTCAAACTTCCCAAACTCACTAGTAATAGTGAGTTTTTTAGTCTTGTTCTGATGAATATCAGAAGCTGAAGCTTCTACTCTACCCACAATTTGAGCCTCAACACCAAAAGATTTTGAGATTTCGATAATGTCATTGGCTATTTCGTTTGGAACATACAATTCCATTCGGTGGCCGCAGTTAAAGACTTGATACATTTCTTTCCAATCCGTTTTTGATTGTTCCTGTATTAGCTTGAAAAGTGGTGGCACAGGAAATAAATTGTCTTTTATCACATGAACATTGTCTACGAAATGCAACACTTTTGTTTGTGCGCCGCCGGAACAATGCACCATTCCGTGAATGTCTTTTGGAGTGTATTTGTTTAGAATAGTCTTTATAATTGGTGCGTACGTTCGTGTTGGTGACAACACTAATTTACCAGCGTCAATTGGAGAATTTGCAACTTCGTCCGTGAGTTTTGTGTTTCCGGAATATACCAAATCATTTGGCACCGAACTATCAAAACTTTCCGGATATTTAGCGGCTAAATATTTGGCGAAAACATCATGACGTGCTGATGTTAATCCGTTGCTTCCCATTCCGCCATTATAACTTTTTTCATATTTGGCCTGACCGAAAGAAGCTAAACCAACAATTACATCTCCAGCTTTGATATTTGCATTGTCAATCACATCGCTGCGTTTCATTCGGGCTGTAACGGTTGAATCTACAATTATGGTTCTGACTAAATCGCCAACATCTGCAGTTTCACCACCAGTTGAATGAATGGTTACGCCAAAAGTCTTTAGCTCGGCAATCAATTCTTCGGTTCCGTTGATAATCGCAGAAAGTACTTCGCCCGAAATGAGGTTTTTATTTCTTCCGATGGTAGATGAAAGCATTATATTATCAGTCGCACCAACGCAAAGTAAATCGTCAATATTCATAATCAACGCATCCTGCGCAATGCCTTTCCAAACGGAAATATCGCCGGTTTCTTTCCAATACAAATACGCTAAAGACGATTTTGTTCCGGCACCATCGGCATGCATAATGAGACAATAGTTGTCATCATTAGTCAGATAATCGGGAACAATTTTGCAAAAAGCATTGGGAAATAATCCTTTGTCGATATTTTTAATAGCGTTGTGGACATCTTCTTTGGAAGCCGAAACTCCACGAAGATTGTAACGTTGACTGTTATCGGAACTCATGTGTTGTAGTTAGTTGCCCTTCGACAAGCTCAGGGTGAATGTTGTGCAGCAAAGATAAGATTAGATTTGGGATTTGGGATTTGGGATTTGGGATTTTTTTAGAATTATTTCTCCACAATCAGAATCTCTACACGGCGGTTTTCATTTTCTTCTTGGTCGTTTTTTTCAGGAATTGGGTGAATAGGTCTTGAAGTGCCGTATCCTTTAAAAGTCATTCGCTTTCTGTCAATTTTACTTCGTATTAAAGAATTATAAATGGCTCGCGCTCGTGCAGTGGAAACATCGTTTTTGTCACCGTTTGTTTGGCAACAAATATGTCCCTGAATTTCGATTTTCAGTTTTGGATTTTCTTCCATGGCACATCTCAAATCAATTAGTGTAGGCTGTGATTTGGGAACAATTCGAGCTGAATTATTGAAAAAATAAATATTAGGGAGGGTAATAAGTTCGCCCACTTTAGAGCTTTTTATTCTTCTGGTCAGCTCACTTTCGGCAGGCAAAACTGTAGGTTCATTATAAAAAATTGTTACTTTTCTGTTCTCAGCTTGAATTTTGGATTGTTTAAAATCTTTACCAAAAGCAGTTTTTTCTATATTTTTATTGAATTTCAAACCACTTTTATCCAACAAAATCTGAACATTATCAATACGTCTTACCGCTAATTTTTTATTGTAATCCTTAGTATCAATACTATCGCAATAGCCTAACAATTTAGTGATTTCAACATTTTTGTTTTTGGAAATCCATTCGTTTATTTCTAAAATTGACGTTGGATTTGGAAAATCTTTATTGAAATCGAAAAAGACTTCGACTTGTTTTTGTCCCAACGATTTGAGAGAAACCAGAAAAAACAATATGACGATTTTTAATTTCATTATTTATTTACAATTAAGATTTCTACTCTGCGATTGGCAGCTCTTTCTTTTTCATTTCTCTCGGGCACTTTATAAATCGGATCATTGCTTCCGTAACCTCTGAACGCTAATCTATCTACATTAACTCCGTATTTTGTCAAATATTTCAGAATAACCAAGGCTCTTCTATAGGATAATTTGGTGTCATTCGGGTTTGGATTACAGCAAATATGTCCGTGAATTTCAATTACCAGCTTTGGATTATTCATCATAATATCAAGCAATTCATCCAAAAGCGGCAGCGATTCGTCCATCACTCTTTCTGAATTAAAATAAAAATTGATGTTATTTATTCTAACTAAATCGCCTTTTTTGGCTTTATAAAATTTTGATTCTAATGTTGACCTTTCGGCTTCAACAAGTGCTTCCTTATCGGCAACCTCTAGTATATCTTCTTCTTTTGTTTCTTCTGTTGTTACTTCTTTAGTTCGTCCTCTTCCAAAAGGACCATTAGGTATTGTTTGGGCATTTTTTGCATTCGCATTTTTTTCTTTTATCAGATTGTAAAAAACTTCTGCTTTCCTGTTCTCACTTTGATTTTTGGAATATTTAAAATCCTTGCCAATTGCTTTTAGCGCTACTTTATCCGAAACTTTAATATTGCTTTTATTAAAAAACTCCACCATCGAATTCACTCTTCGCATGGCTAACTCTTTATTATAGTTACTATCATCAACACTATCGCAATAACCAAGAACTTTAGTGATTTCAGCAGTTTTATTATCCAAAACCCATTGATGTATTTTAATTTGTGATGCTTCATTTGGAACATCTTTATTAAAGTCAAAAAAAACATCAAGCTTATTTTGGCTAAAGCCATATAACGAAAATAGTGAAATACAAAGTACATAAATCTTTTGCATACTAATTTTCTACAATTAAAATTTCTACTCTGCGATTGGCAGCACGCTCTTGTTCATCTTTTTCAGGTATTGAATAAATAGGCATTGAACTTCCAAAACCTTTATAAGACAAGCGCTCTTTTTGGATTTCATTATGCACTAAAAAATTATAAATGGCTTTGGCGCGTTGTGTTGACAAATCGGCTCTATCAATAGGCATGCAGCACAAATGTCCTTGAATTTCGATTTTTAAACTTGGGTTTTTTTGAAGTACCAAAAGCAATTCATACATTTTTCCACGAGATTCATTTACAACAGCAAAGGTGTTGATTACGAAATTGAGGTTTTCGATTTTGAGTTTTTCACCTGATTTGGCTTCACCCACTTTCTTCATAAAAGCGCGGTCGAGTTTGAATTCAGATTTGGTTCCGTTTGGGTTTTCGAAGACTAATTTTTCGGGGTAAACTATTTCTGGCTTAGGTTCTTCTTTGACGATTTCTTTTTTAATTCCAAGGATTTCATCTTCGCGCGTTAAATCTTTTTCGAGAATATAATAAATGACAACTCTGCGATTCTCAGCTTTGTTTTTGGATTGTTCAAAGCTTTCGCCAAAACTTCTGGTTTTAAAATCTTCTCTGATTTTGATTTGATTTTTGACAGAATTGAAAATACAATTTACGCGTTTTTGGGCTAAAGTATCGTTGAAACCATTGGTACCATCTTCATCTGTAAATCCGTGAATGGCTACTATTTTATTGTTCTTGTTTTCGGAAATCCAAGTTGTTAGTTTTGTGTTTTCTTTGGTATTTAATTCAAACTTATTACTCTCAAAATACACAGTAAATTTCTCTTGAGCATAACAAGTGACTATTGAAATTAAAAAGAAAAAGAAGCTAAAATATGTTTTCATAGGTTAAAAAAAACAATCGAAAGTTACGTAAAATTGTTTGGAGTAATCAAAAATAAGACCAATAATATGTAGAAAATAATTACATTTATTAACTAGTAATGCTTTTTCCTTTTTTAACGGTCAAAAAAAATCCCGCTCGATGAACGGGAATTTTTTTAGCCCTGATGGAAGCGGCATCCTTTTTTGTTTTGTACTTCGACAAGCTCAGCATGACAAAACAAAAAAGATATAGCGAACAGCGGGAACAGCTACAAATTACATTATCTAGTAAATAGCAACTCTCTATATTTAGTCAATGTCCAAACTTCATCATCAACCAAAAGTTCCAGTTTATCGCAATGGGCTCTAATTATATCAAAATATGGTTTTACTTTGTCGCAATACATTTCGGCCATTTTCTGAGCATCAGTTAAGGCATTTGCTTTTTTACGCGCTTCGGTCATTGCTTCCACATTAGAATTAATTCCTTCAATGTGAGCAGAGATTTCTTTGATTAAAGAGATTTGTTCTTTGGCAATTTTCTCAAAATCTTTTCCGAAGATTTCTTTCAATCCACGTACGTTTTCAATTAACGTATTTTGGTAACGAATCGCTGTTGGAATAACATGATTACGAGCAATATCGCCAAGAACTCTTCCTTCAATTTGGATTTTCTTAGTGTATTCTTCCAATTCGATTTCGTAACGCGCTTCCACTTCAACATGATTCATTACATTCAAATCTTTGAATAAATCCAATGCTTTTTTGGAAACTTTAGCTTTCAAAGCCGTTGGTGTCGTTTTATGATTGCTTAATCCGCGTTTCTTTGCTTCTTTTTCCCAAGCTTCGCTATAACCATCACCTTCAAAAAGGATGTTTTTTGTTTCTTTAATATATTCTCTCAATACATTGAAAATCGCTTCGTCTTTCTTTAAATCTTTTTTCTCTATTAAAGTATCTACTTCTTTTTTGAAATCTATTAATTGTTTAGCCACAATAGAATTCAGAGTTGTCATCGCATTAGCGCAGTTTGCAGATGAACCCACAGCACGGAACTCAAATTTATTTCCAGTGAAAGCAAATGGTGATGTTCTGTTTCTGTCCGTATTATCCAAAATTACTTCCGGAATTTTACCAACCACATTCAGTTTTAAATCTGTTTTTTCTTCCGGAGATAACTTCCCTTTGGTTACGCCTTCTAATTCCGCTAAAACTTTTGTCAATTGTTGCCCGATGAAAACTGAAATAATAGCCGGCGGTGCTTCATTTGCTCCTAATCTATGATCGTTGCTTGCTGTTGCAATCGCAGCGCGAAGTAATTCTTCATATTCTTGAACTGCTTTTATAGTATTGATAAAAAACGATAAGAATTGTAAGTTGCTCATTGGAGTTTTTCCAGGAGAAAGCAAGTTTACACCAGTGTCAGTTGCCATTGACCAGTTGTTATGTTTGCCAGAACCGTTTACACCTTGAAAAGGTTTTTCATGAAACAACACTTTAAAATCATGGCGCTCGCCCACTTTTGACATTACATCCATTAATAATGAATTATGGTCAACCGCTAAATTGGTTTCTTCAAAAATTGGAGCTAACTCAAATTGGTTTGGCGCTACTTCATTATGTCGTGTTTTCACCGGAATTCCAAGTAACATACATTCTTCTTCCAACTCTCTCATATAATTTAAAGCACGAGATGGAATTGAACCAAAATAATGATCATCTAATTGTTGTCCTTTTGCCGAAGTATGACCTAACAAAGTTCTGCCCGTCATAACGATATCGGGGCGGGAATTTGCCAAAGAAGCATCAACCAAAAAATATTCTTGTTCCCAACCTAAAGTGGCTGTTACTTTTTTTACGTTTTTATCGAAATATTTACAAACGTCAACTGCGGCTTCATCAACGGCATTTAACGCACGTAAAAGTGGTGTTTTATAATCTAATGCTTCACCTGTATAAGAGATGAAAACGGTTGGAATACACAAAGTTGTTCCAAAAATAAATGCTGGTGAAGTTGGATCCCAAGCAGTATATCCACGAGCTTCGAATGTATTTCTGATTCCACCATTCGGAAAAGAAGAAGCATCAGGCTCTTGTTGTACTAATTGTCCACCTCCAAATTTTTCAACTGGATCTGAACCATCATAAGACGTTTCGAAAAAAGCATCATGTTTTTCAGCAGTTGCTCCTGTTAATGGTTGAAACCAATGCGTGTAATGCGTTACGCCTTTTGACAAAGCCCATTCTTTCATTCCCATCGCAATGTAATCGGCAAGCTTCCTGTCAATCTTAGTTCCGTGCTGCACTGCGTCTTTTACGCCTTTGTGAGCATCTGCAGTTAAGAACTGTTTCATCGCTTTATCATTAAACACATTTGAACCAAAAAGATCTGATTTTCTTCCGGATTCTTCAAATTTTACAGGTTTTCTACCTGATGCATCTTTTAATGCTTGAAAACGTAATGTTGCCATAAATTCAAATTTTAAATAGTTATACTATAGTTTTTAAAATTAAAATACAAAAGTAATCAAACTATACCTAAAAATAAATCTCTGATATTATTAAATTACATTTATTTATCAAAATAAATACATTTTTAGCAATTCACCCCCATAAAAAATACTCTTACAACAAAAATATTTGTTATTATAATAATAAATACCCTCCTATATTTGGCAAATAAAAATTTATTCTATTTTTGCTATAAGATACGATTACAAATAAAATTTATATAATATGACTAAAATAAAATTAGAATACCTTTGGTTAGATGGTTATGAACCAACACAAAATTTAAGAAGCAAAACTAAAGTTGAAGAGCATGAAAATTTTAAAGGAACTTTAGCTGAAATTGGAAATTGGTCTTTTGATGGCTCATCTACAAAACAAGCTGATGGAGGTTCATCGGATTGTGTTTTAGTTCCAGTTGCTATTTATCCTGATCCTACTCGACTAAATGGATACTTAGTTATGACTGAAGTATTGAATGCTGACGGAACTGCCCATCCATCAAACGGTAGAGCTACTATTGATGATGATGGTGATTTCTGGTTCGGATTTGAGCAGGAATATTTCATCATGGATACCAAAACTTTATTGCCTTTAGGATTCCCAATTGGCGGTTACCCTGCTCCACAAGGTATGTATTACTGTTCAGTAGGTGGTAAAAACACACACGGTAGAAAATTAGTTGAAGAGCATGCTGATTTATGTATCGCAGCCGGGTTGAACTTTGAAGGTATTAATCAAGAAGTTGCCTGTGGACAATGGGAATTTCAATTATTTGCGAAAGGAGCTAAAAAAGCCGGAGATGAAATTTGGGTTGCACGATACATGTTAGATCGTTTGACTGAAAAATACGGTTACTATATTGAATACCATCCAAAACCACTTGGTGATACGGATTGGAATGGATCAGGAATGCATGCCAATTTCTCAAATGAAGTATTAAGAACGTGTGGTGACAAAGCTGTTTACGATAAAATATGTGAAGCTTTCCGACCAGTTGTTGAAGAACATATCGCAGTTTATGGCGCCTATAATGAGCAAAGATTAACGGGTAAACATGAAACGGCTTCAATTCATGATTTTTCGTATGGTGTTTCAGATAGAGGAGCTTCGATTAGAATTCCTATTGCAACAGTACAAAGAGGATGGAAAGGATATCTTGAAGACAGAAGACCGGCATCTAATGGTGACCCATACAAAATTGCTTCACGAATTATTAAAACTGTAAAATCTGCATTATAAAAAATTTGTTTAGTTTTAGTAAAAAAGTGCCTTCTTAAATGGAGGGCACTGAAAAACATCTCTTGTTTTGATTAGAGATACTTTTTTTAGACAAAAAAAAACGCTTATAACAGGATTTTTAAAAATTTGTTATGAGCGTTTTTATTTTGGTGACTGATTTTTATTGTAGGTTGTATGATTCG
>NZ_JANMXZ010000043.1:0-80108 GCF_031381455.1 Flavobacterium sp. | reverse complement strand
CTCCAAATAAAACTTCCAGAATTTCTGTGATGATGTAATCGAAGCTCTTTCATCCGGACTATGTGCACCGTGAATGGTTGGTCCAAAAGAAATCATGTCCATTCCAGGATAATTGGTTCCCAAAATTCCACACTCTAATCCGGCGTGACAGGCTACTACTTTAGGTTTATCGTTATTTTGTTTTTCGTAAATGTTCACCAATAAATCTAATATTTCAGACTTTACATTTGGTGTCCAACCCGGATAGCTTCCGCCAAAATCCACTTCGCAACCAAACAATTCATAAGCCGAACGCAACGCATTCGCCAAATCAAACTTGGAACTTTCTACTGATGAACGCGTTAAGTTTTGAATAGAAATAGAACCGTCTTTAACCACAACTTTAGAAATATTATTGGATGTTTCAACCAAGTCAGCCATATCAGCACTCATTCGGTAAACGCCATTGTGAGCGGCATAAATAGAGCGAAGTAATCCTTCCTGAACGCCTAAATCCATAACTTGTTTAGGCAAATCACTCTTAACAATTTCGATCTCCAGCTTTGGTTCCGTAGTTTTGAATTCAAATTTGATATCATTGATGATTTCCTGCATGTCAAATACAAAAGCTTCATCATACATTCCAGCCACAATAACTTTTGCCACGCTTTCACGCGGAATCGCATTACGTAAACTACCACCGGCAATTTCAGAAATCTGCAATCCAAAGTTCTCAAATCCATCAAACAATAAACGGTTCATAATTTTGTTGGCATTCCCCAAACCTTTATGAATATCCATTCCTGAGTGTCCGCCATTCAAGCCTTTAACCGTAATCGTGTAACCCACAGAACCTTCCGGAGTTTCTTCAGGATTGTAACTTCTGGTTGCCGTAACGTCTACTCCACCCGCACAACCAATATCAATTTCATCGTCTTCTTCGGTATCTAAATTCAAAAGGATTTCTCCTTTTAGGATTCCACCTTTTAAGTTTAAAGCACCAGTCATTCCGGTTTCTTCATCAATAGTAAACAGTGCATCAATGGCAGGATGCGGAATATCCTTGCTTTCCAGAATTGCCATGATGGCGGCAACTCCTAAACCGTTATCAGCACCAAGCGTAGTTCCGCGTGCGCGAACCCAATCGCCATCAACATACATATCAATTCCTTGAGTATCGAAGTCAAAATTGGTGTCGTTATTCTTTTGGTGCACCATATCCAAATGCCCTTGCAGTACAATTGTTTTACGGTTTTCCATTCCTGCAGTTGCGGGTTTGCGTATGATAACGTTTCGAATTTCGTCTTCAAAAGTTTCTAATCCTAAACTGTTCCCGAAAGCTTTCATGAATTCGATTACTCTTCCTTCTTTCTTTGACGGACGAGGCACCGCATTCAAATCGGCGAATTTATTCCAAAGTACTTTTGGTTCAAGGTTTCTAATTTCTTTGCTCATTATTTTTTAAGTTGCTAATTTACTAAGTTACTAAGTGTCTAAGTTGCTGAGTTTTTATCCGCTTTATTTCTCAGTAACTTAGTTACTCAGTGACTCAGCGACTCGGATGCCAAAGTTACAAAGTTAAATTGCTTTCTAAATTGATATTGTGATTATATTTACATTTTAAATCCGCAATGTGAAACGCAAATATATACTTCCTCTTTTTCTGTTATTTCAAATCATTATCCTGAAGATACTGGTGTTTTTTCCTGAAATGGTTGAACGTTTTTACAGCAACGGATTATATGTTTTTACTTCAAGATTGGAACGTACTATTCTAGGCTGGATTCCATTATCATTTGGAGATATTATGTATGGATTTCTAATTGTTTACTTGCTTTTTTCTATTTGGAAAATTAGAAAAACTTGGAGAAAACAGTGGAAAGGCAATCTTTTAAAAGTCTTGAGTGGCTTCTCAATTTTTTATTTCATATTTCATCTGCTATGGGCATTGAATTATTATCGCATACCACTTTTTGAGAAAATGAATATCCAAAGAGAATATTCCAACGAAGATTTATATGTATTTACGGAAAAGCTGATTGCAAAAACCAACGAAGTACAATTAGCTATTACACACAACAAAAATCAAAAAGTAAGCAATCCGTATTCGCACGATAGCATTTTTAAAATTACGCAAAATGGTTATGATAATTTAGCCAAACAATATCCTTTCTTTAGATATGAAATCCCGAGCAGAAAGAAATCGCTTTTTAGTTTGCCCTTGACTTATATGGGCTTTGGCGGTTATTTGAATCCATTTACCAATGAATCTCAGGTGAATTACAAGTTACCCATGTACAGTTTTCCGAATGTTATTTGCCACGAAATGGCACATCAAATTGGTTTTGCCAGCGAAAGTGAATGCAACTTTATTGGCTTTATGGCTTGCATTAAAAATGATGATTTATACTTTCAATATGCTGCCTATACTGTGGCACTGCGCTATTGTTTGGAAAATGTGATTATGAAAGATGAAGAAAAATTCAAAGCGTTCAGTCCAACAATCAATCCCGGAATTATTGAAAACTTTAAAGAAACTGAGCTTTTTTGGGAGCAATATGACACCTTTATTGACAAAGGATTTCACGCTTTTTATGACCAATTCCTAAAAGCAAACCAACAAAAAGACGGCTTAGAAAGTTATAGCAAGTTTGTCGATTTATTGATTAATTATTATAAAGGAAAGGAACTAAAATAAAATACGAGGTAAGAAATACGAAGTCAAAGTAACGTTACTTTTGCTTTCTATTTTCTGCCTTCAATTTGTACCTCCCACTTTGTACTTCGTACTTTTTACTTTACATTCTGCTTAAAGTAAACTTCCGTTGCGCCTAGTCCATACTTTAGATAATTAGCATCTTGAAAAATAATATTATCATATCGTCCTAACAAGAAATCGAGATCAGATTTCAGAACGCCTTCACCAACACCATGAATAAAAACAATCTTCGGAATGCGATTTCGAATGGCGAATTCAATATGGCGTTTGGCCGTTTCCATCTGTAATGTTAGGATATCATAGTTGTTCATGCCTTTATAACTCTTGACCAACTTTTCGATATGCAAATCAAACTCTGGTGGCGGAATTTCTTTTTTGTTTTTTTTTTCTTTATTGATGTAATTAGGTTTTGCTACTTCTTTTTCGCTAATCACCTGACTTTTATTAAAGCTAAAATTCATAGCATTGCTACTTCCAATCTTAATTAACTCGCTGGTATTGAATGTCAGATTAAAACCGTCTGTGGTTTCAATAGTAACATCAGAACCACTGACTTCAACCACAACACCGTCAATTGCATCATCTAAAACCGAAACTTTATCACCTTTATTCAGCATCATCTTGTTGGTTTTCTTCTTGATTTTTACTAGGGGTTTTGGCGCTTAATCTCATAATACCATACATAAATATCACG
The DNA here is from genome assembly GCF_031381455.1 of Flavobacterium sp. Classification (GTDB taxonomy): domain Bacteria; phylum Bacteroidota; class Bacteroidia; order Flavobacteriales; family Flavobacteriaceae; genus Flavobacterium. The sequence goes on along the minus strand of NZ_JANMXZ010000043.1, from coordinate 76,716 downwards.
ATAGCAATACATAAAATATAAACATTAGGTTTCTCCTTTGATTGCTCATACAAAGCAACAATAATGGCCACAAGTGTAAAAGGCAGTACTAGTTTTTTCATAAGTCAAAAATAAAAAAAAACCAGCCACAATAGCTGGTTTTAAAAAGTATATTTTATTAAAATTACATTCCGGCACTTGCCATTTTGGCTGCGAAAATAATTACTCCAATTATAATAAAAATGTATAATGAAATAACAACAATTGCTGTAATGCCTAAAAATTTATGGTGCGATTTTAAATTTACTAAAGCATCCGAAAGCACATCGCTATTACTGGATTCTAATGCTCTTTTTGTTCCGGTTGCATATTTGAATAAATAATATATCGGGAAGAAATACAAAGCAGCAATTACAATGTACATAATGCCAAAATAGGCTTTAATCGCTCCTAAAGGACCCATAGCACTCCCAAGTTCTGGATTGTCGGGCATTGCCGACATGGCAACCGACATAAATAAGCCGGCGATAATCATAAAAGCAATTCCGATAAATCCGAGAATTGATAAAAACATACACCATTTTGCACTTTCTCTTAAGGCGGCTACTGCTTGATCATTTAATACTAAATTGTTTTGGTTTTCCATAAATAATAATTTTGGTTGGTTATAAATTGGTTTTGGTTTTATTTTATACGAGCTAAAGCTCGTGTACCTGAAGCCCACTGGGATTTTATTCCGCTATCGCTCCATACAGTTCGGCCTTCGGACTTGAGTCTCCTCTTAATAGCAAAGGTTGTTGATTACTTTTCAAATTGCTTTAACGTCTTGATGATAATTGAAACACAATCTAATAATTGCTCCTCATTCATAACCAATGGCGGCGCAAAACGGATGATGTTTCCATGAGTTGGTTTGGCTAATAATCCGTTATCACGTAAAGCCATGCAGATATTCCATGCGGTATCGCTTTCTTCAGTATCATTGATTACAACTGCGTTTAATAATCCTTTTCCACGAACTAAGGTTGCAATGTTTGATGTTTTTACAAACTCACTTATTTTTTCTCGGAATATTTTACCCAAACGACGTGCGTTTTGAATTAAATTTTCATCATTAACAACATCTAAAGCTGCCATTGCAACCGCGCCAGCAATAGGATTTCCTCCAAAAGTAGAACCGTGTTGTCCCGGTTTAATTACATTCATAATCGCATCATTTGCCAAAACGGCCGAAACTGGATACGCTCCACCAGAAATGGCTTTTCCTAAAATTAAAATGTCTGGAGTTACATAAGTTGCTTGTTTTTCACACTTATTTTCACAGTTGCAATTACCACAAACCGCCAATATTGAACCTGTACGTGCGATTCCCGTTTGTACTTCATCAGCAATGAATAACACATTGTTAGCTTCACATAAAGCTTTGGCTTTCGCCAAATAATCTTCACTTGGTACATACACTCCAGCTTCACCTTGGATCGGTTCCACCAAGAAACCTGCTATGTTTTTAGTAGATGTTATTGCTTTTTCTAAAGCGTCTAAATCATCGTAAGCTATTTTTATAAATCCTGCCGTGTAAGGTCCAAAGTTTTTACGTGCATTTTCATCATTAGAAAACGAAATAATAGTCGTAGTTCTTCCGTGGAAGTTACCATCACACACAATGATTTGCGCTTCGTTTTCGTGGATACCTTTCTTTTCGTAAGCCCATTTTCTACACAATTTCAAAGCAGTTTCAACAGCTTCAGCACCAGTATTCATTGGCAATACTTTATCAAAACCAAAATATTTAGTGATGTATTCTTCGTAAACACCTAGTTTATCATTGTAAAAAGCTCTGGATGTTAGCGTCAAAGTCTGCGCTTGTTCTATCATAGCACCCACAATTTTTGGATGACAATGACCTTGATTTACGGCAGAATAAGCCGAAAGAAAATCGTAATATTTTTTACCTTCAACATCCCAAACATACACGCCTTCTCCTCTACTCAAAACTACTGGTAATGGATGGTAATTGTGCGCACCATACTTGTTTTCTAAAGCAATTGCTTCAGCTGAACTCATTTTTTCTAAAACTGACATATTTTTTTCTTTTTAACCCAAACTCGTCATGGGTTTTATAAAATATCAACCTGTCTGCCGACAAGCAAGATTCCTTCTTTTGGAGAGAAATCATCCATAGTTGAGCAAAAGTACAAAAAAGGGTAACTGTTTTGTTAAATTCCAAAATTTAAAAAAACCAAATTCCAAATAAAACTCAAATTCGAAACTTCAAATAATAACGCTATTTTGAAATTTGCATTTTGTTTTTTGGAGTTTACTTGGAATTTAGAATTTCAAAATTTGGTACTTACTTTTTATTCTCAATCCTATTCAAAATATCGGTCATCATTTCAATTTGCACCTTCTGCATTTCTATTAATTCTTGTTGCTGATGCATAATTAAATGATCTAGTTTATCATCTAACATTCGTATTTCTAATTCTGATTTTAGGTTTATCATATAATCTTTCTTGGCGCGTTCTCGATCTTTTTCTTCCTGACGGTTTTGACTCATCATGATTATCGGCGCTTGCAATGATGCCAAACAAGACAAAATTAAATTCAACAGAATAAACGGATACGGATCAAAACCTTTGTTCAATAGCAGAAAAGCGTTAGCGCCAATCCAAACCAAAATAACCACAAAAAACCAAATAATAAAGGTCCAGCTGCCGCCAAAATCTGCTACATTATCAGCTAATCTTTGACCAAAAGTTCTATTGTCCGGTTCGTCTTCCACTTTGCTGACCAATGAATTGTCATCTGTTAATGATTTAATTACGTTTTTGTGTAAATCATTTAACTGTCCAACTTCCGATTTTAAAAACTTTGAAATATATTTTTCTCTATAGATATTTAATTCTCCTATAGTTATCTCTTTTGACATATCTAAATTGGGATGGTCTTCTTTAATCAAATCGAGAATTGGAACGCGGATGCTTTTACAAGAAACTTTATCTGTTTCGGGAGCTTCTACACCAGAAATGGCACTTTTGAATGTGTCTTTTGAACTCATATCTATCTAATTTTATTGCTAATTTACATTTTAAACCACGAAAAAACCTCATTCCTAAAAAAGAAATGAGGTTTAATTTATAAGTTCCTCGATTACTTAAACTAGTGTCGCTGTTGAACTAATTTCAGTATTCAACAATTTTGAAATCGGACAGTTTTTTTCTGCTTTGGTAACCAATTCCTGAAAAGTATCATTTGATATTCCCGGGATTTTAGCTTCTACAGTTAAAGTAGAACTAACGATGCTTCCATTTTGGAAGTCAATTACACATTTGGTCTCGATGCTGTCCAGAGTAAATCCAGCTTCGCCAATAAAAGCGGAAAGTTGCATCGAAAAACAACCCGAATGTGCTGCTGCGATAAGTTCTTCAGGATTGGTTCCAACGCCTTCTTCAAAACGAGAACCAAAAGAATATTGCGTATTGTTTAATGTGGTACTTTGTGTCGTAAGCGCTCCCTTTCCTTCTTTTAGGGAACCTTTCCAAACTGCGGTTGCATTTCTTTTCATAATAGTTGATTATTTAAAAATTTGAGTAAATTTAATAATAGAATCGGAAACGAATGTTATACAATTATCATTATTTCTAATGAAGGTATCAATTTTTCAAAGCTCTAGACCTAACAGGTTTTAAAAACCTGTCAGGTCTGAAAGTACGGTTTATTTACCCATACATATCAAGTAGTTTATTCACCGTATTCCAATTACGTGTTGTAGAAATCACATTCATGCTTTTCTCAATCCATTTATTATCGAGTCTGGTTTTGGCGGGAGAAATATCATATTTCAAATAAATACGTTTTCCATCCAATTGGATTTCATCAGGATGGATAAAGTTTAAGTTAAGTTGGGTAATCATATTATCGGGTAGCATGGAGGAAATAAAAGAAACATACAATTTCTTTAAATCAACTCCTTCATCGTTAAGGAATTCATTTCTGTCTAAACATGCCTGCAAATCTTGTTTGCCAATGACAATTACAGGAACATCATGCCCAAATTCCTTAAATATTTCCTGCTTAATCAGAAAACCAACTTTACTCGGACTTTCTTCTTCTGTATCTACAAACACATTTCCCGATTGGATATACGTCACCACATTGGTAAAACCAATGGCTTCGAGTGCTTTTTTCAAAGCTACCATATTAATCATTTTATGTCCCGAAACATTGATGCCTCTTAACAATGCTAAATGAGTATGCATTTTTTTTATTTTTCAACTAATTTATATTTTTTTCTTAAATCTATATCAGATTTTCTCCAATAGTTTATTTTTGCGCCATGGGAAGAAAACAAACCAACAAAGTCATCTTTGAAAACATAACTGTTCTGGATGCTGGTGCCAAAGGCGTATCGGTAGCCAAAGCACCCGAAGGTCAAGTTATTTTTATACCAAACGTCGTTCCAGGTGATGTGGTAGATGTACAAACCTTAAAGAAAAGAAAATCCTATTTTGAAGGCAAAGCCATTAAGTTCCACTCCTATTCTGAAAACCGAATTGAACCTGTTTGTCAGCACTTTGGAGCCTGTGGCGGTTGCAAATGGCAGAATATGAAGTACGAGCAACAGTTGTTTTATAAAAATCAGGAAGTATATAATAACCTGAAACGAATTGGTAAAATTGAATTACCAGAGTTTGAGTCGATATTGGGTTCTGAAAAGCAATTCTTTTACAGAAACAAAATGGAATTTGGGTTTTCAGACACTCGTTGGTTAAATGAAACCGAAATAAAATCAGAAGACCAATCATTAAGTAAAAAGCCCGCATTAGGTTTTCATATTCCGAGAATGTGGGATAAAATATTGGATATTGAGAAATGTCACTTGCAGGAAGATCCATCAAATGCGATTCGAAATGCTATTCGCGAATTTGCGGTTCAAAACGATATGCCTTTCTTCAATGCTCGTAACCACGAAGGTTTGTTACGTACACTTATGATTAGAACAGCTTCGACTGGAGAAATCATGGTACTGATTCAGTTCTTTCAGGAAAACAAAAAACAACGCGAATTGTTATTGAATTATATCTATGCTACGTTTCCACAGATTACTTCTCTACAGTACGTTATCAATGGTAAAGCCAATGATACCTTATACGACCAGGAAATCAAGTTGTTTAAAGGACGAGATTATATACTGGAAGAAATGGAAGGTTTGCAGTTTAGCATTAACGCTAAATCGTTTTACCAAACCAACTCGGATCAGGCGTATGAACTATACAAAATCACACGTGAATTTGCAGGTTTAACAGGCAATGAAGTCGTTTACGATTTATACACTGGAACCGGAACAATTGCACAATTCGTTTCCAAAAAAGCCAAAAAAGTAATTGGCGTAGAAGCAGTTCCCGAAGCGATTATTGATGCCAAAGAAAATGCCATACGCAACAGCATCAACAATTGTGAGTTTTATGTGGGCGACATGAAAAATGTATTTAACGATGATTTTATTGCGAAACACGGCCAACCGGATGTTATCATTACCGACCCACCACGAGACGGAATGCATAAAGATGTAGTGGAGCAATTGCTAAAAATTGGGGCGAATAAGATTGTTTATGTGAGTTGTAATTCGGCTACACAAGCACGGGATTTAGCCCTAATGGATGAAATGTATAAAGTTACACGTGTGCGTCCGGTAGATATGTTTCCGCAAACGCACCATGTGGAAAATGTTGTACTTTTGGAGAAAAGATAGTTTACAGTCGCAGCAGGCAGTCTCAGTATACATCTGAAAACTGCGACTGAGAATGAAAACTCAATTAAAAACAAATATGAAAAAAATACTATTTCTGCTTTTTATAACAATCACTTTCATCGGCTGCGAAAAAGACGATATCTGTATTGATGAAACCACTCCCCGACTGATATTAGAGTTTTATGACATTTCAAATCCGTCGAATTTGAAGAATGTGGTCAACCTGAAAATTAAAGGCGTTGGACTAACAGACGATTTAGGTACATTTAATAATATATCTAAAGTGGAGTTGCCCCTAAAAATAGATGACCTCACAACTAAATACAGTTTAATACTCAATAGTACCGGCGTGAATCCAAATGAAGACTTTCTTCAATTTAATTATACCCACCAAAACATTTTTGTGACCAGAGCCTGTGGTTACAAAACCATCTTTGAGTTAGATGCTTTTCCGACTGGTGTTATCAAAACGGATGCAGCAACACCTGACGGCTTTTGGATACAAGATATCAACATTTTAACAACAAACATTGAAACCGAAAATGAGACACATATCAAAATCCTTTTTTAGTGTTTGTATACTGTTGCTTTCTTTTTTAGGCAATGCACAAGAGGAAATAGCTGTTAAACCAGCCAAAGGTGTAGCCGAAGAAAGTGCAACTAAAAAAGACAGCATTCCACCCAAAAAAGAGCGCTATGGTTTGCGTGTTGGAGTTGATTTATTCAAACTAACGCGTTCGTTTTATGAAACCGATTATCGCGGATTGGAACTTGTTGGTGATTATCGTCTAACACGCAGACATTATTTGGCTGCCGAAATTGGTAATGAAGACAAAACGGTTAGTGACGACCAAGTCAATTTTACTACAAAAGGAACGTATCTAAAAGCGGGATTTGACTACAACTCTTTTCAGAACTGGGGAAATATGGAAAATATTATTTCTGTTGGGCTGCGTTATGGTGTGAGTAGTTTTAGTCAGACGTTGAACAGCTATCAAGTTTATAATCCTAACCCGTATTTTGGAGAATCTCCCGTAATCATCTCTGGTGAAAATTTTGATGGCTTATCAGCACAATGGATAGAGGTCGTTGCTGGTATGAAAGCAGAAGTATTAAATAATATCTTTGTGGGTTTTAGCGTTAGACTAAACCGATTGGTATCGCAAAAACGTCCCGACAACTTTGACAACCTTTATATTCCGGGTTTTAACAGAACGTATAATGGAGATTTTGGTGTTGGATTCAATTATACCGTTTCTTATTTTATTCCGCTTTACAAAGCCACAGTTAAGGCTAAGGAAAAAGCCATCAAAGGAAAATCTAAAAAGGAAAAGAAGAAATAATTCCTAATTCGTAATTTTAATATCATGAACAAAAAAGTAAAATCCTTCCTTTACAACCTTATTTGCTTTGCAATACTATTCATTTTGTTTCGTTTCTTAATAGAGAAATATACCAACCTAACTGGTCTGATGATTCCGATTACAGCCTTTGTAGTGGGTACACTTACGGCACCTAAATTCCAGGCAGTTCAAACTCCAGATGGTGAAAAGATATTCATGCGTTGGCTTTTTCTAAAAGGCGTTCGCGAAGTAGGATAGCTAATAGTAAACTAAAAAGTGTTATCTTTAATTCTGAAAAATAAAACCAAATAATGGAAGACACAAAGTTCAACATAGCCGTATTAATCGATGGCGATAATGCCCAACCCAAACTTATTAAAGAAATTCTGGAAGAAGTTTCCAAATATGGTAAAGCCACCATCAGAAGAATTTATGGCGATTGGACGCAACAACATATGAATGGCTGGAAAGAAATTATCAATCAATATTCTATCAGTCCAATTCAAAAGTTTGCCTATACCACAGGCAAAAACTCTACAGACAGTTCACTCATTATTGAAGCCATGGATATTTTACACAGCAAAAACACGGAAGGCTTTTGTATCGTTTCTAGTGACAGCGATTATACGGGTTTAGCCAAAAGAATTCGGGAAGAAGGACTTTTTGTGATGGGAATCGGGCAAAAGAAAACACCAAGTGCGTTTGTGCAATCGTGTGAAATCTTTACGTTTACCGAAAACCTTCTTGTTGAACCGAAAGCTATTCCTGTTGCTAAAAAGAAAACCAATACAAAAGAAATAGCCGTAAAAGAAACAGATACTACTCCAAAAATAAATCTTTCGATTATTGACAAAGCATTTGATATTTCGGCCAATGAAGATGATGAAGCGTATATCTCAAACATTGGAACCAATCTGCGTAAAATATCACCAAGTTTCGATTCCAGAACCTATGGTTTCAGAAACCTGACCAAGCTTTTTGAAAGCATTGAAAAATATCAGGTGGTCAAAAATATCGTCAACGGATTGAATCATCCTTTAGTCAGATTGAAATAACTATGTAATTTTAAGTAAACTTTAAAAATTCAATGTTCCATTTCTTTATTAAATGCACTATTTTTGACTTTCGAAAATCATTTTAAAGAAAAAAAACGTCTTTTGTTTATGAAGAAATTGCTACTTGCCACAATCTTTTGTTTCTCTTCATTTTTTGCCGTTGCTCAATCGGGTTACGAGATTACCATTAATCTAAAAAACGCTCCGGATACCTTAGCGTATCTTACCTTTTACCAATTTGACAAAACCTTAATCAAAGATACCTGCACTTCCATCAAAAACGGAAAGATTGTTTTTAAAGGGAAAGGGAAACTCGACAAAGGGATTTACTCTTTGGTAAGCCAGGCAAAAGGAATCTACTTTGATTTCTTTATCGATGATAACACCCAAAATCTTGAACTCAAAACAGAAGCAAGTCAAAATATTGGTAAAGAGCTAACGGCTCTGAATTCGCCATTGGAAAATGATTTCTTTAGCTATGTTCAATTCATCAACCAACAAAACAAAGACTTTCAGACTTATAAACAAACTACAAGTTTAGCGACCAAAAAAGATACACTCGCATTAAATAACAAGCAAAAAGACGTCGAAAAAATCATTAACGATTTTGAAGAAAAGTTTATTGTTGACCATAAAGGAAGTTATATATCTGATGTGATGAATTTAAAAGTGGAAAAACTTCTCAAAGACATTCCAAAAGCTTCTAACGGAAGACCCGACAGCATTCAGGTTTACAAATACTATAAAAAACATTTTTGGGATGATGTCGATTTTAAAGATGATGGCATCATTAGAAATCCTTTTTTCAACAATAAGATAAAAAGATATTTTGACTCAGTTGTCATAACATATCCTGATTCTGTTGCTGTTGAAATTGACAAAATAATGGACAAGACCATACCGGGAAGTCTAACCTATAAACTTTTACTGGCACATTTCACTTATAAGTATGAAACATCAAAAATAATGGGGTTTGACAAAGTGTTTTTACACATGTCTGATAAGTATTTTAAAACTGGAAAAGCCGATGGCATATACGACGATAATGATGTTGTGCAAAAAATTATCAAACGTGCCGATAAATTAAAACCCTTATTGATTGGTGCTACTGCTCAGGATTTGTTTATGATAAAGGCCGAAGATTTTCCGAAGTTGAAAGCCATGGGATTTGAAGACGCTAAAAACAGTGAAGAAATGACCAATGTTTATTACAAAAATGTTGATCAGGTCACAAAAATGTATGTCAAGTTAAGCGATGTCAAAGCAGAATATACCGTTCTTGTTTTTTGGGATGTTGATTGCAGTCATTGCCAAAAAGAAATTCCGATACTTTTGGAACAGTATAATGACTTGTTAAAAGAAAAGAAAGATGTTAAAGTATATAGCGTTTATATGCAGCACGAAGGCGATAAGTATTTAAAATATATAGCCGAACACAAGTTGCCTTGGATAAACGTTTATGATGGCGCACATTATAACAATGCCGTTGAAAAATATGATGTGTACTCTACGCCTGTTATTTATATTTTGGATAAGAATAAAGTTATCAAAGCCAAACGCATTGATGCCGACCAGTTAAAAAATATGATTAAGGCCATAGATTACGAAACCAAAAAAGGAAAATAAACTATTCTTCTAAGTTCATATACTTGCCTTTCTTGCTGCCTTCATACATTTCGTATTTCACCAAACGCGCTTCCAAACTTCCGTTAAAAAGCTTGATTTTACGTGATGGACGAAGTCCTACAAATTTCAAAGCTTCCAGATTTGCAGTGATAAACCAGGCATTGGTATTCGGATAATTATTCTTTAAGGTATCACCAATTTCTCGGTAAAAACGTTCCAACTCAATATTCAAACGTTCACCGTATGGCGGATTGAAAACCATTTGCAATGGTCCGGTGTTTTCTTTTTTACTGTCAAAAAAATCACCTTGAATGATACTTACATAGTCATCAAGATTGGCATTCTGAATATTGTCTTTTGCTTTCTGAACCGCACTTGGTGCTTTGTCGTAACCAATAATAGTATGATGAAACTCTTTAGTACGTTTCATCAGCGCATCAATAATCTGGTCAAACAAATCGTTATCCCAATCGTTCCATTTTTCGAAAGCAAATTCTTTTCTGTTGATATTCGCCGGAATATTACAAGCAATCATAGCAGCTTCCGCCAATAAAGTTCCCGAACCACACATTGGATCCAAAAAATCAGAACTTCCATCCCAACCTGAAAGCAACAACATTCCTGCTGCCAACACTTCGTTTATCGGAGCAATATTAGTAGCAGTTCTGTAACCTCTATGATGTAGCGAAGCTCCCGAAGTATCAAGTGCTACCGAAACTTGGTCACGGTCAATATGAATATTAATTCTTAAATCGGGGAAATCTTTATCTACACTTGGGCGTTGTCCTGTTTTTTCACGGAATTGGTCAACGATAGCGTCTTTTGCTTTTTGCGAAACAAACTGCGAGTGCTTGAAATTATCCGAATGAATCGTAGTATCAATTACAAAGGTTTGATTATCTCCAATATATTTTGACCAATCAATGCCCTGAATGCCTTTGTATAAATTCTGGTCATTCGTCGCTTTAAAATAATAAATCGGTTTTAATATCTTCAAAGCTGTACGCAACGACAAATTAGCTTTGTACATAAACCCTTTATCGCCTTTAAAACTCACAGCACGCGTGCCAATTTCAACATCTTGTGCGCCTAATTGTTGCAATTCTTTGGCTAATATTTCTTCAAAACCAAAAAAGGTTTTGGCAATCATTTTAAAATTCTCCATGTATATAAATTCCATTATTCAAATTCCAAATTCCAAATAAAAGTCAAATCTCAAATATCAAAATTCAAACTTGGAATAAGTTCGGCAAAAATACATTAAATTTGCACGTTCAGAATTCATTTGAAAAGAATAAATGTCAGAAGTGATAAAACCAAAAACAACAAACGCCAAACCAAAAACAAATACTTGGTATTCCTCTTGGTTTGATACGCCTTATTATCACATACTTTACAAAGACAGAAACTATCGTGAAGCACAGCTATTCATGGATAATCTCACGCATTATTTAAACTTGCCGGAAAAGGCTAAAGTCTTGGATTTAGCTTGTGGCAAAGGACGACACGCAATTTATTTAAACCAATTAGGGTTTGATGTTGTTGGTGCCGATTTATCAGAAAACAGCATTGCTGAAGCTAATAAAAACACTAATGACACTTTACATTTTGTGGTACATGACAAACGGATACCGTATGATGAAAAGTTTGATGCTATTTTCAATTTGTTTACCAGTTTTGGCTATTTTGAAAATAGCGAAGACGATATAAAAACTTTGGCAGCCATCAAAGAAAGCCTATCGGAATATGGGTTTGCTGTGATTGATTTTATGAATTCGCAAGTCGTGATTGATAATTTAATTCCGGAAGAAACCAAGGAAATAGATGGAATCACTTTTCACATCAAACGCTTTGCAATAGATGGTTTTATCATCAAGGAAATTGATTTTGAAGACAAGGGCGAAACCTTTCATTTTACTGAAAAAGTTAGAGCCTACACATTAGAGGATTTCCAGACTATGATGAATGAAACGGGAATCTATCTATTGGATACTTTTGGTGATTATAAGTTGAAAAAATTCCATAAGAATACTAGTGAACGTCTAATAATGATATTCAAATAATGAATTACTTATTACCTTTACTGTCAGTGCTTATCGGTTATTTAATTGCCTTACAACTTAAACCAAAAGCAAAGCAAAATCTAAAGTTGTTATTGGCGTTCAGCGGTTCGTTTTTATTATCGTTAACCGTTATGCATTTGTTGCCTGATGTGTATGAAAGTGGTAACAAAAGTGTTGGGATTTTTATCATGTGTGGAATCTTATTCCAAATCATATTGGAGTTTTTCTCCAAAGGTGCCGAACACGGCCACGTTCATGGTCATGACAAACTAACACAAATACCTTGGCTGCTTTTTATCAGTTTGTGTATTCACGCTTTATTAGAAGGTTTTCCTGTTGGGCGTCATCATGATTTGGCATTCGGAATAGCCATTCACCACTTACCTATTGCGATTATCTTAACGACATTTTTTATCCATGCTGAACTAAATAAAACGGCACTGTTTTTCTTTATGCTGACTTTTGCTGTTATGACTCCTTTGGGAACATTAGTTTCTGATAGCTTTCCTGTACTCAACGAATACTACACACAAATAACCGCTGTCGTTATTGGGATACTGTTTCATATTTCATCCACCATTATCTTTGAAAGCAGCGAAGGACACAAATTCAATATTGCTAAAGTTTCGATGATTATTTTAGGAATTGTATTGGCGAGTTTTTTATAATGTTGGAAGTTGATAATTTATAGGTAAGTTTACAAAGACTCAAGTCTAAAATGTACTTCCTTAAAAACCAAACAGACCAATTTCATGAAAAAAAACCTTTTAATTTCTGTAGTAATAATAATTATTTTTTCTATAAATTCTTATTGCCAGACCAATGATTCACGCAAAACTTTTAGCACAGTTATTTGCGAATACAATCTTCCTCTTTCCCTAAATGGGTTATCAGTTTCGGCGTTCAATGTTACTCCACGAATTAGAATTGAGCGATATGAAAAAAGTGCTCAAATTATTTTGGACATAGACAAAATGCAGGGCACTGCATCTAATCCTAATCCTAGTTTTAAACATAGCTATAATTATAACGGAAAGCAATACGGCGAACAATATGTAGGCTATGACCCATTTAAAAACATAGAGGCCGTTCGAACAAGTATAACATTTGAGGTTTTGGTTACTTATGGCTCACAATCCTGGGGATGGAAAAGAGTTGATGGTATGACTAACCAATTTGGCCCAATAAACAAAGATGCAAAAGCGTCTGACGTTATGGTGAATGTTAGGATAGTTGGAATTGGGGGTTTTACTAACACCTCTGAAATAGAAAATAAAATACGGGAACTTTCTAAACCGCAAACGACAAATTCAAATCCCACAACACGAAATGTAACAAACTCAACTAATTCTAATGCTACCAAACAACAAACAAATAGCATTCCGAATAAAACAAATAGCCAAACCAGCAACTCCAACAGCGAATCCGCTAAATCAAATTCGACTTCAAACAGCAATAATCAGAGCACTGCGATTACTAATATGTCTGATGTTGTGGGATTATCAGACACCAAGGAATCTATTCAGGTTTTTCAGCAAAATGGCAGCTATTATATAAAAAAGCAAGATGGCAGTACCTCTGTAACAACAAAACAGTATTACGATCAGGTACAGGCACTAAGTGCTAGTAATGCACAAATAAAAGAGAATAATCAAAAACAATTAAATGACCCGTTAGCACATTTCGAAACCGATGGCAAAACCCTTACTAATCCTATGGCAACTAAGACAAGTACAGGCTCCAGTGCAGTTGACAGTTTTACTAAAGGCTATCAACAAGGGCAACAAATAGGTGAAGTTGCCAATGGGATTGTTGACCTGTTTGCTAAGTCTCCGGAACGAGTACAAGCAGAGAAAGCTGAATACGAAAGACAAAAAAAACTTAGTGATGATATTGAAGGAGAAAAAAAAGAAATACGATTCGGAAAGTTATATTATTACCCATTAATAGACAAAGCTAATAATGGAGATGAAAATGCCCGAATGATTTTATATTTTGCAAGTTATGATTTGTTGTGCACCCAATTCATTCCAAAAAGAAAGGAATGGTTTAATCAGGCCTATAAAAACAAGAATTTAGATGCTATTTTATATGTTGCAAGAACAAACGCTGCTGAAGGAAAAGAATATATTCCCCTTTTACAAGAGGCAGCCAGACTAGGTAGTGTAGATGCTATGGTAGAGCTCGGAAAATGGTTTGACAGCAAAAGCTTTACTTATAGTGGTGTTGCATCTATAGCGGGAGAAAATCCGGAAAAAGCAATAGCGGCATTTACGGAAGCAGCCGAAAAAGGCAGCCCAAATGCCAGTTATTACTTAGGTATGATCTATAAATATGGCATAATAGAAGATCTTTCCACAGGAGGAATTAAGAATTTTAGAAAAAAAACGCATGTAACTTATGCTATAGCACCTGATGAAAAAAAGGCGTTTGAATGGTTTTCGAAAAGCTTGGAACCCAATTACACTGCGTCTTTATTCTCAATAGAGTCATGGTATATGAAGGGTTCTTATTTTGAAAGCGATTGCTATTTAGAATTAGCCGACATGTATAGAAAAGGGAAAGTGGTCGCCAAAGACAAGGATAAAGCTAAGGCATATGAAAAATCACATGAAGAATACAATACCTATGAAAATGAAAAAAAACGTAGAGGATTTTAAGGTAAACCAAAAGCAAAAACTTTGTAACTTTGGGACTTTGCAACTTTGCTACTATAAAAATGAACTTCACCAAAACCACAGAACAATCCTCACACTACGAACATTTAGAAAAAATGTCGGTGGCCGATTTGTTAGCCAATATCAATAAAGAAGACAAAACTGTTCCGTTTGCGGTGGAAAAAGCATTGCCACAAATAGAAGCCTTGGTTGCCAAAACTGTTGCCAAAATGAAAATCGGCGGAAGACTTTTCTATATTGGCGCCGGAACCTCTGGAAGATTAGGAATTGTAGATGCGTCGGAATGTCCGCCAACCTTTGGTGTTCCGTTTGATTTGGTCAACGGAATTATTGCTGGTGGTGACAAAGCGATTCGACGTGCCGTAGAAAATGCCGAAGACGATAAACTTCAAGCCTGGATCGATTTACAGGAACACGGCATAATGGAAAATGATATTGTCATTGGAATCGCCGCTTCGGGAACAACTCCTTATGTCATTGGTGGATTGGAAAAATGCAATTCAAAAAATATTGTTACCAGTTGTATTACCTGCAATGAAGAAAGTCCAATAGCATTGACAGCAAAGTTTCCGGTAGTTGTTGTTGTTGGTCCCGAATTCGTAACCGGAAGCTCCCGAATGAAAGCTGGTACGGCACAAAAGCTCGTGCTGAATATGATTTCTACCGCAACAATGATTCAACTTGGAAAAGTAAAAGGTAACAAAATGGTCGATATGCAATTGAGCAACGACAAACTCGTAGATCGCGGTGTGAAAATGATTATGGGTGAAATTCCTATCGACTATGAAAAAGCTTCCGAATTATTGAAGGAATTTGGCAGCGTTAGAAAAGCTGTTGATAATTACAACAAATAATGGGAGTTTATATTTTCTATTTTCTCATGGGATTACTGCCTGTCTTATGGATAATAAGCATTGTCTTATTAAGAAAGTGGAAGCATATAATTCGCTACATAATAAGCAATACCATTTTAGTTTTAATCTATTTTCTCGCATTATTCTATTCTAAAATAACCTTTTTTGAACACGATGAGTATGGTTTAAAAAAAGTATTCTTATTTTTAATGATTATTGGCGCTCACACCATTATCGGATTTATTTTTGCCTCATATTACAAATACAAAATGTCAAAAATTACAACATGAAAAAAATACTTTTAGCATTCACAATATTAATCGGATTTACTGCTTTTTCACAGGAACTAACCCTGAAAAAAACTACGGCAGTTGAACTCAAATTTGAAAAAGGAAAAATCTATCAGAACGATACACAAATCCCAAGTTATCAGGTTAAAAAAATATTAGCTCCTAATCTGCATGCGCTTCATCTATACAAGCAAGCTAAGTCAAAAGAAGGGATTGGCGCAACGCTACTTGGATTAGGCATAACGCTATCAGTAATTGATTTGGCTGTTGGATTATTTTCAGATGTAAAATATCCAACGGCACTTACGTATGCCGGTGTTGGTATGGTTGCAGTCTCCATTCCTGTTTTATCCGGAAGATCAAAAAAAATTGAAGAAGCGGTCAAAACCTATAACGACGGACTAAAAAATACGAGTTCATTAGATTTTGATTTAAACGCAGTGGCCAATCACAACGGAATCGGAATTCAAATAAAATTTTAAAAATGCCTCCCAACAAACAACTTTTAGACAAAGGAATTAAATATTTGCTCTATGCATTACCATTAATGTTTATTGGACCAAGCGTGATTTATAATGCGTTTATCAATAAGCAAAATGTGTGGCATTATTTGGTATTGGCTTTTGGAATAGTATTCTGTTTTTTAGCCGTTTATTTTATGTTTAAGGGAATTAAAACGTTAACTGACGCACTTTTTCATGATGATAAATAATAATTACATCGAAAGCGTTAAAAAGCAATTTCTCTATTATAAAACCATAGGAGAAAAAGCAATGGAACAATTGGAACCAGAGCAATTGTTTATATCTGTAAACGAAGACACCAATTCGATTGCTATGATTATTCAACACATGTCAGGTAATATGCTGTCGCGTTGGACGGATTTCTTAACTTCTGATGGCGAAAAAGATTGGAGAAATCGTGATATTGAATTCGAAGAAACTATTACAAACAAGGAAGAATTGATGAACCTTTGGAACAAAGGCTGGGATTGTTTTTTTGGTGCGTTAAACTCATTACAACCTGAACAACTCGAAACCGTTATTTATATTCGAAATGAAGGTCACACCGTGATGGAAGCAATAAATCGTCAATTGGCGCATTATCCGTATCACATTGGGCAGATTGTATTTTATTCCAAAATGCTGAAACAATCCGAATGGAATTCGCTTTCTATTCCGAAGAACAAATCCAATAGTTATAATTCAGATAAGTTTTCGAAAGAGAAAATCATTAAGAATTTTACGGATGATGAATTAAACAGATTAAAATAAACCACAAATTAAACAAATTTTCACAAATTAATTCGTGCTAATTTGTGTAATTCGTGGCAAAAAAAATAAAAATGAAAAAGACTACTCTACTTCTACTCGCCTTGTTTATCATCTCGTGCAACAATCACGAGCGCAATTGCCAAGATTTCAAAACCGGAAAGTTTCAATTTACGCAAAACATTGATGGTAAAAAACATACATCAACTTTTACAAGAACCGAAAATCTTCAAATAGAAACCTATAACAGAAAAACCGATACCGCTACGGTGCGTTGGGTGAATGACTGCGAATTCGTACTGCAGAAACTGCATCCGAAAAACATGAAAGAAGAAAAAGCTATTAGCATGAAAATATTGTTTACTGAAAAGAATAGCTATACTTTTGAATATTCTTTTGTTGGAAACAATAAAAAATCACGTGGCGTAGTAACAAAACTCGATTAAGAACGTTAAACTAAACTTATAAAAAATGGAAATTCTATTTACGCCAAATGCCTTGATGGCTCTACTTACACTGACTTTTCTTGAAATCATTCTCGGAATTGACAACATCGTTTTCCTTTCCATCGTTTCAGGAAAATTAAAAGCCGAAGATCAACCAAAAGCAAGACGTGTTGGGTTATTGCTTGCCATGGTTTTTAGAATTATTCTATTATTTGGAATTACATGGGTAATGGGTTTAAAGGAAGAACTATTTCATATAGACTGGGGATTTTTTGAAGCCGGAATTACAGGACAAAGCCTTATCATTTTTGGTGGTGGATTATTCCTGTTGTACAAATCGGTTTCCGAGATTCATCACAAAATGGAAGGCGAGGAAGATAGTACCAGCGGAAAGGCTAGCAATAGTTTAGCTTCCGCTATTATACAAATTGCGTTATTGAATATCGTTTTCTCCTTTGACAGTATTTTGACTGCCATCGGAATGGTGAGCAACGCTGAACCTGCACAAGGCGGTTTTGGTCATAGTGGTGCGTTAATTATTATGATTTTAGCTGTAGTGATTTCAATTATAATCATGATGATTTTTGCCGGACCAGTTTCTAAATTCGTCAATGAACATCCAACCATACAAATCCTTGGTTTATCGTTCCTAATTTTAATTGGTGTAATGTTGATTGCCGAAGGCTCCCATTTGGCACACTTCCAATTTGGCAATGATGTCGAAGTCGGAACAATCCCGAAAGGCTATTTGTACTTCTCGATCTTCTTCTCACTCTTTGTAGAATTCTTAAATTTAAGAATGAAAAAAAGCAGAAAACCTGTCAAGCTACATAACAATAAAATTATCGACAAAGAGCTTAAGGATACTGATGTGACAAATTAGGAGCGAAAGGCTCGGGATTTATTTGTAATGGTAATTCCTGCTGTGCGTTACAATCTCGTCCCAAAAGACGAGATTTTCTCTGCCATCAGGGCTAGAAAGTTAGCCATTTGAATTCTTGTAGTTTATCTTTCCCGCACAAGCTGTAGCTTGTCTTTCCCGCGCAGGCGGGACACGAGCGAATCGACTGGCGAAGCAATCCATTTGTAATCTTTTTTATATATTAGCTATGGATAATGTGATGGGTGTTATACTTATTAATTAGTTAGCGGTATTTCCACTCGTAATGAACTCATGTATAAAGTAAAGCAATAGCTACGATGCAGACAAAATGGATTTGGGGAAATGTAATATTAAGCGTTTTAATGTTTTGTGTAATATTCTATTTGAATGTAGGCGTTTCCGGTGGAGATATTGCAATTGTTATATTCAATCTTATGTTTGCTATTTTACAGTTAATTGTAAATGTAATTTTGCTGTACCGAAATAAAAGTATTGGAACGTTGAAAATTGTAGTAACTATTATTATGACAAACATATTTCTAATATTTTTATTTACAGAATTTGGAAGTGGAATTAATAGCTGGATAAAAAGAAACTACCGCTAACAGCGTGAAACAACCTTAATCAACAATAGCTAAAGATAAAATGGCAAATATTGAAGTTAGAAAAATAACACTAATCGACATTAACCAATTGCAAAAAATTGGCCGACAAACGTTTCAAGAAACATTCTCTGAATCTAACTCCGAACAGAATATGAAAAACTATTTGGAAGAAGTATTTTCAAAAGAAAAAATGACCGCAGAGCTTAACGACGAGAACTCAGAGTTTTATTTTGCGACACTTGAAAATGAAGTAATTGGTTACTTGAAAATCAATTTTGGAGAATCTCAAACTGAATTAAAAGACAGCAAGTCGCTGGAAATTGAGCGAATCTATGTGTCAAAAGAATTTCACGGAAAAAGCGTTGGACAATTATTGTATGACAAAGCAATTGATATAGCAAAACAGAAAGACGCCGAATATGTTTGGCTAGGTGTTTGGGAAGAAAATCCAAGAGCAATAAACTTTTACAGGAAAAATGGCTTTGTTGAGTTTGACAAACACATTTTCAAATTAGGAGATGACGAACAGACAGACATTATGATGAAACTCAAATTGAGTAACTGAATGTCTCAAAGAACAATAAAAAAATCCCGCCAAAAGCGGGATTTTAAATTATTCCAACGACAAAGTTATCTGTCCATCATCGCCGGTTTCTGTCTGTATATCTTCTGAAACGTCGTTTTCATCTGTCACTTCCATTTCTTCAGCTGGTGCTGGCTCGGGTTCTTCATAAGGTAGTGATTCTAACAAATTCACTTGTTTTAGTTTATCGGTAGTCAATTGATTTCCTAAGGCTTTAATACCTTTTACCGCAATGAATTCTTCTAAGTTAATCGTTTGGTTGTCCTTCTGAACACCTTTTACTTTGGCATAAATAATTTCAGCCATTGGTCGCCAATCGGTGGAAACAATTTCTAGTTGGGACTTTTCGTGTTCAGTTATAAAGATTTCTTCCTTGTTTTCGTTTTCGACTAAGAAACGCTTGATAAAATAACGCTCTTTTTCACCATCGTAATAAATCGCTGAAATCGGTTTGTTTGGATTCCATTTTTCCATCACAACGATATCTTCATCAAAATGGGTTGTCAGTTCCGGTATAATGGTTTTCAGTTTCCCTGATTGATTGATAAGCAGCAATCGGTCGTTTGGCCTGAATTCGCCAAGCAACTCACCTCTTCCGTCAACGTTTAATCTTTGAACCGTATCATCAAACCAGACTTTTCTCGGGCGTAAAGTGGATATTCCTTTTTCCTTTAATTCGATTTTCTTGATTGGATATTTAGTTACGGTATTTCCACGTGAAGCTCTTCCTTTGATAGCAATATCAGCAAAATCCAAATCCCATTTCAGTTTCTTAATGCTTCCAACCTGACGTAATAAAACCGTAATAACTTCGGCTTCACCATTTGGATTATGAGAGAAATACAATACTTGCGAACCAGCTTTCTCCTGCGTTAAATCGTAAAACTTATCACGTGTAACTCCGGAAACGTTGAAACGCTTGATGAATGTCGAGCCATTTTTTCCGTCACGGTAAATCATATTGTAAATGGTGCGCTTATCGTTCTTATCAAAAACCGCAATATGAATAATGTCTTTGCCGACAAACTTCTTGTCGTCCACTTTGGCAATCATCATTTTTCCGTCTCGAAGAAACACAATCACGTCATCAATATCCGAACAATCGGCAACATATTCGTCTTTCTTCAAACCGGTTCCAAAGAAACCTTCTTCTTTGTTTACGTATAGTTTAGTATTTCTCAAAGCAACTTTTGTAGCTTCAATATTGTCAAAACTTCTCAACTCCGTTTGACGCTCGCGACCTTTTCCGTATTTGTCTTTTAGCTTTTGGAAAAAGTCGATAGCAAAGTCGATGATATTATTCAGGTGATGTTTTACTTCTTCCATTTCGGCTTCCAGTTTGGAAATCGCATCATCGGCTTTATCCGAATCGAATCGCGTAATACGAATCATCGGAATCTGCGTCAGCTTTTGTAAATCGTCATCGTTAATTTCACGAACAAATGATTTTAAGAATGGCTTGAAACGGTCATACATATAGACATAAAGCGTCTCTCTATCAGAATACAATTTGAAATCGATGTACATTTCCTCACGAATGAAAATCTTTTCGAGCGTAGAAAAATGCCATTTGTTTTCGAGTTCATCCAATTGGATTTCAAGCTCACGTTTTAGTAAATCAACCGTTCTGTTTGTTGATATTTTCAGCATATCTGAAACACCAATAAACAACGGTTTATGATTTTCGATTACACAGCCCAAAGGCGCCACCGAAGTTTCGCAGGCGGTGAACGCATACAACGCATCAATGGTTTTATCAGGAGAAACACCAGGCGGAAGATGGATAAGAATCTCCACTTCGGCAGCCGTGTTGTCTTCTATTTTTTTGACTTTTATTTTTCCTTTTTCATTCGCTTTCAAGATACTATCAATCAGCGTTGACGTATTGGTGGAAAACGGAATTTGGGTAATCACCAAGGTTTGTTTATCCAATTGTCCTATCTTAGCACGAACACGAACACGTCCGCCACGTAATCCATCGTTGTAATTCGATACATCGGCAATTCCCGCTGTTGGGAAATCTGGAAATAAAGTAAATGGTTTGTTCTTTAAAATCTTAATCGAGGAATCAATAAGTTCGATGAAATTGTGCGGCAACACTTTCGTGGATAAACCAACTGCAATTCCTTCGGCACCTTGAGCCAATAGCAACGGAAACTTAACCGGAAGATTTATGGGTTCAGCACGTCGACCATCATACGACATTCCCCATTGAGTGATCTTTGGAGAGAATAAAATATCGTGACCTAACTTAGAAATTCGTGCTTCAATATAACGAGAAGCTGCAGCGCTGTCACCCGTGAGGATATTTCCCCAGTTTCCCTGCATGTCGATAATCAACTCCTTTTGACCAATCTGAACCATCGCATCACCAATACTCGCATCACCGTGAGGATGATACTGCATAGTGTGACCAACGATGTTCGCCACTTTATTGTAACGACCATCATCCAACTCTTTCATCGAATGCATGATACGACGCTGCACTGGTTTGAAACCATCTTCAATCGCAGGAACCGCGCGCTCGAGAATTACATAGGAAGCATAATCCAGAAACCAATCTTTGTACATTCCTGTAACTTTGGTGATGGTATCTTCCGGATTTACTTCTTCCTGGTCGTAAAAATGATCTCCCGAAGATTTAAGGTCTTCAAAACCTTCATCTACTGCATCATCGCTTGTAGATTCATTCGTTTCTTCGCTGTTCTCGTCTTCTTTTGGGGTAATATCGTCTTCTTCGTTATTCATATAAAGTTGCTGAGTTCCTGAGTAGCTGAGTTCCTGAGTTCGAGTAAAAAATACTCAGCGACTTAGTCACTTAGCTACTCAGCTACTTTTTTAATTTGTTATTTCTCCACCACATCCAATTCCACTTTCAAATTATTGATAATGAAAATCTGTCTGTCTGGTGTGTTTTTGCCCATGTAAAATTCAAGTAAAGTCTCAATTGACGTTGCTTTATCCAACATTACAGGATCAAGTCGGATGCTTTCACCAATAAAATGTTTGAACTCGTCGGGTGATATTTCTCCTAATCCTTTGAATCGCGTGATTTCAGGTTTTGGTTTTAGTTTTTCAATCGCATCAACACGTTCCTGGTCGCTGTAGCAATAGATAGTTTCCTTTTTATTTCGCACACGGAATAATGGCGTTTGCAAAATGTATAAATGTCCGTCCTTAATCAACTCTGGGAAAAACTGAAGAAAGAATGTAATCAACAGCAAACGAATGTGCATTCCGTCAACATCGGCATCGGTAGCAATTACGATATTGTTGTAACGCAAATCGCCCATGTCTTCTTCGATATCTAAAGCGGCTTGTAGCAAATTGAATTCTTCGTTTTCGTAAACAATTTTCTTTGACATTCCGTAGGAGTTCAAAGGCTTACCACGTAAACTAAAAACAGCTTGTGTATTCACATCGCGGCTTTTGGTAATCGAACCCGAAGCCGAATCTCCTTCGGTAATGAAAAGCGTACTTTCTAAACTTCGTGGGTTTTTGGCATCCGTTAAATGCACACGACAATCACGTAGTTTTTTATTGTGAAGACTTGATTTCTTTGCTCTGTCTTTTGCTAATTTACGGATTCCAGAAAGTTCCTTACGTTCGCGTTCTGCTTGTAGAATTTTACGTAAAAGCAAATCAGCAACTTCAGGATTCTTATGTAAAAAGTTATCGAGTTTGGTTTTGATAAAATCATTGACGAACGTACGCACTGACGGGCCTTTCGGACCAATATCTGTGGAACCCAATTTAGTTTTAGTCTGACTTTCAAAAACCGGTTCTTCTACTTTTACAGCAATTGCTGAAACAATTGATTTACGAATATCGGAAGCTTCAAAAGGTTTATTATAAAACTCTTTGATGGTTTTGACAATCGCCTCGCGGAAAGCACCTAAATGCGTTCCACCTTGAGTCGTATTTTGACCATTTACAAAAGAGTGGTATTCTTCTGAATATTGTGATTTGCTGTGAGTTAAAGCGATTTCGATGTCTTCGCCAAGCAAATGAACAATTGGGTAAACGCAATCGTCTTCTACTATAGTTTCTTCCAATAAGTCTTTTAATCCATTATCAGAATAATACTTTTCACCATTATAATAAATAGTCAAACCCGTATTTAGATAACAGTAATTTTTGAGCATCTTGATGATGTACTCATTACGGTATTTGTAGTTTTTGAAAATGGTTTCATCGGCAACAAAAGAAACTTTGGTTCCTTTGCGCTTTGTGGATTCTACAATATCTTCTTCTAAAGTCAGATTTCCTGCTGAGAATTCAGCGGCTTTTTGTTGGTTGTCACGAACGGATTCCACACGGAAATAATTGGACAACGCATTCACGGCTTTTGTTCCAACTCCGTTCAAACCAACCGATTTCTTAAATGCTTTGGAATCGTATTTTCCACCGGTATTCATTTTAGAAACTACATCAACGACTTTCCCTAACGGAATGCCACGACCGTAATCGCGTACGGTAACCAGTTTGTCTTTGATGGTAACTTCAATCACTTTCCCGGCACCCATAACAAACTCATCGATACAGTTATCAATTGTTTCCTTAAGCAGAATGTAAATTCCATCATCCGGAGAAGAACCGTCGCCGAGTTTCCCGATGTACATTCCGGGACGCATGCGGATGTGTTCCTTCCAGTCTAACGAACGGATATTGTCTTCTGTATATTGATTTTGATCTGACATTTTGGGTTTATCGAGTTGATGCTAATATATGCAAATCATAGGATTTTTGAAATGATAGTTGTCAAAGTTATTAAGAATGATATTGACAAAAAAGAGTAAAGAATATAGAACATAGAAAATAGACTATTTGGCGTAAAAAAGAAGCTGCTGAATTTCTTCAACAGCTTGTCTATTTTCTTTATTCTATTCTCTATATTCTTAACTTATACGTTAAAACGGAAATGCATCACATCACCATCTTTCACGATATATTCTTTACCTTCTACTCTTAGTTTTCCTGCTTCTTTTACTTTGGCTTCTGAACCTAAATTAGAGAAATCGTCATACGCTATAACTTCGGCACGGATGAATCCCTTTTCAAAATCGGTATGGATAACTCCGGCCGCTTTTGGTGCTGTATCGCCAATGTTGATTGTCCACGCACGAACTTCTTTAACTCCAGCTGTGAAATACGTTTGTTGCTTCAAGAGTTTATAAGCAGCACGAATTAAAACTGCTGAACCTGGTTCTTTTAGACCTAAATCTTCGAGGAACATCTGACGTTCTTCATAGGTTTCTAATTCGGTAATATCCGCTTCGGTTCCAACAGCCAGAACGATAACTTCAGCATTTTCATCTTTTACCAATTCGCGTACTTGGTCAACGTATTTATTTCCTATCGCAGCCGAATCTTCATCCACATTACAAACGTATAAAACGGGTTTGTTCGTGATTAATTGAAAATCTTCCAGCAAAGCTTCTTCATCTGCATTTTGAGCCGTAATTGTTCTGGCCGATTTTGCTTGTAGAAGATTCTCACGGATTCTGTCTAACAAAGCTTTTTCGGTTTGCGCTTCTTTGTTTCCTGTTTTAGCGGCACGATTTACTTTTTCTAGACGTTTTTCAACAGTTTCTAAGTCTTTTAATTGCAATTCGATATCGATGGTTTCTTTATCGCGAATCGGATTTACATTGCCATCAACGTGGATAATATTATCGTTATCAAAACAACGCAATACGTGAATAATTGCGTTACATTCTCTTATATTTGCCAAAAATTGATTTCCTAAACCTTCCCCTTTACTTGCTCCTTTAACCAAACCTGCAATGTCAACAATATCGACGGTTGCCATCTGAACACGCTCCGGTTTTACCAATTCTTCCAAACGGTTTATTCTTGGGTCAGGGACATTTACCACACCAATGTTTGGTTCGATAGTACAAAATGGAAAGTTCGCACTTTGTGCTTTTGCGTTTGACAAACAATTAAATAAAGTTGATTTCCCTACGTTTGGTAATCCTACAATTCCTGCTTTCATATTTCTATATTATTGCTTTTTATCTGTAATATGGAATGCTAAAGCATTTCATTTGATATTATTTTAAAAGTGTGCAAATATAAGGTTTAAATTGTTTATTAAATAGTGGATACAAATTTTATAAAAAAGTTATAAAAAAGTTAAATAAATTATATATTGCACTACTAATTATGAATCCAAATACTAACCAACTCAACATTTTATGAAAAAAATTACTTTGCTTTTATTGGTTGCACCGTTTTCGGCAGTTTTTGCTCAAAATGAGCCTAACGAAACGAAATCAGACACGACAAAAGTTCAGGCGCTGCAAGAAATACAAATTGTAGGTTCCAGAAATTCTAAACGAACGGTTATAAATTCAGCCGTGCCAATCGACATTATTAATGTAAAAGACGTTACAACTCAAAGTGGTAAAATTGAAATCAATGAATTGCTTCAATATTTAGCACCCTCTTTTAATGCCAATAAACAATCAGGTTCTGACGGAGCTGACCACGTTGACCCGGCTTCTTTACGAGGAATGGGACCAGATCAAACTTTGGTTTTAATCAATGGAAAAAGAAGACACCAATCCTCGTTAATCAACTTGTTTGGAACTCGTGGTCGTGGAAACACAGGAACCGATTTAAATGCTATTCCCGCTACTGCTATCAAAAGAATAGAAATTCTTCGTGATGGTGCAGCGGCGCAATATGGTTCTGATGCTATTGCAGGTGTAATTAATATCGTTTTAAATGATAATGTCAATGAATTCAACGGTTCGATTACAACCGGAATTTATAAAAATGATGCTCAAGGCGATTTTCTTCCGGGTACTCCAAACACACCAGGTTATGAATTAGACCAAAACGGAAATGGAAATACTTATGGAAAAGACCACAAATATGATGGCTTTTCAGTAAAAGCCGGAGCCAATTATGGTGTTAAAATTGGAAAGAATGGCGGATTTGCAAATTTTACCGGAGAATATTTGTCAAAAGACAAAACACTTCGTCCTTCTTTTGATTTCAGAAAAGGTTTTGGAGATGCCGAAATCAAGAGTTATAATCTGATGGTAAACCTACAGATTCCGCTTTCAAAAAATATTGACTTTTATGCTTTTGGCGGAAGAAACAACAGAAACACAGATGCCTATGCGTTTACCAGAAATGGCGGTGAAAGAGTTGTAGAATCAATTTATCCTGGTGGTTACACGCCACGAATTACTTCTGAAATAATTGATAATTCTGCTGCTTTTGGTTTTAAAGCTAAAGCCGGTGACTGGAAAATTGATTTAAGTAATGCTTTTGGGCAAAATCAATTTGATTATACAATCAAAGGAACCATCAATGCGAGTTTGGAAGATGCATCTCCAACCGAGTTTGATGCCGGTGGATTTAGCTTAAGCCAAAACACAACAAACTTAGACTTTACGAGAAACTTTAAATCAGTTTTAAATGGTCTTAACTTTGCTTTTGGTGGTGAATATCGTATTGAAAAATATGAAATTACTGCCGGAGAAGAAGGTTCTTGGGCAACTTATGATACTAGTGGAAATCCAATTGATCCAACTATTACTCCTCCAACTCAGTCTGCCCCTATTGATCCAATCTCCGGTAACCCAAGACCTGGAGGATCTCAAGGCTTTCCTGGTTTTAGTCCGGCTAATGAAGTTAGCGAACAAAGAACCAGCGCTGCTGCCTATGTTGATGCCGAGTTAGATGTGTCGGACGAATTCTTATTAGGAACTGCACTTCGTTACGAGAATTACAGCGACTTTGGAAATACACTAAATCTTAAAATGGCTTACAAGTATAAACTTTGTGATAATGTAAGTTTAAGAGGTTCGTTTAGTACAGGATTCAGAGCACCTTCATTGGCACAAATATACTTTAACACAAGTTTTACCAACTTTAATGGCAGTGGAGCTTCAGAAGTTTTATTGGCAGCCAATGGAAGTGCGGTTACGGAAGGTTTTGGAATTGATAAACTAAAAGAAGAAAAATCAAGAAATGGTTCTATAGGTTTAACTGGTAGATTTGGGAAATTTACTGCAACGGTTGATGGTTATTTAATAAACGTAAGCGACAGAATTGTACTTACTGGTTATTTTGATGCCACTGCATTAAACTTAAATGTTGATTCAGCTCAATTTTTCGTGAATGGTGTAAGTACAGTAACTCAAGGTATTGATGTTGTTATGTCATGGAAAAATTCTTTTGGAAGCTCTAAATTTGGAGCCACATTAATTGGAAACATTAACAGCATGCAAGTTACTCATGTGAATAACGGAGCTTTAGATCAAGAAACTTTCTTTGGAGCACGTGAGATTGCATTTTTAAAGGCATCAGCGCCAAATAGTAAGTTTGGTTTAAACTTAAACTATGAAAGAAAATGGTTTGATATTGGAACAGCTTTCACCCGATTTAGCAAAGTAGTTCTTGTAGATTATGCTGGCGCAAATAACGTTTATGATCCGAAAATTGTAACCGATTTAACGCTGGGATTCCAAGTAATTAAACAAGTAAAATTAACTGTAGGAAGCAATAACTTATTCAATATTTATCCAACGAAACAAGATGAATCTGGAAACACAGAAGCTGGTGGTTATTGGGACGCTGTTCAGATGGGATTCAACGGAGCTTATTACTATACCAGACTTAGTTTCAAGTTTTAAATTCAAATTTTACAACCTAAACAATCAAATCCTGAGCTAACACTCGGGATTTTTTTATGTGAAAGGTATAACTTAAACTGGTAATCATGTAACGTCATTTAAAGATTAGAAAGTAAATTTGTAGCATACTAATCATAAATTTATATTAATATGAAAACTACAATATTAGGAGTGTTTGCTTTTTTATTTTCATTGAGTATTCAAGCTCAAAATCAAAATAAAAAAACTGAAACAGTTATAACAACTACTACTGTCAAAGATGCTGCAGGAGAACATCAGGTTGTTAAAAAAGAGGAAATAAAAGAGGTTCAAAATATCGAGCTTAAAGATGTGCCAAGCGGGACTCTAAATACCGATATTCAACCCACACCTACTCAAGCAACTATAACAACTAAAGTGAGTGTTGATGGTGATGAAAAAATAGTTGATGTTGACCACTCTGCATATTATTCCTATAACGGAGAAAGATACCATGTTCTAGCTGACAAATCCGGTTATACAGTTAACAGCCCAAATGCCATTTCATTATTGAGAAGAACTTCAAACAATAATTATATCTATAAAAACAAAGATAAATTTTCGGTTGGCTATTTTGATGCTAACGGAAACCTGGTTTTAGAAACCTATGATGAGAAAACGGATAAGGTTACCGTTGAAGTGTTTAACCTGCAAAAATAAGTTTGCCCCTATAAAAAAATCCTGTGCTCTAAACACAGGATTTTTTTTTATTCGTTATGAAGGAAAGACTGTCTATTAAGAAGCGTTTCTTCGCTTTCGACGTGATTGTCATCTGGAACGCAACAATCAACCGGGCAAACTGCCGCACATTGTGGCTCTTCGTGAAAACCTTTGCATTCAGTACATTTTCCAGGAACAATATAGTAAATATCATCAGAGATTGGCATTTGTGCCGCATCTGAATCTACTTCGGTGCCATCAGGCAAAATTACTTTACCTTTAAGTTTGGTTCCATCTTTATATCTCCAATCGTCTGCACCTTCATAAATTGCAGTGTTTGGACATTCAGGTTCACAAGCACCACAGTTTATACATTCGTCCGTTATTATGATTGCCATATTTGTTATTTTAGAGAATACAACATAGAGAATAGAATATAGAATACAATAATGAAAATTTATCTTTTCTCTTTATTCTATTTTCTATTATCTTACTTTTGTGTAAAATTACAATCAATACCCTTCATAACCAAATCTAAATGGATACTATTAACGCAAAATTATCCTTTGTTGAACTAGGAAAGTTTTTAAGCCAATTTACTTTAGCCGAACAGTGCGAACGGAATGATGTGCTTTATAATGATTTGTATTTTGAAAAATTCAAAGACTTAGTAGCGCTTTCTCAATCTCATAACGGATGGTTTACGCCGGAGCAAGTTTACTTTGCTATTCAGTCTTGGGTGGAAGCTTTGACGGAAGCCAATTTAAATGAATGGCTATCAAAATACGACTTATCAGATGTGAACCCAAAAACAGTTGCTTTAATTCTGGCCGGAAATATTCCGTTAGTTGGGTTTCACGATTTTCTTTCGGTGTTGATTACAGGGCATAAAGTATTGGTAAAAGCTTCTTCAAATGACCAACATTTGATACAGTTTTTAGCCAATTATTTGATTAGTCTTGATCCAAAACTATCGTATTATATTTCATTTACCGATGGAAAATTAGAAAACTTTGACGCTATCATTGCCACCGGAAGCAACAATACCGCTCGCTATTTTGAATTTTATTTTAAAGACAAACCGAGCATCATTCGCAAAAACAGAAATTCAGTTGCAGTTTTAAACGGAAAAGAAACGCACGAGGATTTGGTTAATCTTGGTGAAGATATCTTTAGGTATTTTGGATTGGGTTGTCGCAATGTTTCTAAACTTTTTGTGCCAAAAGGCTATAGTTTTGAAGCTTTCTTTAAAGCGATTTATGAATATAAAGACGTTATCTACTACGAGAAATATTCTAATAACTACGATTATAACAAAGCGGTTTTTCTGATGAGTAATTTCAAATTACTCGATAACGAATTCCTGACTTTAAAAGAAGATTCCAGCTACGCCTCGCCTATTTCTTCTGTGTTTTATGAATATTATGAAGATCTTGCTGATTTGCAAACACGTTTGACAAACGAAGCTGAACAAATTCAGTGTGTTGTTTCTAATGATTTAGTTAAAAACTCTATTTCTTTTGGGCAAACTCAACAGCCTAAACTTTGGGATTACGCTGATAATGTGGATTCAATTGCTTTTTTATCAGCATTATAATTACTGATGATTAGTAATCCAAAACTACCTGTTACAAAACTCTATGGCCTAGACCATTTAAGAACTTTAGCTATTGCATTGATTTTTTTATTTCATTTTGGGAGGCTATTTCCACATCCGGAATGGACAAACACCATTAGTAAATTTGGCTGGACTGGAGTAGATTTATTTTTTGTATTAAGTGGTTACTTAATTGCCTCACAGCTTTTTTTAAGAATTGCACAAGATAAAGGAATTTCAGTCAAATCATTTTTCCTGAAACGTTTTTTCAGAATTATACCAGCCTATTTAGTTGTAGTTACCATTTACTTTTGTTTCCCATATGTTCATGAAAGAGAATCACTTGCACCTCTATGGAAATATCTGACTTTTACACAAAACTTAGGTTTAGATCTTCGGACACAAGGAACTTTTTCTCATGCATGGTCGTTATGTATCGAAGAACAGTTTTATTTAATTTTTCCTCTTGTACTTCTGTTTCTCGTCAATTTTAAATTATTTAAAAATGCCGCCTGGCTACTTATTTTCCTTTTTGTTTTTGGAATTGCAATTCGCTATTATTCTTATCAAACCTTTATTTTGCCAAACATAAACAGTGATGAAGTTTGGGCGTTTTGGTATGAAAATATTTATTACCCAACGTATTGCAGGCTTGATGGATTGCTAATAGGTATAAGCATTGCCGCATTATTTGAATTCAGAAAATCAATCAAAGACAAAGTAAAAAAGTATGGGAATTGGCTTTTATTGCTGAGCATTGTCATTTTGGTTGCTGCTTATTTTTTATGTATGAATGAACAAAGTTTTCAGGCTTCCGTTTTTGGGTTTCCATTGGTAAGTATTGGTTACGGATTTATGGTTTTGAGTGCTATAAGTCCAACAAGTATTTTATACAAATTAAAATCGAACACAACAACCTATATAGCTTCTCTGTCTTACGGTATTTATTTGATTCACAAATTTATAATACATATTACTCAGGCTGTTTTTTCTTCATCATATATTGAAAAAGAAAGCAACCTGATGTTTTTAATTTGTATTTTGACAACTTTAATTAGTGCCATACTGCTTAACAATATAATTGAAAAACCATTTTTAAGAATCAGGGATAAACTAAATCTATAGCTTATATTTACAGCTAATTGTTATAAACTAAAACGTTTTCGTTGATAACATCGTAATAATATTGCCAATTTCTAAACGTTTTTTAAAATGCGGTTTACGAAATTTGCAACTCACAAATTAGAAATCTGTCACCATGAAAAAACATAATTACAGCGCTGGTCCATGTATTTTACCACAAGAAGTATTTGAAAAATCAGCACAAGCCGTTTTAAATTTTAATAATTCTGATTTATCTCTTCTTGAAATTTCGCATAGAAGTAAAGACTTTGTTGCTGTAATGGACGAAGCAAGAGCCTTGGCTTTAGAACTTTTAGGATTAGAAGGAAAAGGATATCAAGCTTTGTTTCTTCAAGGTGGAGCGAGTTTGGAGTTTTTGATGGTTCCTTATAATTTAATGAAAGTTGACGGAAAAGCAGCTTATTTAGAGACCGGAACTTGGGCAAACAATGCGATTAAGGAAGCCAAATTATTTGGTGAAACGGTTGTTGTAGCTTCATCCATAGAGCAAAATTACAATCATATTCCAACCGATTATACGATTCCAGCCGATGCGAGTTACTTTCATTGCACTAGCAACAATACCATTTTTGGAACCCAAATAAAATCATTTCCAAAAACAAATATTCCTGTAGTTTGTGATATGAGTTCTGATATCTTCTCAAGAAGTTTAGATTTTACACAATTTGATTTGATCTATGCTGGTGCTCAAAAAAATATGGGTGCGGCTGGAGCTACATTAGTAATTGTAAAAGAAGAAATATTAGGAAAATCAGGAAGAACTATTCCAAGTATATTGGATTATGAAAAACACATTAAAGCGGAAAGTATGTACAATACGCCAGCTGTTTTTGCAGTGTATACTTGCTTACTTACGTTGCAATGGTTGAAATCCCAAGGTGGAATTGCCGCTATTGAAAAAGTAAACGAAGCTAAAGCGAATTTGCTTTACAACGAGATTGATAGAAATCCATTGTTCATTGGAACTGCTGATAAAAAAGACAGAAGTAATATGAACGCCACGTTCTTATTGGTTGACGAAAAAAATCAAGAGAGTTTTGACAAAATGTGGAAAGAAGCCGGAATATCTGGAATTCCAGGTCACCGTTCTGTTGGTGGATATAGAGCTTCAATGTATAACGCATTGCCATTAGAAAGCGTACAGGTTTTGGTAGACGTTATGAAGAAATTAGAAGACGTTGTAAAACAAAACGAAGTTACCGTTTAATAGATAGCCCTAGCCCGGATTGAAGTGAAAATCCTGGCATTGCGAAAGACAATCATGATGAGATTGCTTCGTTCCTCGCAATGACAGATTGTAACGGAAAGCCGGATTAGCTTCTAAAAATTAATTAAATAATAATGAGGAAGAGCATGATATGTGATTGCTTCGTTCCTCGCAATGACATAAAAATGAAAGTATTAGCCAACGATGGAATTTCTAAAAGTGGAATTAAAGCCTTAGAAAAAGGTGGTTTTGAAGTAATAACAACCAAGGTCGCACAAGAGCAAGTAGCCAATTATATCAATGAACACCATGTTTCCGTTATTCTTGTGAGAAGCGCTACCAAAGTTCGAAAAGACATTATTGATAATTGTCCGAGTCTGAAAATCATCGGTCGTGGTGGTGTTGGAATGGATAATATTGATGTGGAATATGCTCGTGAAAAAGGATTACATGTTATCAATACGCCAGCATCTTCTTCTGAAAGTGTGGCCGAATTGGTATTTGCGCATTTATTTACAGGCGTTCGTTTCTTGCAAGATTCTAATAGAAATATGCCATTAGAAGGTGATAGCAACTTTGATGGTTTGAAAAAAGCCTACGCAAACGGAATTGAATTACGCGGTAAAACTCTCGGAATTATTGGTTTTGGGCGTATTGGTCAGTCTGTGGCAAAAATGGCGCTTGGCCTTGGAATGAAAGTGATTGCTGCTGATAAATTTGTTGACAACGCCGAAGTAAAAGTAGATTTCTATAACGGACAATTCATCAACGTTGAGTTTGAAACAGAACCAATGGAAGATGTTTTTAAACACTCTGATTTTATTACACTTCACGTTCCTGCGCAAGAAGGCTATGTGATTGGTGCAGCAGAATTTGCACAGATGAAAGATGGTGTTGGTATCGTAAATTGTGCTCGTGGAGGTGTAATTGACGAAGTGGCGTTGATTGAAGCTTTAGATTCTAACAAAGTATTATTTGCCGGATTAGACGTTTTTGAAAATGAACCAACTCCGGAAATTCAAATATTGATGCATCCAAAAATTTCATTGACACCACATATTGGTGCTGCTACTTTGGAAGCACAAGACCGAATCGGAACAGAATTAGCAGAACAAGTTATCAGTTTGTTAAAAGCAGAAAAAGTCTAAACTCATTTTTTAGTTGCAGAATATTTAACTAAATTTATTCTCAATTTAAAAATAAGAGAAATGTTTGAACAATTAACAGAACTAGTAAAACAATTTGGTGTTGATGCTGTAGTGAATAATACGGCGGTTCCAAACGAGCATAATGAAGCCGTTATGAATGAAGCAAGTTCTTCAATTCTTGATGGTTTAAAAGGTATTGTTGCCAATGGAAATGTAGCCGATTTGGCCGGTTTATTTCAAGGAAATAATGCTTCGGATGCTTCAAATCCAGTAGTTCAACAACTGACAGAGAAATTGTCAGAAAGTTTAGGAGAAAAATTCGGATTAGATAACGATGCTGCTTCCGATGTTGCTGGTAGTTTAATTCCGAAAGTACTGGGTTCTTTAGTTAATAAAGCAAAAGATCCAAACGACAGCAGTTTTCAAATCTCAGATATAATTGGTGCTATTTCTGGAGAGAATTCTCAAACAAGTGGCGGTATCATGGATGCTATTTCAAAATATGGTGGACAATTTGGCCTTGACCAAGACGGCGACGGACAAGTTGGCATCAGTGATGCTGTTGAAGCTATTTCTAAAAAAACAGGTGGACTTGGTGGCTTATTAGGGAAACTTTTCGGAAAGTAATCTTATATATCAATTCTATAAACCACTTCATTTGAGTGGTTTTTTTATTTGTTAAAATTGGAACAACTAGGGTTTGTTTTTAGTAATTTTATGCAAACTAATTAGTCATGAAAAAGATTATAGTCCCGTTACTTTTAATTGTTGCTTTGGCTTCTTGTCATTTTGATAAGAATATAGTTTCTAAAGCAAAAACAGCGGATTCCCCAAAAGCTTCAGATATTGTCAGAATTGCTAATGATTCATTACAATATGAAGTCATCATTATTGACGGTGGGTTTAATTCTTGGCTTTATGGAAATGCCAAACCAAGAGGTTTTTATTCAGAAAGTTATTTAGAAAACCGCAATCAAATTTATGTTTCTGAATGGAACCGCAGAGCAATGCAACCGCAACGTTATAATACTAATTTATATGAGATGCAAATCAATTATGACCCGTTTATTCATTATGGGTATGAAGTGAACTATTTGATATACAACTACATGGTTTATTTTCAAATTGCCAATAAACAACAGCTAGGCGGATTTGCTCCAAGACCATAAATTAAGTAGCTTTGTGCAACTTTTTAGAATAAATGGCAAACTTCAAAGAACGTTGGAATATTAAATCAAATTGGCAACTATTTGTCATTATTCTGGTATTTGCAGTCACTGGTTCAACCTCAGCCTATCTTTCAAAACCTATCTTAGTTTTTTTCGGAATCAACAAATCCAATCCTTGGGAATATTATTCGTTATATATTATTCTTATCTTTCCGGTATATCAAATATTACTGGTGAGTTTCGGATTCCTTTTTGGACAGTTTGCTTTCTTTTGGGCTTTCGAAAAGAAAATGCTGAGAAGTTTTGGTTTGGGTTTTTTGATACCTAAAAAAGAAAATCCCGAATAAATTCGGGACTCTCATATATAAAAATTCTCTAACCAATAAAAAACTTTTATTTTTCTTGTTGAATTAAATTAAAGAAATCATTGCGATTTTCTTTATCATTAAAAATTCCACCATACTGTAATGTTGAAGTAAAACTACTTTCATCTTTAATCCCTCGGCTTGATACACATAAGTGTTTGGCTTCCATTACTACAATAACATCTTCTGTTTCTAAAACTGATTTTAGTTCGTTAAAGATTTGCATGATCAATCGCTCCTGAACTTGTGGTCTACGTGAATAATAATCTACTATACGATTCAATTTGGATAAACCAATTACTTTTCCGCTTGAAACATAACCTATATGTGCTTTTCCAATAATGGGTAAAAAATGATGCTCACAAGTAGAGTTGAAAGTAATATCAGCTTCCACCAGCATTTTATCATAATGATACGAGTTTTCGAAAACAGATATTTTGGGTTTGTTAGCTGGGTTTAAACCGGAAAATATTTCCTGGATAAACATTTTAGCAACCCGGTGTGGGGTTCCTTTTAGACTATCATCATTCATATCGAGACCAAGCTCTTCCATAATTTGAAAGAAATGGTTTTCTATGGCTAACATTTTAGCTGCATCTGATTTTTGGAAAGCATCGAAACGTAAAGGAGTTTCTGCCGAAGTCATTTGATGATTGTCACCTATCAATTCAAATAATTCTTTTTCAATGGTTGTGTTCATAAGAAATATTTTTTGTTTAACAAATGTAGTAAACAATTAAACAAAATAATATAATTAACACAAATTTATAAATTATTCAAGCATAAATAAAAACTATACTAATCAATAAAAGAAAATACTTTGTTACTTTGTGAAAAATTCATTCCATGATTATTGCCAAAAATATCCATAAATACTACGATAGCTTACATGTTTTAAAAGGCGTTGATTTACACATTAAGCAAGGCGAAATTGTTTCTATAGTTGGAGCTTCTGGAGCTGGGAAAACTACTTTGTTGCAAATATTGGGCACACTGGATAATCCTGCAAGAGAAAGTGATACATCACTTGAGATAAATAAAGAAAACTTATTGATAATGAAAGACAAAGCATTATCTAAGTTTAGAAATACACATTTAGGTTTTATATTCCAATTCCACCAACTGTTACCTGAATTTACCGCTTTGGAAAACGTTTGCATTCCAGCCTACATTGCCGGAAAAGAAAAAGTAACAACGGAAGCAGAAGCCATAAAATTATTAGATTATCTTGGCTTAACAGACAGGGTTAATCACAAACCAAATGAGCTTTCCGGTGGTGAGCAACAACGTGTGGCTGTGGCTCGTGCTTTAATAAACAAACCTGCAGTTATTTTTGCAGATGAACCTTCAGGAAATTTGGATACAGCTTCGGCAGAAAATCTTCATCAATTGTTTTTTAAATTGAGAGATGAATTTGGGCAAACCTTTGTTATTGTTACCCACAACGAGACTTTTGCCAATATGGCTGACCGAAAGTTGGTTATGAAAGATGGACTAATCGTTTGACGGTATGATATTAATTCTACTTAGTTGGCTTTATATTTTCTTCACTGCGTTTAGCATTGGTGTAGCATTTTCTAAAGTAATACGCATCAGGCAGTTTGATATTATAACAACTACTATTTTAGGATTATTTTCTATAACACTTTTAGCTACTATTTGGGCATTCTTTGGAGCTATTGCTATTGGGTTTCACATTGTTTTAGTATTGCTAGCTGTATTCTTTTGGTACAAAAACAAAGCAAGCTTTACTTCTATTTTAAAAGAGACTGTAATTCAATTCAAATCTTACTCTTATCCTGTTAAGATACTATTTGTCACAAGCAGTTTGTTAGTAGTCGCACAAAGCGCCACTTTGCCTTTTATTATTGATAATGAAAGCTATTATATCCAAACTATCAAGTGGCTTAACGAGTATGGTTTTGTCAAAGGGCTGGCCAATTTGCATCTTTTTTTAGGGCAAACCAGCGGTTGGCACATTACGCAAAGCGTGTATAGTTTTTCGTTTCTCTATGACAGATTTAATGATTTAAATGGTTTTTGTATGTTATTGGGAAATTTGTTTGCATTTAAAAAGCTACACACCTATTTCACCAAAGGCAATCGAATGGATTTACTTTTTGGTTTATTACCGTTGACGTATGCCTTCCTGTTTCAGTTTATCAGTTCGCCTTCACCTGATTTTCCAGTATATATTTTTGCCTTTATTTTGTTTTCAATGTATCTCCAAAATGAAGCTGCCGAAGACACTTTCATTATAATTACAATCTTTGCATTGTTTACTGTTTTCATAAAAATTACAGCATTTTTTTTACTGCTGTTTCCTCTAATTTTGTTGCTAAAGCACTTTGCCGTTTTAAAGAAACAGTTGCTTTCAGCAATCAGTTTTAGCGTTTTGGTTTTACTTTTATTTGTTTTAAAAAATACCATGCTCACAGGCTATCCTTTGTTTCCGTTACTGTATTTCAGAATAGATGATTTGGATTATACAGTTCCCATGATTATCATGGATTTTTTCTTTAGCAAAAGTGTAATGCATTCTTTTTATATTGATAATGCTGCTTTTCCTGGCACATCGCTATTGGATCTTGCCAAGCATTACTTTTTATTCAACGGCATGTCTGGTTATATTGGTATTGTATCACTACTAACACTTTTAGTTACGCCAATTATAATCTTCAAAAAGCAATTACCAAAAACACTTTGGACTGTCTATTTTGCTTTTTTAGTATTAGTTGTTTTGTTATGCTTTAGCTCTCCGCAGTATCGCTTTTATGTTTATTTCACTTTGTTCTTTTTGCTTTTAGGTTTGTCGTTGTGGATTACCAACCCCAAATGGATACTTCGTTTCTATGGGTTGAGCCTTATTTTGGTTGGGATTTTAGTTTTTGTTCCGTTGTCCTTTGGAAGCTTGACTGCTAATGCATTACTTTCTCAAAACAGTACGTTCCATTTTAAAAATATACTTGTACCTGAACCAAACTCAAAATGGAAACCCGAATACAAAGGCGGCAGCGTTGGGAATATGTCGTATCATTCTCCTGTTGACACTTCGTTCTTTTGGGTAACCGGTAATGGTGATTTGCCTTGTGTAAATGCCGAACAAGTAAAATATTTTGAACAAGGATTTTTCTATATTCCGCAACAGCGCAGCAGCGATTTAAATGATGGGTTTTATGCTCAAAAAGTGAGCGGACATGAATAAAGCAGAACTCAAAGAATTCCTTGACGAAAAAGTATTTCAGTACAATACCTTAGATTTTATCGAAAGTGACCCAATTCTGATTCCACATCAGTTCAGCTTGAAAGAAGATATTGAAATTGCCGGTTTTTTAACGGCAACCATTGCCTGGGGAAACCGCAAGATGATTATAAACAATAGCAAGCGAATGATGGAACTATTGGGCAATTCGCCCTATGATTTCATTATGGCCCACAACGATACCCAATTGGAAAAGCTTGATGGTTTTGTGCACCGAACGTTTAACACCGAAGATTTTAAAACTTTTATCAAGGCACTACAGCATATTTACAAAACCCATAATGGTCTTGAAATGGCTTTCGCCAAAAACCAACAAGCTTTATCTATGCAACCCGCCATAGCTGAATTCAAAAAACTGTTTTTTGAAATTGCCCACCAGTCACGAACGATGAAACATGTTTCTGATCCTATGCAAGGCTCTGCTGCCAAGCGCATCAACATGTTCCTACGATGGATGGTTCGGCAAGACCAAAAAGGTGTTGACTTTGGTATTTGGAAAAGTATTTCTCCTGCTTCGCTTTCCTGTCCGCTTGATGTGCATTCAGGAAATGTAGCAAGAAAACTTGGAGTACTTACTCGTAAGCAAAATGATGGCAGAGCATTGGCTGAATTAGACACAGCTTTACGACAGTTTGACCCCAATGACCCCGTAAAATATGACTTTGCCCTGTTTGGATTAGGTGTGTTTGAAAGATTTTGATTGCCTGCCTTTTTTAAGGTTTATGGGGATACATAAAAAAGCGAAAGACTTTCATCTTTCGCCTTGCATCAAATTTTCAATTGTTAAACTGTCGATTTATTGCTTAATAAAGATACACCTAAACTTCGTCATATGTTTTTAATTAACACCATTTTAACCCACTGTTAAAATTGAGAACATAAAATAGCCTTTATTGAAATTTGGATTGGTATTTTTATTTTAATTATATTTACCCTGCAGTGAAACCCCAAGTCATTATTTAACCTAGTATTTCAGAGACGCTATCGTTTTTTTAACCACTAACCAAAAACTAAATGACGACAACATTAACCAAGTACCGGATTGAATCTATTGATTTATTAAAAGGATTAGTCATGGTAATTATGGCGTTAGACCATACTCGTGATTATTTCCATTGGTCGGCAATGCAATTTGACCCAACCGATGCTTCCCATTCGACTTTACCCATTTTTTTTACCCGATTTATAACTCATTTTTGTGCGCCTGCCTTTAGTTTCCTTGCTGGTATGTCTGCCTTTATGGTGGGAAGAAGGAAATCAAAAAGTGAGTTATCCGGTTTCTTGTTGAAGCGTGGATTGTGGTTGGTTTTTATTGAACTGACCATCGTTAACTTTTCGTGGTTTTTTGATGTACAGTTTCGAAATCCGGCATTGTTGGTTATTTGGGCATTAGGTGTCAGTATGATTGTATTATCCGCTTTGATTCATCTGCCACGAAAAGCTATTTTATGGTTTAGCCTTATCCTGATTGCAGGACATAATCTTTTAGACAGCTTACATTTTCAGGGCAACGTGCTTTGGAATATATTCCACGAACCAGGCGGGTTTCCTTTATCCAAAGACTATATGTTTTTTGTGGCTTATCCTCTTATCCCTTGGATTGCGGTAATGTCATTGGGTTATTGCTTTGGTACTTTTTATAATGCCGATTATACTCCAGCCAAAAGAAGAAAACTTTTCAATACTATTGGTTTTTCGGCTTTAGCACTATTTGTAGTGTTGCGATTCACTAATAGCTATGGTGATGCTATTCCTTTTACAGACTATCCTACTTTGTCTAAAGATTTGATTTCGTTTTTTAATCCCTCCAAATATCCGCCATCATTGTTATATTTATTGATGACTCTGGGCGTCACCTTAGTATTTCTTGCCAATTCTGAAAACCTTAAAGGTAAAATTGTCAATTTCTTTTCAGTCTTTGGCAGAGTGCCATTCTTTTATTATATCATCCATATTTTTGTTATTCATTTTGCTGCTATGCTTTATGCCCAACTTACAGGTTATGGTGCAGACAAACTAATCCTCGAAGGATGGATAACCGAATTACCGAGAATGAGAGGCTATGGACTTGCCCTAATATGGGTATATGTCATTTGGATTGGCATAATTCTGCTGTTGTATCCTTTCTGCAAATGGTTTGATAACTACAAACAAAACCATAAAGACAAATGGTGGTTAAGTTATTTGTAACTTAATTAAAACCTTCATTTCGAGTGTTTAGAAGAAATGTATCGAGAAGTTCATCATGACAAAAGCTTTTCGATACGATTCCCAAAAGGCAGAATCATTGGAGGTGACGTAAAACAGTAATTTTTTCCAGTCGGAAATTATAAAGGTGTTTTGTACTAGGAATCGCTTATGTTAATAATCTTAGGGATATAAAACTGTAACATCTTTTAGAATATTAAGACTAAAAAAGCATCATTGTCATTTTACTCGATAAACCTTACATTTTCAAAAAAATAACTATCTTTAAAACATTAACCAATCAAAAAATCAATCTAAATTATGGAATTAAAAATCAAGAATTTAAGCAAGACCTATTCAAACGGTGTTCAAGCATTGAAAAATATCACATTAGACATACCTCAGGGTATGTTTGGTCTTTTAGGACCTAACGGAGCGGGAAAATCATCCTTAATGAGAACGCTCGCTACTTTGCAACAAGCTGATTCTGGCTCGGCTACGTTAGGTGATTTAGATATTTTAAAAGACAAAGCCGAAGTGCGAAAAATTCTAGGATACCTGCCACAAGAGTTTGGGGTGTATCCTAAAGTTAGTTCCTATAATATGCTTGATCATATTGCTTCCTTAAAAGGTATTTCAAATAATGGCGAACGCAAAGAATTGGTGGAATCTTTATTAAACAAAACCAATTTGTGGGATGTTCGAAATAAAAGTTTAGGAACCTATTCTGGTGGAATGAAGCAACGTTTTGGTATAGCACAAGCTTTAATTGGTGATCCAAAATTAATTATTGTGGATGAGCCTACCGCTGGTTTAGATCCTGCCGAAAGGAATCGTTTTCATAATTTATTATGTGAAATTGGAGAAAATACGATAGTTATTTTATCGACGCATATAGTGGATGATATTTCTAACTTATGTAATAATATGGCAATTATTTGTTTGGGGGAAGTTGTGGCAAAAGGCAATCCAAATGAATTAACCGAAGGCGTTAAAGGTAGAATATGGACTAAAGCCATTGAAAAAGACGAATTAGTAAATTACAAAACGGATTTACAGGTTATTTCTACACATTTGAAAGCCGGAAAAACCGTAATTCATGTCTTGAGCGATAACAAACCTGATGCTTCTTTTGAAGCCTTTGCAGCCAATTTAGAAGATGTGTATTTTGCTGAAATCACTTCACGTATGGATAGTACTTTAGTGTAATTGTTTAATCTAACCCTGTAAAATTATTCAATTATGTTTAAAGAAATATTCTTATTCGAAATTAGATACAGATTAAAACGACCTGCAACTTGGTCCTACTTTGGTATACTTATGTTGTTTGGATTAATTATGGCTATTGGCGGTAATGGTCCAGCTTCAGAGAAGGTGTTTGTGAACTCTCCTATCGCTATTGCCACTATGTTATCAACCATTAGTATTTTTGGTATTATGCTGGCCAGTGCTATTATGGGCGTTCCCGTATATAGAGATATTGAGCATAAAACCGAGAATTACTTTTTTTCCTATCCCATTACTGAAAAAGGCTATTTGCTAGGCCGCTTTTTTGGATCAATGACGGTACTGTTTATGGTAAGTCTTGGATTGCAATTGGGATTAATTATAGGTTTTATGATTGGCCCATATGCGGGCTATGAGGAACCTGAACGCTTTACAAGCTTTAATCTTTGGTATTATTTACAGCCTACTTTAATGCTGTATTGGACAAATTTTTTCTTTGCAGGATGTATTTTCTTTGCTTTGGTTAGTATGACAAAAAGGGTGATGTTGGCCTATGCTGGTGGTGCCATTTTATTTATCACGTATCTAATTACGTTAACTTTAACGCAAGATATTGAGAACAAAAACTTAGTAAGCTTACTTGATCCTTTTGGTTTAGGCACGTATCAAAATAGTATTCGATACTGGACACCAGAAGAACAAAATACCATGACGGTTCCGTTTCAAGGCATGTTAATTTGGAATCGTCTTATATGGGTTGGTTTGGGAGTTTCAGCATTGCTTTTTACCTTGTTCCGATTTGACTTTATGAAGTTTTTAAATAAAAATTATACTTCAAAAAAGAAAAACGACAACTTAGATGAAGCCAATGTATCTGCTGCCTTTACTAAAATTCCTAAGGTTTCAAAAGTGTTCTCCAAAAGCTTAAATGTTAGATTATTGTTTGATTTAGCCTTTATGGAATTCAAGAACATCGTTAGAGATAACTTCTTTATAGCCATTCTAATGGCTGCCGTGCTCTTCTTGTTTTTTGATGCATGGTTTGGCGCTCCCATATACGGAACACCTTCGTTACCAATGACCTACTATATGTTAGAGATGAAAAATGGTACGTATATCATTCTCATTTTTATCCTTATCGTGTTTATGACAGGTGAAGTATTGCACAGAGAACGCAACGTTAATTATGATCAGATATTTGGTGCGCTTCCTTTACCGAATCGCTTGGTATATGGGTCTAAGTTTTTAGCCTTAGTGATGATTAGTTTTGTTCTAGTTAACATCATCATGTTTAGCGGAGTACTCAATCAAATTCTAAAAGGGTATTTCAATTTTGAATTTAATGTGTACTTCACCGATTTGTATTTAATTGAATTTCCTAAGTACATTATTTTTGTTTTATTAGCCTTTTTTGTGCATTCGTTAGTGACCAAAAAGTTTATGGGACACGTTATTGCTATTGCTATTTGGGTATTCCTTTTTGGATTGAATCAATTAGCCAATGTAGACAACAATTTATACTTGTATAGCTATTCACCAAACTATATAGTATCTGACATGAATGGGTTTGGGCATTTTGCCGAAGCGCTATTTTGGTTTAGAACCTATTGGTTAGCGGGTGGTGGTGTTTTACTAGTTATTGGATATCTTTTCTGGAAACGTGGAACCGATTCAGGCAGAAAGGCACGTTGGCAAATAGCAAAAGAGCGATTAAATGTTAGAACGATATCAGCATTTTTTAT
This sequence comes from Flavobacterium sp., assembly GCF_031381455.1. GTDB lineage: Bacteria > Bacteroidota > Bacteroidia > Flavobacteriales > Flavobacteriaceae > Flavobacterium. The sequence goes on along the minus strand of NZ_JANMXZ010000043.1, from coordinate 32,909 downwards.
TTTGCTTTGCATTTTTATGGGTTCGGGGGGATTTATTTATTACAACACCAAAATTCTAAACAAGTACAGAACAGAAAAAGAAGGAATCATTGGTTCTGCCGACTATGAAAAACAACTAAGTAAGTATGATAAAATTGCGCAACCAAAAGTTATTGATGTAAAAGTGAACGCCGATTTATTTCCTGAAAACAGGTCAGCCAAAATTAAGGTAACCTATAAAATGGTAAATAAATCTAGTGAAACTATCAACTCATTGCATTTGAATTGGGGTCCAGAAGGATTGCTAAAAAAAGAAGTAAATACCTTTACTATTGATGGTACAACTCCAAAACTTACTAAACGGTATGAGGATTTTGGTTATGAAATTTATGCTTTTGACAAACCATTACAACCAAAAGATACCATTACAATGGTTTTACAAGTTACTGGTTCCTATAAAGGATTTCCTAATGAAGGATTTGGTTCTGATATTGTTTACAACGGAACATTTTTAAACAACGGCTTCTTCCCTTCTTTTGGTTATGATGCTCAAGGGGAGCTAACAAGTGACCAAGACAGAAAAAAATACAACTTGCCGATTAAAGATTATCAGTTACCAACACAAACAGATGCTTGGGGATTGAATAATTTGTTATTTAGCGACGATGGTGATTATATCTCTTTTGAAGGAACAGTGAGCACAGCACCCGATCAAATTGGTATTATGCCAGGTTATTTGCAGAAAAAATGGACAGCCAATGGAAGACAGTATTATACTTATAAAATGAATGATGAGTTAGACTTTTTTTATAACATTTCATCGGCTGCTTATGATGTTCATAAAGAAGTTTGGAAGGGCAAAGCTGGCGAAAAAGTAAATATAGAAATATACCATCATCCAACACATGCCTATAATATTGATCGTTTTGTGAAAGGTGTAAAACACTCGATGGATTATTATTCAGAGAATTATGGTCCGTATCAGTACACTCAAATGCGAATATTAGAATTTCCTCGCTATGCCAGTTTTGCACAATCTTTTCCTAATACGGTTCCGTTTGCAGAAAGTTTTGGTTGGGTTGGCGATTTTAGTGATTCAAATGATTTAGATTATGTATATACCGTAACCGCTCATGAAGTTGCCCATCAATGGTGGGGTCATCAAATTACCCCTTCTGCTACTCGTGGTGCCAATCAGATTTCAGAATCTATGGCGGAGTATTCTTCGTTGATGGTCATGAAAAAAGAATATGGCGTAGATGCCATGCAAAAATTTTTAAAAGAAGAATTGGATACCTACTTGCGCAGTAGAGCCAACGAAAGCAAGTTTGAAAAAACATTGATGGACAATGATAATCAGCAATATGTGTGGTATCAAAAAGGTGGTTTGGCACTTTATGGTCTTCAAGATTTAATAGGTGAAAAGAACTTAAACAACGCTTTCAAAGCCTATATGGAAGCCGCGCGATTTAGACAAAAAGCACCTTTCACTACTACATTAGAATGGTATGATTTTATTAAGGCAGCAACGCCAGCTGACTTACAGTATTACATAGAAGATAGTTTCAAGAAGATTACACTTTATTCTAACAAGATTACAAAAGCCTCATATAAAAAAGTGGCTAACGGTAACTATGAAGTAACTCTTGAAGTAGAAAGCTCAAAAAGCTATTTTGATGGTAATGGCAAATTATTGTCTACAGGAACGAAACCTAACTTACTAGAAATTGCAGTATTTGATGATGATACAAAAAACAAACAAGGCATGACTACAAAGGCGCCTTTAGTTATGAAGAAAGTTTGGGTGAAACCAGGGAAATCTACTTTTACATACATTACAAAAAAACTACCCGTAAAAGCAGGTATTGATCCGTATAACAAAATGATAGACCGTATTCCGGATGATAACATAAAGACATTAGAGGAAATTTCAAAGTAACGATTTAAGGTATTGCCTTTTGAAATAGCTTCTCGATTACCAACGCTCTGTTCGGCTTTGCAGCCTCGGGTCATTTTTGTTACATAAAACAACTTGAAGTGACGAATACATGCTCACCTTCTCTTCGAGTGGTTTCATAGGAAATGTGTGAATAATATAAATTATTTGTTCGACAGTGTAAAGCATTTTAGGTAGGTTAGACTACTTTTATATTGAACTTAAAAATCTTAAATTATGCCTTTATTAACTGTACTAATTGTTATTATAGTGGTGGGTGTCTTGCTTTGGCTAGTTAATACTTACCTACCAATGGATCGAAAAATTAAAAGTATTCTAAATGCTGTGGTGGTTATCGTTTTAGTCATTTGGCTTTTAAAAGTGTTTGGCTTATTTGATTCGTTAGGTACCTTACATACATAGGACTTTCCAATTCCGTATTCATCTTTAATTAAATGCAACTGCTAATGCGGGCGTTATGCTCGTATACAGTTGCGTAATAGCTTCGTTCCCATCGTTTAGAGTTATATATTCAATTAATCAATCACTCCTCTTAGCTATTTGGACTAATGGGTTGGTCATAGTTGTCCTTTATAAATACACAATACTCATTTCCAAAAAATCTATTATCTTTAGTGTCCAATAAAACTTATATAAAATTAAACACAATGTCTTTAAAAAATACTTTGCTTTATTTTACGCTTCCTATTTGTTTATTCTCAGTCAACAGTTTTTCCCAGTCCGATATGAAAGCATCCAGCAATCCATTCCTTGTGGGTCGCAATGTAGTTGTTGACTATGCCAAGGTAACTTCACGAAATGTGGAAAACTATGCCGGTCATACTATTTATGCAGTAACCGAAATAGTTGCTGCCATTAAAAAACAAAAAACGGCAAACTTCAACACTATTTTTGGTGCCATGGATGAAGTCAAAAACAAAATGGGTACAGCCAGCAACAATTGCTTTATGCTATATTGGGTTTCTACAGATGCCGCTATTCGTGAGAAAGGCTTAGCCAGTTATCAGTTACTTGATTCATTAGGAACCGTTATTTATTCTGATAAAGGAATTTATGATAAGATGATCGGTTTCAAAAAGTCAGTATCATATAAACAGCTTAAAGGAAATAAAAAGATTTTGGTAGATGATATGATAGAAGGTTTTGAACGTTCGGGAGTTAATCTGAGTGCTGAAAAGCTTGCCAAATACAAAAACCTAACCAAGGAAATAGGCGAACTTTCTTCTTCCTACTCCACTAACATGAACTCCTCTAAAGAAATTTTGACACTTGATGAAAAAGGCGTTGCAGGTTTGCCGGAAAGTTTTAAACTGACCTACAAAGTAGCGGAAGGAACCCGAGCCGCAGGCGAACTGAGCGGAGCTAAATATGAAATTCCAATTATCAACTCAACGAGTGATCCTGTTTTAAGCAATGCGACAACAGAGGAAACAAGAAAGTCCTATTATATTAAGTTTTATAACAGAGCAGCTGATAAAAATCTGGCTATCCTAGATGAAATGGTAAAAAAGCGTGATGAATTGGCCAAACTAATGGGTTATCAAACCTATGCAGCTTATGCCCTAGTTCCAAAAATGGCCGGTAATCCAAAAAACGTTTGGGATTTTCTTAATGATTTGATAAGCCGCTCAAAAGAAAAAGCTAAGAACGATGTGGCACTTTTAGATCTTGAAAAGAAAGTGGAATTAGCCAACCAGGAAGTTAAATTAGAGCCTTGGGATGTTGCGTTTTATAAAAATCAGATAATCAAAAAACAATACCAAATAAACAACGAAGAGCTTCGTGAGTACTTTCCAATGGAAGGATGCCTGAAAGGTATGATGGACATTTATCAAAAGCTGTTGGGATTAGAATTTAAAAAAGTAAATAACCCTTCTGTTTGGAATGATGATGTGGACATGTATGAGGTATATGAAAGCGGAAAACTAAAAGGACGTTTTTATTTGGATTTATTTCCGAGACCAAATAAGGAAACCTGGTTTTATGGCGTAAACATTGTTTCAGGAAAAGGAAAAGAAATACCGGTAGCCATGCTGCTTGGTAATTTTACAAAGCCAACTAAGACACAACCTTCGCTATTGAGTCAGAAAGAGTTGAAAACACTGTTTCATGAATTTGGACATATCATGAACATGATGTCGTATCATGGAGAATTCTCGGCACAGCAGGAATCAAAAGCCGACTTTACAGAAGCCATGTCGCAGATATTTGAAAACTGGGTTTTGGATTTCGGCATTGTAAGTACGTTTGCCAAAAACTACAAAACAGGTGAAACACTTCCACAGGCAACTTTTGATAAAATGCTTGAGTCTAAGAAAGTGGGCTCCGGTTTGGGCGCTATACAAATGCTGCAACGTTGTTTATTCGACATGAATCTGTATGACAAATACAACCCGGCTAATCCTACTCCAACCGATGATATCTGGCAACAAACTAATAAGCAATTGGATGTTATGGATTTTTATGCACAAACGCATTATCAGGCCAACTGGATTCACGTGAATACACATCCTGTATATATGTATGGGTATTTATGGTCTGAAGTTTATGCGCTGGATATGTTTACCCAATTTGAAAAGAATGGCCTTTTGGATACTAAAACCGGTGTGAGATACCGCAAACTAATCCTTGCTAACGGAACACAAAAGGATATTGTAAAAGCGGTCAATGAATTTTTGGGAAGACCATCGGATAATAAGGCGTATGTTAAGAGTTTGGGGCTTTAGTTAATGTAACTCAAATTCCGCCGTCAGTTCGAGTATTTTTTAGGAACGCAGTGGAATAAAAAATGTATCGAGAACACTTCTTTAAAGAGGGTTCTCGATACATTTTTTGTTTGTTCATAAATTCGCTTACGTTCGAGTCACTGCGTAACAAAAAACACTCGAACTGACGTATCGAATAGAATTCCCTATCTTTGCCATCAAATTACACCTATAATGAGCACTTTCGAGCAATTCAATCTTCCTAAATCATTACAAAAAGCCATTGACGAATTGGGGCTGACAACGCCTACTCCAATTCAGGAGAAATCTTTCTCGGTGATTATGTCAGGGCGCGATGTGATGGGAATTGCACAAACAGGTACTGGTAAAACTTTTGCTTATTTATTGCCAATTCTAAAACAATGGAAATTCATAGCAACCGATACGCCACGAATTGTAATTCTGGTGCCAACCCGAGAACTTGTTGTACAGATAGCTGCAGAAGTAGAAAAACTCACACAATACATGTCGGTTAGAACTTTGGGCGTTTATGGTGGTGTGAATATCAATACCCAAAAGAAATCCGTTTATCAGGGAATTGATGTTTTGGTTGGAACTCCGGGTCGTGTAATGGATTTGGCTTTGGATAACGTAATCCGTTTTGACAGTTTGCAAAAACTTGTGATTGACGAATTTGACGAAATGCTGAATTTAGGTTTCAGAACTCAGGTTACTTCCATCCTATCGATGATAAAAGGTAAACGCCAGAACATATTGTTTTCGGCAACCATGACCGATGAGGTAGATGATATGTTGGAAGATTATTTTGATTTCCCTGAAGAAGTTACTTTAGAAAAATCGGGAACACCCTTAGAAAAAATAGAACAATTAGGTTACTTTGTGCCTAACTTTTTGACCAAGATAAACCTAATAGTTGAACTACTAAAAGACGAAGGGTTAGAAAGAATTTTGCTTTTTGTAAACAATAAAAAGACCGCCGATTTACTGGCAGTCAAGCTGGATGAAATCTATCCGGAGCAATTTGGAATCATCCATTCCAACAAATCACAGAACTACCGTTTGCAAACTATGGCTTCCTTCCAAGCTGGTGAAATAAGAGGAATTGTCACTACAGATGTAATGGCTAGAGGTTTGGATATTTCGGATGTAACACACGTTATCAACGTAGAGTTTTCGGAAGTTCCGGAACAATACATTCACCGAATTGGTCGTACCGGTCGTGCAGACAAATCGGGTATTGCAATTAGTTTGATTGGTGCTCATGAGCAGGAAATTCAAATAGAAGCTGAAATGCTTATGGATAAAGAAATCAAGATTTTAGATTTACCAGCAACAGTTGAAGTAGCTACCCGTCTATTGGAATTCGAAAAAGACAGAAAGAAAATGAAGGTCATCCTGAAAACCAATAAATTGGAAGGCGGCGCGTCGTTTCATGAAAAGGCAAAGAAGAATACAAAAGTAAATCTTGGCGGACCATCAAAAACCAAAAAAAAAACCGGTACATCTGTTAATAGAAATATATTGAAAACCAGAGCAGCAAAGAAAAAGAAGAAATAACATCCTACTCAAAAACAAGGCAAACTGGAGAACATAAAGCAATTCGTTTACCTGAATCAGTTAATGTGCCTCTAGTCTTATCAATAGTAAAGATTACGACATCGTTGGTGTATTGATGTGCCACCAAAAGAAACTTTCCTGATGGATCAATAGCAAAGTTACGTGGTCCTTTGCCAAGAGTACTTGTAGTCTGAAGCAATTTTAGCTTTCCGTTCTTTTTAATTTCGAAGCAACTTATTGTATTTGCATCTCCTCTATTAGTAGCATATAAAAACTTTCCATCGGCTGTAATATGAATATCTGCGGCAGCTGTTTTACCCTTAAACTTTTTGGCAACAATCGTATTCTCTTGAAGTAATTTCAATTCGCCATTATTATTTTTAAATACCAATAACGAACCATCTAATTCATTAAGAAGATAAACAAACTGACCATTAGGACTAAAAGTAAAATGTCTAGGTCCACTCCCATTTTTGACTCTTAAAAAATTGCTAAACTCTAATACATCCTCAACACCATCTGGATTGTAGCGATATACATAAATATAATTCTTTCCTAAATCACTAGCGATAAGGTACTTTTTATCCGCTGTAAACTGTAGCATGTGCATATGTGAGACTTCAGGCTTATCATCACTAGCACTTTGAACATTCTGCTTTATAATTTGTTTGAACCTGCCAATAGTTCCATCATCATTTTTATTAAAAACAGTAATATTTCCACCACTGTAATTGGCAACGAAAACATATTTATCATCATTAATGATATGGCACGGGTCATTCCCTTCAGAACTTTTCGAGTTCAAAAACTGCAGGTTTCCACTGTCTGAATAAAAATGAAACGCGCTCACCTGACTGTCATTGCCATTTTCATTTACACTGTAAACATATTTCTTATCCGCTGAAAAGGTCAAAAAGCTTGGATTTACAATACTTTTTGTAGCCGCCTTTAATTGAACATCTCCCGTATCAGTATTAAAATAATAGACATACATTCCGCCGCTTACACAGGTGTTTGTGTAGGTACCAATAATTAAATTATTGCGACTTTGTTGGGCATTTGTACTCAGACAGAAAATAACGGAAAATAAGGCGGAATATTTTATCATATGAATAGCTTTTAACGAAAGACAAAAATAACAGATAGGTTGTGAAAGTACATTTAATAATTTAAAAAAAATATTACCATGAACACTGAACACTGAACGCTTTTTACTATTTTTGACAAATCTTTATAAATAATGCAGTTCAAACACCCAGAGGTCCTTTACTTTCTTTTCTTATTGGTCATCCCAATTCTGGTTCATTTATTTCAACTGCGTCGCTTCAAGAAAGAATATTTCACCAACGTACAATTCCTAAAAGAACTTTCGGTACAAACCCGAAAAAGCTCTACCATCAAAAAATGGCTGTTGCTTTTGACACGTTTATTGCTGCTTACCTTTTTGATATTGGCTTTCGCCCAACCATTCTTTGCTGCCAAGGACAGTAAAAAGAACACGAACGAAATGTACATCATACTCGACAATTCCTTTAGTATGCAGGCCAAAGGCAAAAAAGGAGAATTGCTAAAGCGCGCCGTTCAGGATTTACTGGAACATACTCCCGAAGCACAGAACTTCTCTTTGATTACCAATTCTGATAATTATTGGAACACCGATATCAAGGCCATTCAAAAAGATTTGCAGGACTTGAAATACAGTGCATCCGCATTTCGTTTGGATAACTTGATTGCCAAAGTCAATGCGCGCAAATCAGCTTTCAACAAAGATATTATCGTAATTACCGATGCTGTAGGTTTAGTAACCAATCAAACCAAAAGCTTTAGAAAAGAAGATAACATATACTTCATCATTCCCGAAGCGGAACAAAAAAACAACATCGCCATTGATAGTGTTTATATTCAACAAACATTGGACAGCTTTTATGAAATTGGTATAAAGTTATCTGCAAATGGGGAAGACTTCAAGGATATTCCAATTGCTTTGTACAATAAAAATAAGATGGTAGCTAAAACCATTATCAATTTCAATGACAATGGCAATAGCAATATTCAAACTATTAAATTTACGATTCCAAAGGAAGATTTTCATGGCTATGTTTCGATAACTGACAAAGGGTTAGCATATGACAATACGTATTATTTCAGTATATCAAAACCAAGCAAAACCAATGTAATCAGCATTGGCGAGACCGATAAGAGTAATTTCCTGGCGCGTATTTATACGAATGATGAGTTCAATTACAACAATTTCCCGATAGCGAATTTGGATTATAATCAGTTAGAAAAACAAGATGCGATTGTGTTGAATGAATTATCAGATATTCCACAAGCCTTGCAAACTACACTAAAATCTTTTGTTACAAAAGGCGGAAACCTGGTTGTCATTCCCGCGCAGGAAAACAATATAACTGCATTGAATTCGTTTATGTCCAACTTTGGTAGTCCCGAAGCTTCGGGACAATTCAAAACCGCAACACAAGTTGAAAAGAAAGTGACGAAGATTAATTTTAATCATCCGTTATTCAGTTCGGTATTTGAAAAGAAGACTGATAATTTTCAATATCCGACGACTAAAAAAGCGTTCGGATTGAGCAGTACAACGCCATCGATATTGACTTATGATGATCAAAGCCCGTTCCTGACTTCGTTGCCAAATGACTTATCTTCAGTTTATGTTTTTGCGGCACCAATTAACAAAACCAACAGTAATTTCCAAAACTCGCCACTAATTGTTCCGACCTTCTACAATATGGCACAGAGCAGTCAGAAAACTGGTGTAAATGCACTTATCATTGGAGAAGACCAACCTTTTGTAGTCGATGCTTTGTTATCAAAAGATGAGATTCTAACGATAAAAAACAGTTCAGAAAGTTTTATTCCCGTACAACAATTGTTGAACACGAAAGTCAAAATGACTTTTAATGAAAGTCCAACAGAAGCTGGAAATTTTAGTATCTTTAACGGAACGAATCTGGTACAAAACATCAGTTTTAATTATAATCGTACCGAAAGTAATTTGTCATTGGCAAACCCTGATGCCGCAAACAACTTTAAAGAAATTGATGATATTGAAACCGTATTCAATACCATTCAGACCGATAGAACCGACACGCAAATCTGGAAATGGTTTGTGATTTTAGCCTTACTCTTTTTAGCATTAGAACTACTCATTCAAAAATTTGTAAAATGAACCTAATCCTCCGAAAAGCTACGATTATTGACCCACAAAGTCCGTTTAATAATCAAAAAGTTGATGTGAAAATTACGAATGGCATCTTCGAGAAAATTGGAGTCTTATTACCAAAATCGGATACACATCAGGAATTTGAACAACAAGACCTTCATATTTCTCAAGGTTGGTTTGATACCAGCGTTTCCTTTGGCGAACCGGGTTTTGAAGATAGAGAAACCATAGCCAACGGATTGGAAACTGCCGCTAAAAGTGGATTTACAGGTATTGCTTTGCAACCCAACTCCTATCCTATCATCGACAATCAATCACAAGTTCATTTTGTAAAACAAAAAGCTAAAGGTTTTGCTACCGAATTATTCCCGATTGGCGCTTTGACCAAGGCAAGTGAAGGAAAAGATTTAGCCGAACTCTATGATATGAAAAACGCAGGCTCGGTTGCTTTTGGAGATTACGGAAAGAGTTTGTCAAATGCAAATCTGATGAAAATTGGCTTGCAATATGCACAGGATTTTGACGCATTAGTGATAGCGTTTTGCTTAGATGAAACTATCAAAGGGAATGGTGTTGCCAATGAAGGTATCGTTTCCACACGATTAGGATTAAAAGGAATTCCCAACTTAGCAGAAGAACTTATTGTTACCAGAAACTTATTCTTACTGGAATATACAGGCGGAAAATTACACATTCCAACAATTTCAACAGCTAAATCGGTAGCACTAATTAAAGAAGCGAAGAAGAAAGGATTGAACGTTACGTGTAGCGTTTCAGTACATCATTTAGTTTTGACGGATGAAAAACTAGAAGGATTTGATTCGAGATATAAAGTTACGCCACCATTGCGAACCGAAGAAGATAGAAAAGCATTACTTGCCGGAATTAAAGACAACACTATTGACTGCATCACAAGCGACCATAATCCGATTGACATTGAAAACAAAAAGATGGAATTTGATTTGGCTAAAAACGGAACCATTGGTTTGGAAAGTGCTTTTGGGGCATTGCTAACTGTATTGCCTTTAGACAAAATAATAGAAAAATTAACTTCTGGTAAAGTTATTTTAAATCTTGAAAGTCAAGAAATTGCAGCTAAAAATAAAGTTTCGATTTCACTGTTCACAACTACTGATAATTGGACATTTAGTAAAGAACATATATTATCAAAATCAAAAAACACAGCTTTCCTTGGACAACCAATGAAAGGGAAAGCTATCGGAATTTACAATCAAGGAAAATTAATTTTATCATAAAAGGGTATGGAAAATTTTGAAAAATCAAAAAATACGGCAATCGTTGCGTACTTAACCATTATTGGAAGTGTGATTGCTATTTTTATGAATCAGGAAGAAAAGAGGAGCGATTTTGCTTCTTTTCATATTCGCCAAGCGTTAGGATTATTTATATCGTTCTTTTTGCTGGGCTATTTTGTGGGTTATGCCAATAGCTGGACAGCAACTTCAGCCTTTTACATCTTTTATTTTATCCTTTGGATTTATGGATTTTCGGGAGCATTACAAGGTCAAAAACGAGAGTTACCTGTAGTAGGAGCATTTTTTCAATCTACATTTAAAAGTTTGTAATGAGTTTATCGCTTCACCACTTAGTCAGAGAACCAAAAATAAAATTGGATAAAAACCCTTTACTCCTATTGCTTCACGGTTATGGCAGTAATGAAGAGGATTTATTTTCGTTTGCTACTGAACTTCCGGATGAATACTATGTGATTTCTGCTCGTGCGCCTTATGACATGATGTATGGAAGTTATGCTTGGTATGCGATTAATTTTGATGCTGATGAAAATAAGTTTTCTGATATTGTTCAGGCGCAACAATCCAGAGATAGTATTGCTAATTTCATTGATGAATTGGTTGCTACTTATCCTATTGATTCAGAAAATGTGACACTGATTGGTTTTAGTCAGGGTTCGATTTTAAGTTATGCTGTGGGATTATCTTATCCAGAAAAAGTACAGCGATTAGTAGCCATGAGTGGTTATTTGAATACTGAAATTGCTGCAAAAGGTTTTGCAACAAATGATTTTAGTAATATGAAAATCTTTGCTTCACATGGAAATGTTGATCAGGTTATTCCGGTAGAATGGGCACGAAAATCAATACCTGTTATAGAAAGTTTAGGGATTCCCGTTGTATATAAAGAATATCCTGTAGGACATGGAGTTGCACCGCAAAACTTCTTTGATTTTAAAAATTGGTTGCAATCATAAAAACAAAAAAAATCCAGATTGATTTCAATACCTTTTCTACTATTGTTGTGTATCCGTTTCTATTTCCTTTTTACCTATTTCACCATCGCCGGAAAACATATTCACAGCACCTTTTTTGAGTACATATCCTTTCCAAGGTACGAGTTGCCAATCCTTTAAAATCCATGGTTTGCCTTCAGCTCCTCTTGTTAGAACTATAGAAGCGGTATCTTTTGGAAGAAAAACTTCAGCTTGACTGGCATCTTCGTTAAACAATACATAAGCGCTCAAAGTTTCGTCCTGATTATCCTGTTTGCCCGTTGGATTTAACTGAATACCCGAAAAACCTTTTACACATTCCTTATTCACTTTTGACCATACATAACCGGCAGAAGCTAAACAACCATTTTCGTCCTTATCATTAACCATGGTTGAGTCTTTTGTAGTTACAGCAACAGTAGGTTTTTCGTTTGCATCATCTTGCTGATCGATTAGTCTGCAGGAACTAACTATTAGTACTGTCATTAAAAGCGTGGTTATTTTTTTCATACTCAAATGGTGTTAAATACTAATTTAAATTAGCAGGATATAAATAAGAATTCATTATTTCAAATGAAATACTGCCATTCTCTTCAACAAAATATTTCAACAACACTTCTCCCCAAAGTTGTCCATTACTATAATTAGCAATTACCCATCGATGATTTAAAAGCTTTATACTATTGATGATAAACTTTTGATTGCTCATCTTAACTTGGTCTGTATATTTATTTCCTTCCGGGCTATCATTATAACTCAAAAGCGCTTGTTTTACTTTCTCAGCAAAAGCAGGAACATCATTTATTTTGTTGCTTTCATACAAATAGTTTTGCGCTCTATCGTTGTTTTCTAAAGAAAAAGCATTAGCATCATTGAGTTTATTATACAAATGCGTGATACTGTCAGACAAAACTTTAGAAGTAATCAATGTATCAGCATTCGATTCTGTTGTTGCTTTTTGTTCACTACTTTCTTTTGATGTAAAATATTTATAAGTAAAAATATTCATCAAAACTGCAATAATAAAAAGATATAAAAAAAGTGATTTTCTCATAAAACTAAAGCGTAATTGTTAAATTGTCATAAGCCAAAAAGACATTTTTCGGCAATCGTTGTTGAACTTCTTTATGAAAACCCAAGAGATGACTGATGTGTGTCAAATAAGCTCTTTCGGGTTGAACCAAATGTATAAAATCTAATGCATCCTGCAAACTAAAATGTGTTTGATGTGGTTCTTCGCGCAAAGCATTCACAACCAATGCCTTTGCCCCTTTTAGTTTTTCAATTTCAGCATTATCGATAGTTTTTACATCGGTTAAATATACAAAATCCTGAATTCTATAACCAAAAACCTGAAGGTTTCCGTGATTGACTTCCACAGGTGTAATTTTAGTTTGCCCAATTTTAAAATCTTCATTATTATTTACAGCAAACATTTGAACTCCGGGTGCGCCCGGATACTTGTTTTCAGTTTCAAAAATATAATCAAATCGCCTGTTTAGGTTTTCTAAAACTCGCGAATGCCCATAAACTGGTATATCCTTTTTCTGTCTAAAGAAAAAAGGTCGAATATCATCCAAGCCTGCTGTATGATCAGCATGCTCATGTGTAAAAAGTATGGCATCGAGTTTTTCACAACCAGAAGATAGCATTTGCTGCCTGAAATCGGGACCGCAATCAATGACTACCGAATTATCATCCCAAGTAATCCAAACCGAAACACGTAATCTTTTATCTTTTGAGTCAGCACTTTTACAAACAGGATGATTACTCCCTATTACAGGAATACCTTGTGAAGTCCCGGTGCCAAGAAAATAAACTTGCATAATAGCACGGTTTTTGAGGTTTATTTTTAAAGTACTTATAAAAGTAATTTTTTTAATGTAAATAATTACAAAATTAGGAGTTAATTATCTTTTATAAAAATAGGTATTTTAGTAACTTTGCAAAGTATTAAACTTCTTATGGAAAGATCAGATTCATATATAAAATTAAAAGGCGACAAAGTTATCGAGCAAGTTCCTTCATTGAAGGACAAAGCAATGCGAATTAACTTTAACGAAAATATCTACGGAACTTTTGCGGAAATTGGCGCCGGCCAAGAAACAGTAAGACATTTTTTTAGAGCTGGTGGTTCATCTGGAACCATTGCAAAAGCAATGTCTGCTTATGATAAAGATTTTAGTGACGCTATTTATGGGATTGAAGATGATGGTAGATATGTGACTGAAAGTCGTTTAAAAAATATGTTAACTCACGAAGTTGAATTGATTGAAAAACGATTAAGCAGAGACAAACACCCTAACAAAATGTTTTTCAGTTATGCCAATACCGTTTCTACTATTGATTTTGCAAAACAATTCAAAGGTCATGGTTGGGTTGGAATAAAATACCAAGTTGAAGCTGAAGAAGATTACAACGAAATCACATTACACATCCGTTTTAAAGAAAATGATGCCCGATTACAACAGGAAACTCTAGGAGTACTTGGTGTTAATTTGATTTTTGGTGCGTTTTATAAATACAATGACCCAAAAAAATTATTGCGTTATTTATACGACCATTTAGATAAAGACCAACTTGAGATTGATACAATCAACTTTTCAGGACCACGTTTTGCCAATGTTGATAATCGATTGATGAGTTTGCAATTAGTAAAAAATGGCATGACCGATGCGGTGATGTTTGGTCCGGACGGACAAAATATTCTTCCTGCTTCAATTCTTTACAAAAAAAATATCTTAGCGCTACGAGGAAGTTTTCGTCCGGTTACTCAAGTAAATATGGACATGTATGAGAGATCATTGAAAATGTTCTTGGAAGAAAGTAAAGTTGAAAAAGAAAATGCCTTAGTAGTTTTTGAAATTACTTTATCAAATTTACGCTCTGAAGGTGAAATTGATGAAAGAGATTTTATGGATAGAGCTGAATTGTTATGTGCGTTAGGCCAAACCGTAATGATTTCTAATTTCCAAGAATATTATAAAGTGGTTGAATATTTTGCTAGTTACACCAAAGCCAGAATGGGATTAGCAATGGGAGTGAATAATTTGGTTGACATTTTTGACGAAAAATATTATCGCCATTTGAGTGGTGGAATTCTGGAAGCATTCGGAAAATTATTCTATCGTGATTTAAAAGTTTTCTTGTATCCAATGGAAGATGAAACTGGAGAAATAATTAATTCCCAAAACCTAAAAGTGCATCCACGAATGAAAGAATTGTACAAATTCTTTGCTTATAACGGAAAAGTAGTTGATATCACTGATTTTGATAAAGGACACCTTAAAATTTTCTCTCGAGAAGTTTTAAAAATGATTAGCACCGGAACTTCAGGTTGGGAAGAACTACTTCCAGAAGGGATTGCAGAAATAATCAAGAAACACCAACTTTTTGGGTATGACCCTAACAGAGTATTACAGAAAATAGTATAAGTAATTACTATATAAATGATAAATCCGGATTGTGAAAGCAGTCCGGATTTTTTTTAACAGTTAATCATGTAAGTATCCACTAGGATTTTGTAACACAAACTTGAACAACGAATACCAACTTTGTATTTATAAATTAAATAAAATTAAATACTATGGAAACTGCAAAAACAATTGATGTACTAAACGAATTGATAACTATAAACAATGATAGAATTGAAGGTTATCAAACTGCTTCAGAAGAAACAGACGAGCAAGATTTAAAAACTTTGTTTTCAGGCTTTATCAGAAACAGCCAAAAATGTAAAACCGAATTAGAAGGTGAAGTAAACCGATTAGCAGGCGAAGTTGCTGAAGGCACTAAAACATCTGGAAAATTCTTCCGTGTGTGGATGGATGTAAAAGCAGCACTAACGGGAAAAGACCATAAATTAATTCTCGACTCCTGCGAATATGGTGAAGATGTTGCAAAAGGCACTTATGAAAAAGTATTAAAAGATGACTTGCAAGAATTGACATCTGAACAGCAAAATATGATAAGAGATCAGCATTCTGTTATAAAAGCTGATCATGACAAAGTAAAATCAATGAGAGATGCTTTGGTAACTTCATAGATATACGAACAAAATTTTGCTATGAAAAAGAAAATTCCGATAGGTTTACACCGTCGGAAATTTTTTATATAATTAAAGATATTTACTTCAATATCTGAGCTGCATGTGCTTTAGTCTTCACATCGGTAATTACTTCATCTATTATTCCATCTTCGTTGATCACAAAAGTGGTTCTGCTTATACCTTCATATTCTCTTCCCATGAATTTTTTTGGTCCCCAAACGCCAAAGGCTTCAATAACCGATTTATCTTCATCTGCCAATAAAGGAAAAGGAAGTTTGAATTTGTCTTTAAATTTGCTTTGAGCTTTAGCACTGTCAGCACTTACTCCAAGTAATTCATAATTGTTAGCTTTAAAACGTTCAAAATTATCTCGTAAATCACAAGCTTCTGCTGTACATCCAGGTGTATCCGCTTTTGGATAAAAGAAAACTGCCAACTTTTTTCCGGCATAATTTTCTAATTGGTGAAATTTATTGTCTTGGTCAAACCCTGAAAAATCGGGTGCTTTGTCTCCTTTTTTTAGTGTTGTCATTTTTTAAAGTTGCTGAATTACTGAGTTATTAAGTAGGTGAGTTTTATTTAGTATTTTTACAAATCAAATTTAGTTAAAATGACCAAACAAGAACGTGCAACAGTTGTTATAAATACGTTAAAAGAAATTTATCCGGAGATTCCGATTCCACTTAATCATAAAGACCCATATACTTTACTCATTGCCGTTTTGCTATCGGCTCAATGCACTGATGTTCGTGTCAATCTAATTACTCCTATCCTATTTGCAAAAGCTCATAATCCTTATGATATGGTGAAACTTTCTGTAGAAGAAATCAAAGAAATCATCCGACCATGTGGACTTTCACCAATGAAATCAAAAGGCATTCATGGATTGTCGGAAATATTAATCGCAAAACATAACGGTCTTGTTCCACAATCATTTGAAGCTTTAGAAGCGCTGCCAGCTGTTGGGCACAAGACAGCTAGTGTGGTGATGTCACAAGCTTTTGGAGTTCCGGCTTTTCCTGTAGATACGCATATTCATCGCTTGATGTATCGCTGGAATTTAACCAACGGAAAAAATGTTCAGCAAACCGAAAAAGATGCCAAAGCTATTTTTCCAAAAGAACTATGGAATGATTTACACCTTCAAATTATTTGGTATGGAAGAGAATATTCTCCGGCAAGAGGCTGGAATATAGAAAACGACCCAATTACCAAAATCATTGGGAGAAAATCGGTGTTGGAAGAGTATTATAAAAAAACATCCCGTATCGTTTAAACGAGACGGGATGTCTTAATTAGCAATGAGATCGAAATTAATATTACCAATCTTAACAATATTTAATGCACAAGAATATTGTAGGATTAAACGAATAGTTTCATTTTTAGGTAACATTTTTTTTGGTGCTAATTTTCTTTTTGAGTAAAGTTTTGCCATACAAAAATTAAATTGGTTTAGTTGATACTATAATAACGCAAAAAAGTATATTTTATTATTTAAGAAGGTAAATAAATTTTATTTTTTTCTATAACCTTTCTTAAATTAGTAATAGCATAACGCATTCTTCCAAGGGTAGTATTTACGCTAACCCCAGTAAAATCAGCAATTTCCTTAAAGCTCATGTCCGAATAATAACGCATCATAATCACTTCTTTTTGATCATGTGGCAGCTTTTCAATTATCATTTTTAAATCAATATCTACTTGACTTTTGATTAATTTTTTTTCTACATCAAGAGAATTGTCTTTTATATTTGAAAAAATAGAAAATTCTTCAGTGTCCCTTTTTAGAGGCATTTTTTTATCATTACGGAATTTATCCACTATCAGATTACTAGCAATACGCAAAACCCATGATAGAAATTTACCTTCCTCATTATAGTATTTTTTAGTTTTAAGTGTGTGAATAACTTTGAAGAAAGTTTCTTGAAAAATATCTTCTGTTAAGTCTCTATCAGAAACTTTAGAAAATATATAACCGTAAATTCGGGATTGGTGTCTGTCAATTAATAAAGCAAGAGAATTCTCATCGCCAGCGATGTAGTTATTTACCAATATAGCATCGGAAAGATTTGATTTTACCATAATATTACTTTTTAGTAAGGGTTAAAAAGAGATTTTTTAATCTAAAAAGTAATTTTTTGTATAGGCAAATGCGATTTGAGAGTTATTTATTAGTCAAATTTAACATATTTTTAATTTAAAAAACAAATTAAATTAAAAAAAACGATAAAAAAAGTTAAAAAACTATAAAAAGACTCTAAATTATTATTGATAGACGCGTATATAATCAATCAAAAATTCTTGAGGGAAAGCAGAATCGTCAATTATATTTCCACCAAAATTTCCACCAACAGCTACATTTATGATAAAATAAAAGGGTTGGTTGTAAGGCCATATGTTATCATTTTTAACAACTGGTGAAAAAACATAGACTGAAAGATTATCTACAAAGAATTCGATTTTATCTTTTGTCCAATCCATGGCGTATATATGAAAGCCATTCTCTATTCCTTGAATTTTGGTTTTTTTAGTATTAATAGTATTTCCATGACTATCTTGAGTATGCAATGATGTAAATATTATATTAGGTTCACGACCTACATATTCTAATATATCTATTTCACCACATTTTGGCCATCCTACTGTTGAAAAATTTGAACCAAGCATCCAAAATGCAGGCCATATTCCCTTACCAAATGGGATCTTAGCACGTACTTCCATAAGACCATATGTAAATTCCTTTTTTTTCGCAGTAGTTATTCTTGTGGAAGTATATTTTTCTCCTTCTTTCTTTATATCAATCTTTAGATATCCATCATGAATATTATGGTTAGTCTTTGTATATAGTTGCTTTTCATTATTCCCCCAGCCACAAATATTGGGACAACCATCTCCTAGTTCGAAATTCCAATCATCTTCGTTAAGAGTTTTGTTACCAAAATTTTCCTCCCATACCAATTTTCGATTTGATACTTGAGCTGCACAAAAATTAACAATAAGTATAGAAAGTAGCATACTATATTTCATAAAAGTTTGTTTAATATTTTACTGTTGTTTGTGATTTTTTAAAAGGCTAACAAAAAAGAAGGTTAAATAAAATTTAACCTTCTATCAATTGATCTACTAAAAAAAGTATGTAAAAAACATTATTGATATACTCTAACATAATCAACTTCCAAAGTTGATTGAACAAATGCCGGATCAATAGTGCCTCCAAAAGTTCCTCCCATTGCTACATTCATTATCAAAAAAAAGTCGCTATTAAATGGTAAGGAATTTGAATTTGCAACTGAATGATACAACACATTATCAACATAAAACTTAATAGATGTAGGTGTCCAAATAGCTTTATAAATATGGAATTCTGTAGAAGCATTTGAAATTGTGGTAGAATTAGTATTTCCGGCACCAGGGGAAACTGCGGGATAATGTAGCGTTCCATGAATAACATTTGGTGTGTTACCTCTGTGTTCCATTACATCAATTTCTCCACAAGCTGGCCAAATATTTGTTGCATAATTTTGTCCTAATGCCCATAATGCTGGCCATGTTCCTCCGCCGGTTGGCATTTTTGCCCTAAACTCTATTTTACCATAAGTAAATTCAAATTTATTTTCTGATTTTAGTCTTGCAGAGGTATAGCTTGATCCGCCTAAAGATTGCACTTTAGCAGTAATTCTTAAATTACCTCCAGAAACAGTAACGTTATCAGAACTATTGGTGTAGAATTGAGCTTCACCATTACCCCAACCACCATTACCTAAATCATAACCCCATTTTGAAGAATCTGGAGCTCCATCTGTGTTAAACTCATCTGAGAAAACCAAGTTTGTGTAATCTGTAACTGGATCTTGTGTTGGAGGTGATGTTGAAAAAATATGATACCAAGCTAAAGCTGGATTTCCGCCCATAACTGCTCTAACGACCATTCTATTAGCTGTAATTGATAAGATTTCATAAGAACTTTGTCCAATATAATAGCCCATAAATCCACCGTCAGAAATGTTTAACATTGTTCCTCTTGTTTGACCAGGAACATTATTAGCTACCACTACTGATTCAGATGGACTTAATGAAATAGTTTTAACACCACTTGTATCATAACTATAGCAAAAATCATAACCTACAGTTCCACCAACTACACCTTGAAAAGCTGTATTAAAAAAAGTTTGCCCACCATTGTCTAATTGAAACTTTAGTTGATCTCCATCTAAAGAGAAAGTCATTATATTTTCATATAAGCAGCTACTATCAGGTGAACCAGCTTTTTCAAATGGAGCAGCTTGATAATAGTTAGCATAATAATTTTTAGTGGCATCACTGTCGTTTTGACCAACTCCTAAATGTCCAGGTTCTGCCGCAGCCCAATACCATCTTTTTCCTGTTACTGTTCCTCCTGTTAAAAATTGTACAGCTTCATTATCTGCAAAATCACTTCTAACTTGAACATCTAATGTGGTATTTGTTGTTATTCCTCCTCTTCCAGATGCAATTACAGTAACAGTATAAGTATTAACTCCTGTTTGCGTAAAACGCTTCTCATAAATACCACTGGGAGAATTGGCTGATGTACCATCGCTAAAGATATATTTATAGGAAATAGCATTATCTGCTGTTGCTGTAAATTTTACCATTCCTGAACCATCTCCATCAGGATTTTCAGCATTTTGCCCAACAATATCAACAATAACATTTAGATTTGTTGGTGTATTCAATTCACCAAATGTTTTGTCATCTTCTTGACAACCGACCATAACAAATAAGGTCAGAATTGTAAGTATGTTAATTATTTTTTTCATGTTTATTTTTTTTAATTGGATTGTCTAATGTCATCAAAATAATATGAGGTTCCAGTTCCCGGATTACCAAAATTGAAGAAGACAACTACTCGTTGATAATTATTTGCATTGTTAATTCCAGTAAAATTATAGGTTAGTTCTTCCCAACCATTAGCAACTGTAGTTGTAGCATCAAGTTCAGTATTGATAGAAGAGTTAGCGAAGTTTTCAAGTTTAAGTTTTACAATTATACCAGCTTGTGGTGACCAAACTTTTATTTTTATTTTTTGTTGAGTTGCAAAATTAATCGGGCTACTTAATTCAATAAAAGAACCAGCCCATACTTGAGCACCGCTCCCTTTTACCAATTTACCAACTTTAGTACTGGTGTTAATTCCAGAAGCATCAGGGTTATTTGCAACTGTTGCTGTAGCTCCTCCAAAATCGGTAAAACTATAAGTTAATGTTGTAGACTGGAATGTCAATGGCAATACCAATTGTTCTGCTCCAGTAATCAACTGAATATCATCAAAATAATAATTTAACCCTGTTCCATTATTCCCAAAATTGTAAAATATAACAACTCTTTGATAATTATTTGCATTATTAATACCTGTAAAATCAAATACTAAATCCTCCCATGAATTAGCAACAGTATTGGTAACATCAACTTCTGTATTGATGCTTGGGTTGCTTAAATTTTCCAACTTCATTTTAACCACAATTCCAGCTTGTGGAGACCATGATTTTATTTTTATTTTTTGCATAGTTGAAAAATCAATTGGCACTCCTAATTCTAAAAATGAACCTGCCCAAACTTCTGAGCCATTGCTTTTATTTAATCTGGCTACTTTAGCACTTCCGTTCGAAGCACTAACGTCAGGATTATTAACAACTGTAGAATTGGCTCCACCAAAATTGGTGAAAGCATAATTTAATGTGGCTGATTCAAAATCTACTGGTAATAAAATTGGATTTGAAATAATTACATCTTCTAAATATTCTATTGTTGCAGCTCCTCCACTTAAAGCAACAACACGAACTTGATATGTACCAGTGTTTGCATAAGTATGAGTTACCGTTTCGCCTTGCATAAAATCAACTGGAGTTTCTCCGGGAGTTTCTCCATAGTAAACTTGAAAATAGGCTTCTAAATTTGCTGATGCTTGGACCGTTATTGACATATTATCGCCAGGAACATGAGCAATTGTTACTGCTAAATTAGTTGGAGGTAAAAATGAAACAGTTAATTCTTGTAAAACTTCAGATTTAAGACCGTTTACTGTCATCCCAACAATTCTAACCTGAAATACTCCTTCAGCATATATATGTTCAACCGAACTGCCAGGATTCAGATAGGCAGGTTCAACTGTTCCATCACCAAAATAGACTTCATAACGTGTTACTCCTTCTCCTCTTGGCAAAATAGTCACTTTTCCAGAATTATCTTGTTTGATTGTCGTCAAAGCTGATAATCCGGTTGGTGCTGTAACATCATCTAAATTGACATTACCATTATCCTCTGAACACCCAAAAATGGTAGTCAAAAAGGCAATACTTATTAATACAATAATTTTTTTCATATTTTTTATTTTTAATATACTGGATTTTGTTGCCAATTATTATTAGAAAACTGAATTTCTTCAATAGGAATTGGAAATAATTCATTTTTACCCGAAGTAAAATTAGGTATAGCTTGAGCAGCTTTTCCTGTTCTCACTAAGTCAAAAAACCTATGGCCTTCTCCCATTAATTCTACTCTTCTTTCTGCTAAGATAAAATCTGTTAATGCAGCACCCGAAGTACTGATGTCATGATTTGTATCTCCAAAAGC
This sequence comes from Flavobacterium sp., assembly GCF_031381455.1. Lineage (GTDB taxonomy): Bacteria > Bacteroidota > Bacteroidia > Flavobacteriales > Flavobacteriaceae > Flavobacterium. The sequence goes on along the minus strand of NZ_JANMXZ010000043.1, from coordinate 10,595 downwards.
TCTTCTTCTAACTTGATTTAAATACAATCTAGCTTTAGCATCATCAATTCCACCACGATTATTTGCTTCTGCTGCCATCAATAATACATCTGCATAGCGAATAGCTCTATAATTATTTGGATTGGTCAAGTTTTGATCTCCTATATTTAAATCACCTTGACGTGGAAGGTATTTTCTATTGAAAAAACCAGTGTGTTTATATCCTGTCCCATAAGTTGCATTATTAGCAGCTGCCCATGTTACAATATTTAATATAGCAACGTCTCTACGATTATCACCTACCTCAAAGGCATCATAGGCTTGTTGTGTTGGTACATTAAAACTATAGCCAGAGTCAAATACTGGTCCTGCATAATTTCTAATTCCATTGAAACCAACTGCTACATTACCTTCACTACATTGAAGACAACCAAAACTTGCTCCTTCTCCATCAGTATATTGCACTTCAAAAACAGATTCAACATTATTTTCATTATTATTTTCAAAAATGTTATTGTAATTTGGAACTAATGAATAATTATTTGATGTTATTAAGGTTTCTAAAACATTGGCAGAATCAACAAACTTGTTTTCATACAAATATGCTTTCCCTAATAATGCTTGAGCTGCGCCCTTAGTAGCTCTTCCTGTTTGAGGAGCAACAGCACTTAAATTATCAATAGCATATATCAAGTCACTTTCAATGGAAGCATATACATCGGCAACAGAAGAGCGAGGAATTGATTTCTCATCTCCTAATTTGAATCTAAAATCACCTTTCATCGGAATTCCGCCAAACCATTTTACTAATTCAAATTGATAATATGCTCTCAAAAAACGCGCTTCTGCAATAACTTGATTTTTGCCTTCAAAATCAGTTTTGTCCTTAAATTCTAAAATATAATTGGCTCGGTTCACACCAGCAAACATCCAATTCCAAAGATCTCTTAAATTACTATTGGTGGAAGTATGGGTCATTTCGTCTACTTGCTGAAAACCAATTACATCATTGGCACTTTCGCCACCCGAGAGAGTATTGTCTGACGCAATTTCGCCTAACAGCACATTAACATATGATGCCTGAAGTAAATCGTAAGCAGCAATTAAAGCTTGATTATAATCGGCTTCTGAATTAAAATAGTTTTCTGAGTCTATCGAATAAACAGGATCTCTATCTACAAAACTATCTGAGCAAGAAACACTAATAGTTGCAAAAACTACTATCGCAATAACTGCTTTAAAAATTCTATTTTTCATGTTTCTAAATTTTAAAAATTAATATTAAGTCCAACTATATAAGTTCTTGGCGTTGGATAAAATCCATAATCAATTCCACCACCTATTGGCGAACCGCTTGATGCAGAAGGATCAAATCCTCTATACTTTGTGAAAGTATATAAATTATTTACTGATGTGTAAAGTCTCAACTTTGTAATACCTATTTTTTCAGAAAACTTGTTATTTAAAGTGTAACCTAATTGAACATTTTGAATACGTAAAAAAGACGCATCTTCTACAAAATAATCTGAAAAAACGTTGTTTGAAGAAGCAGCTGTAGTTACTCTAGGAACTGTATTACTTGTACCTTCTCCTGTCCATCTTCCCAAAACATAATTTAATTTATTAACGTCAGATAAAGCTCTTTCATAATTTCTTACCATATCGTTTCCAATAGATGCAAATGCATATGTTACAAAATCAAAACCTTTGTAATTTAAACTTAAATTGAAACCCATTGTTAGATCCGGAATTGGGTCACCAATATTAGTTCTATCGCTAGCATTAATTACACCGTCATTGTTTAAATCTTTAAAACGAATATCTCCCGGAACTGCATTAGCACCCAAAGCTATTTGTGATGGATGAGCGTCTACTTCCGCTTGGTTTTGAAAAATTCCATCGGTTTGATAGCCATAGAAGAATCCTAATGGTTGTCCTGCTTCCATTCTTGAAGGTGCTAATTGACCAACACCAAAAGCACCGCCTTCTAAAAATCCTGTACTATTATTTACTGATAATACTTCGTTTTTTATAGTAGTTATATTGTATCCCAAAGAAAATCTAAAATTATCAGATACCGTTTGTTTATAGTTAAATGAAAATTCTAAACCGCTATTTCTAACAGAACCAGCATTGATAGTTGGCGAACCTGATCCCGGTGCATAAACTCCAGTTATTCCTGAAACAGGAATATTGCCAATTAACAATTTATCTCTAGTATCGATGAAATAGTCAATTACCGTTTCTAATTTGTTGTTTAAAAAATTAGCATCTAAACCAACATCAAATTTTTTAGCTTCTTCCCATTGCAATTTTGGGTTTGGCAAAACACCAACTGCAGTTCCATTGACAATACTACCATTGAAAACATAAGTTCCTTCTCCACTTAATGAACCCACATAACCATTGTTCCGAATTTGGTCGTTTCCTAAAATACCATAACTAGCTCTTAATTTTAAGAAGTTAAAATATTTAGATTTTTTGAAGAAACTTTCATCGGATATTTTCCAACCTGCGGTAATTGATGGAAAAATGGCTACTCTATTATCTGGGCCAAATTTTGTAGAGGCATCTCTTCTTATGGCAAGTGATAGTAAATACTTTTCTTTAAAATCATATTCTAATCTTCCAAAATAGGACAACCTTCTTTCATCATAGGCATACGAACCGACATCTCTACCGCCATTTGGGCTTGTACCTATGGCTAAAGCTATATCTGCATTTTCCCATATGTTATTAGGAACATCAAATCCTGTAGCAAAAAGACCATTACCATATTCTTTGTAGACTGTGGTACCAATAGTTGCCTTAAAATTATGATTCTCTAAAAATTTATGTTTGTATTCAGCGAAAAAGTCAAATGTATAATTATTGTCTTCAATGGTGTTTTGAGAAACACTATTTCTAGTTACATCAAAGACTTTACCACCATAGCTAACAGCCTTGGCAAATGTCTTACCTCTACTATTAGAAGAATTGAAACCCATTCTACCGGTAAACTTTAAATCTTTAACAACATTGTAATCAACAGAAAAAGTTCCACTTAATTTTTTTAACTTATAATCATTATATGTATTATCTACTTGGGCTAATGGATTGATTACTTCAATACCAAATCCTGGAGAACTTGGAACTAAAGTATAATCTCCATTAGTATCATAAACAGGTAATGTTGATGGGGTATTGATTGCGTTAAATAAAACAGAACCAAGTCCACTATCATTAACTGCATCTCTGTCAATGTAAGTATATATTATGTTGGTTTGCAATTTGAATTTATCAGATAAATCAGCATTCAAACCTAAACGAGCGGTATTTCTTTTGAAATCAGATTTTGCACCTCCAATAATTCCTTCTTGATATAAATCGGATGCACTGAAGGTATAAGATATTTTATCAGAACCACCCATTATTGAAAAATCATGATTAACAACTGGGGCTTTACTAAAAACTTTATTTTGCCAATCTGTTCCTTTACCCAATCCACTAACATTAGGATAAGGCAATGCTTGACCACCGTTTGCATAACTTTCATTTAATAGAAGTGCGTATTCAGTAGCATTTAATAATGATAATTTTCTAGTAGTTTCTTGCATTCCCGAATAAGTATTATACGAAACCTTTGTCATTGAATTTCTTTTGCCAGTTTTAGTAGTAATTAATAAAACACCATTGGCGCCAATAGTACCATATATAGCCGCTTGCGCATCTTTCAAAACCGTTATTGACTCAACATCATCGGGATTTAAAAGACTTAAATCACCTTGATAACCATCGATAATGGCTAATGGAGCATTATTTCCATTAGTAGCTATTCCTCTAATACGAATATCTAATCCTGCTCCAGGCGCACCTGATTGTTGTGTTATAGTGACACCAGAAACAGTTCCTTGTAAAGCTTGTTCAACTTTGAAAGGCTTTAACTCCTCAATAGTTTTAGCTGATACTACACTAACCGCTCCAGTCACATCTTGTTTCTTCTTACTACCATATCCAATAACGATAACTTCATTTAGTTTGTTACTTTCTTCAGTAAGTTTAATGGATAATGTTTCGTTTTTGTATACCTTAATTTCATAGTCTTTATAACCTACATAACTAAATACAACTGATGATCCAGTTGGAATTTTAGTTAACTTAAATTTTCCGTCAAAATCTGTTGATGTAGACAAATTTTGGCTTTTGACAGATACATTAACGCCAGGCAAAGGACTTCCTGTTGTAGCATCGATAACTGTTCCGCTTACTTCATACACTTGCGAAAAAGCAAAGGAGGAAAAAAGCATGAAAACAATCAGTAATAGTTTTGATTTCATAATAAATTGGTTTTAGTGGTATAAAAGTATATTTCTACACCATTACTTTCTTAAAAAGAACCACAACAAAAAATATACATCACAAAGAAAACATTGTATATTTTTGAATTCTATGAATAAACACCGTATTCATAGTAATTCTCTAGTAGTTAAATGCTAAAAAAATGTAAAAAGTTTAATTAAAATAAGGAACGCAAACGATGTTGTTGAGGTATTGTATAGGTTAACTGTAAAGTTTTCTACAAACTATATAGAAAGAATGTACTCAACAAGTCCTTGTTCGTTTGTTAAATCAATTTTTTACGCAAATGATATCGTTTATTCTCAATACTTCGTACTGTTATGTAAAGTAATGGTAAAATCTCTTTTGAAGATAAATTAAGTCTAAGGTAGGCAAATAACCTTAAATCGTTTGGTGTTAAAGAGGAATGTGCAAGCTTTAGTTTTTTTTAAAAAATCTTTATCTCCGCTATCAAATGCTTCTTTAAAAACATTCCAAGAATCTTCTTCATTAATGTTTTTATTTATAATAGTAATTACTGATTTTAGGCTATGATTTCCTTCTTCAGAGGTTTTCTTTAAATCATTTTTTATTAATGTCTATACTCAAATAAGAGTTTTACAAAAAAAAGAAGAAAAAATTATATTAAACACATAAAAAAGCTTAAAATTTATGCAATTGAAATACATAAACCTATATGATTTGAGGATAGACTATATGTAGAAATGAATCACGAAATGATTAACTTTGCACTCATTCCCTTTTTACTATGAAGAGTACAGAAATTGCAACACTAGAACCCAAAAAAAACATTCTTATCAAAGGCGCTCAAATTCACAATCTAAAGAATTTGGATGTTGTCATTCCACGCAACGAATTAGTTGTCATCACCGGACTTTCAGGTTCGGGAAAATCGAGTTTGGCATTTGATACACTCTATGCCGAAGGCCAACGTCGCTATGTGGAAAGTTTATCATCCTACGCACGTCAATTTTTGGGAAGATTAGACAAACCAAAAGTGGAATATATTAAAGGAATTGCTCCGGCAATTGCTATTGAACAAAAAGTTAATACGACCAATGCACGTTCTACGGTTGGAACTTCTACCGAAATTTATGATTATTTAAAACTGCTTTTTGCCCGAATTGGTAAAACCTTTTCTCCAGTTTCGGGAAATGAAGTAAAAAAGGACACCGTTACCGATGTTATTGCTCATGTTAAAACGTTTGCTTTAGAGAGCAAATGGTTGCTCCTATCTCCAATTCATTTGGAACAAGGAAGACAATTGGAAGACAAACTAAAAGTACTGTTACAACAAGGTTTTGCCCGAATATTGGTCAATAATGAAATGGTGCGTTTAGACGACATCTCTCCCGAAGTTTCGGGATCGCTCGATGTGACAAAAATGCACGAATTAGATAATAAAGACATTCTTTTAATTATAGACCGAATCGTAGTTAAAGAGGAAGAAGAATTCTTTAATCGATTGGCAGATGCTACGCAAACTGCTTTTTTTGAAGGCAAAGGCGTTTGTTATCTTCAGGATTTAGCAACTAATAATCGCTTAACTTTTAGTTCTAATTTTGAACTCGATGGCATTACATTTTTAGAACCAAACATCCATCTTTTTAGTTTTAATAACCCTTATGGCGCATGTCCAACGTGCGAAGGTTATGGCAATATCATTGGCATTGATGATGAATTAGTGATTCCAAACACAGCGCTTTCTGTTTTTGAAAATGCTATATTCCCGTGGCGTGGCGAAAGCATGAGCTGGTATCGTGACCAATTGGTAAACAACGCTTATAAATTTGATTTTCCGATACACAAACCATATTTTGAATTAACCGACGAGCAAAAAGATTTGATTTGGAAAGGCAACAGCTATTTTACAGGATTGAATGATTTCTTTAAAGAATTAGAAGAGAAAAATTATAAAATTCAGAATCGTGTTATGCTATCGCGATATCGTGGTAAAACAAAATGTACAACATGCAAAGGCAAGCGCTTGCGAAAAGAAGCTAACTATATATCCGTCGGCGAAAAGACCATTTCGGAGTTAGTTGATTTATCAATCAAGCGATTAATTCCTTTTTTTAATGAGCTTACACTTTCAGAATATGATCAAAAAGTAGCCAAACGATTGTTGTTAGAAATCAATAACCGATTGGCATTTTTGAGTGATGTTGGTTTGGATTATCTTACTTTAAATAGAAATTCGGCAACACTTTCCGGAGGTGAATCACAGCGTATTAATTTGGCTACTTCGCTTGGAAGCAGTTTGGTGGGTTCGATGTATATTCTCGATGAACCAAGTATCGGTTTGCATCCAAAAGATACAGAACGTTTGATCAAAGTATTGAAAAACCTTCGTGATTTGGGCAATACTGTAATTGTGGTTGAGCATGACGAAGATATTATGAAAGCTGCTGACAGAATTATTGATATTGGTCCAGAAGCCGGAACTTTTGGTGGTGAATTAGTTGCAGAAGGTAACTTTGCTGAAATCCTTCAAGCTGATTCTTTAACAGCAAAGTATTTAAACGGACAATTAGAAATTTCAGTTCCGAAAAAAAGAAGGAAATCTAACAATTTCATTGCGATAAAAGGCGCTCGCGAAAACAATCTTCAAAATGTTGATGTTGCTTTTCCATTAGAAAGCCTAACAGTTATTACTGGAGTTTCCGGAAGTGGAAAAAGTACCTTGGTAAAGAAAATACTTTTTCCTGCCATGCAAAAGAAACTAGAAGGCATTGGAGACAAAGCCGGACAATTCTCAGAATTATCAGGAAGCTATTCACATATAAGACACATCGAATACGTTGACCAAAATCCAATTGGAAGAAGTTCACGATCGAATCCTGTGACTTATATCAAAGCCTATGATGATATTCGAGATTTATATGCCAAAGAAAAACTATCTAAAGTTCGTGGTTATCAAGCCAAACATTTCTCTTTTAATGTTGATGGCGGACGGTGCGAAACCTGCAAAGGTGAAGGTTCTATAAATGTAGAGATGGTTTTTATGGCCGATGTTTCTTTACCTTGCGAAACTTGTGGCGGAAAACGTTTCAAAAAAGAAGTCCTGGAAGTAGCCTTTGAAGGTAAAAACATTGATGATATTTTAACAATGACTATTGATGATGCCATTGCTTTTTTTGCCGAAAACAAACAAACAAAAATCACTCAAAAACTGCAACCACTGCAAGATGTTGGTTTGGGATATGTGCAATTGGGGCAATCCTCGTCTACTCTTTCTGGCGGTGAAGCACAACGAATTAAACTGGCTTCGTTTTTAGTAAAAGGTGTTACCAAAGAAAAAGCATTATTTGTTTTTGACGAACCAACGACAGGTTTGCATTTTCATGATATTAAAAAATTGTTAGCGTCATTCGATGCATTAATTGAAAAAGGACATTCAATTATTGTTATTGAGCACAATCTGGATTTGATAAAATGTGCCGATTGGATTATCGATTTAGGTCCGGAAGGTGGGGAAAATGGCGGCCAACTTTTAGCAGTAGGAACGCCGGAAGAAATTGTAAAAAACAAAAAGTCCGTTACCGGATATTATTTAAAGGATAAGCTATAAAACAAAAAGTACCGAATGCATCGAGACTTTTTTATATCTTAAAAATTATGTTATTCTACAATAATTTTTTTTGTAATTCTTTTATTTGAAGTTTGCAAAACTGCTAAGTACATTCCTTTAGATAAACCATCTAAAGAAACTGTCTCTATTAAATGTGCGTTTTCGACGTGTTTATTAATAACAATTTTTCCTTGCAAATCAATTAAGGAAAAAGAATACTCCGTATCAATAATGTTACCTAAATTGATATTCAAAACATCCGTGGTTGGACATGGAAAGAAACTCACTTGGTTATCACTTTGAAATTGGTCGTTTCCCAAGGCTGATGTTGCAGCTACCGCAAAATGCATTGTTGCGCCAATTGTAGCTTTGGCAACATTATAATTATAAACCGGATCCATATAGATTAACAAATCCGTATTAGTGTGTTTATGGGTTGTTTCATTGGTTTCAAAAAGCCCAGTTATAATTTCATTATTGCTTTGAAACGACATATAATCAGAAGCATAGGCATAAGATAGTTGTGTGTTTAAAGGAGAATATAATTCGACACAAGTCATCAATTGGTTAGTCATAATACTTGATTGTGCATTATTGGTAGAAGGAGAATTATTAGTGTCTCTTTCACAAGTTATCGTATTGTTATTCAAACCTGCAACACCACCAACTTCATCTAAATTTAACACCAAACGAATATTCATTTTTGGAGTAGTTGCGTTTACGATGGCACTCACATAATGCTGACTACCTTTTAAACCATCTTCTTCCCCACTGAAATTGATAAATTTAATCGAATATTCTGTTGGTATATTTTGCAACAATCTGGCAGTTTCCAAAATAGAAACTAAACCACTTCCATTATCATTAGTTCCTGTGCCACCAATAGAATCATAATGACCACAAACAATTACATACGTATTTGGATAAACTTTACCAACTTTGGTAACAATAAGATTTTTACAAATAGCCGTTGAACCATTATAAGTATAAGAGTCTTCCACAATTTGATTTGCGGTATAACCGAATTGAAGGTATTTGCTTTTTAACCAATCTAAAGTGTTTTGCAAAGAAGTTGTTCCTCTTCTTTTTAATCCTAAAGATTCATAGGCTGTTAAATTGTTGGTAATATTGGTTTGGGAGCATTGTTCTACTATTGAACCATAATAAGGAATATATTCTTGACCAAAACTTTTAGTAGCTAATAAAAAAAAGAAAAATGAAAGTAGTAGGTTTTTCATTGATACTATGATAATGATTGTTTGTTTCTGCTTTTAAATTGACAACAAATGTACTGAAAAAATGCAACTATTAATTAGCTGTATACTTTAATTTGGAAATAAAACCAGCTATTACATTTTTAAAATACTGAATATCTACAAGTTAATTTATATTAATCAAACCTTAAGAATTCTGTTTGGCGTTTTGGCACACCAATTGAAATGTGCTAATCAACAAAGGAATTTGTTCAAAAAAGCTGAATCCCGAAGTTTCGGGAAAAAGAGCAAAATTATTAACTCAAACAAGTATGATTATGAAAAAAATTACCCTTTTAGTAGCTAGCATTTTACTGGTTGGAAGTGTAGCGAATGCATCAGAAATCAAAAAATCTGGTGAAGAAAAAAGAACGAGATTTAGCTTTGATGAGCCAATCTCATTTATGGAACGAGGCATTGAGTTTTTCGTTTTTCCAAATGGAGAATTTGATTTTAACACTCGTCCGGAAGACAGCGAAGGCGACTATTTTTATAAAACCGCCGGAAAAAGAGGAACTACAGTTCAGGCAAGAGGACCAATAAATTATGGTACTCGAATTGAGCATGATAGTTTTGGTAGAGTAAGACGAATTGGTAACACGTTTATCAATTATGACAGCAGAGATAGAGTAAATCGCATTGGAAGTGTTTACATGAGATATAATCGATTTGCTTTAACACAAATTGGTGGAATGAGAATCGTTTACAACAGAAGAGGAGAAATCGTTGATACTGTTGGACGTATCAAAGGTTACAGTAACTCTGGATACGCTTACAACTACAACAATCATTATGAAGATGATAATTACACAGCGTCAAACTATAATGATAATGACAGCGATTACTACTATTACAAAGCTGATGGTACAAAAGCAAAAGTTGAAGACGATAAAGAAAGAAAATAAGTTAGGTTAGTTTAAGATTGATTGGTTAGGTTTTGATGAAAAAATCCCGCAAAGTTGAAAGACGATGCGGGATTTTTGATTTCATATATTTAGAAGATTAGTGACTTCCACTAACTTTTTTATCAAAATCGATGCCTTGACTTTTTAATATACCACTCACTTTCCATGCATAGAAAGCTAAATAAGCAAAACAAAAAACGCCAACAATATAACTTACATGAATATTACTCATATCAGCAATATAACCTTGCAACCAGCTCACAATTCCACCACCCATAATCATCATAATTAAGAAACTACTTCCTTGACTAGTGTGTTTTCCCAATCCGCTAATTGCCAATGTAAAAATACAAGGCCACAAGGTGCTACAGAACAAACCAACACTGGTAAAAGCGTAAACACTTATCATTCCATCGGTAGCCATTCCAGTAAGCAACGCTAAAATTCCCAATCCAGAAAATATCAATAACATTCTAGCTGGATTTCCTTTACTAGCAATATCTGCAAAAATTAAAACTAAAATGATTAACGCATAAACATAAAAAGGTG
>NZ_JANMXZ010000009.1:0-46315 GCF_031381455.1 Flavobacterium sp. | reverse complement strand
TGTGTAAAATTAATTATCGAATAGGATCATTCCTGTGAATTGGTTTCAGTGCAAAAAGGCGTTCATGAAACGATTATTCGTATGTAGTTAAAGTTTTACAATGCTTATGGCCTGGATGGTTTATTGCCAAGAAAAAATCAGGATTATTCTATTGATTTTAAATTGAAGGTTTTAAAAGCTATTACTGAGCAACATCTATCATTGCTCCAAGCTTATGTAAAATTTAATATTCCCACACGGAGTATCATTGCAAAATGGCAAAGAGATTTTACTAACTTTGGGATTGAAGGTTTAACTAAAAAACCTAAAGGCAGACCAAAATCTATGAATAATTTTAAACGAAAAAAACGTAAATCAGACAAACCTCAAACCCGAGAAGAAGAACTTCTTTTAGAGAATGAAGCATTGCGTTGTGAAAATGCTTTGCTAAAAAAGTTACAAGCCTTAATTCAAGCCGAAGAAGAAGCCAAAAAGCGCAAGCTATAATAGAGTTAAGGCATGATTTTGATTTAAATCTCCTTTTAAGTCAGAATAATATAGCACGAAGTAGTTTTTATTACCATCAAAAGCAAGGTAAATTACCTGATAAATATAAAACAATTAAAGAATTGATTAAATCCATTTATCAGCAGCACAAAGGGCGTTATGGTTATAGAAGAATCACAGACGAACTTAATAATAAAGGAATAATTATCAATTATAAAACGGTTTTAAGATTAATGAACCTATTAGGGTTAAAGAGCGTTATAAGAATCAAAAAATACAATTCTTATAAAGGAGAACAGGGCAAAATTGCTCCAAATATTTTAGAACGCAATTTTAAAGCAACAGCACCAAATCAAAAATGGGCTGCTGAATTTAATGTGTCTGGAAAGAAATTATATTTATCACCAATAATTGACTTGTTTAACCAAGAAATTATAAGTTATGAACTAACGGAAAGACCAGTGTTTAATCAAGTGGCGATGATGCTTAAAAAAGCTTTTAAGAAAATACCAAATAATACCAATCTCACTTTACACTCTGATCAAGGCTGGCAATATCAAATGAAACAATATCAATATTTATTAAAGCAGAAAGGAATTACTCAAAGTATGTCAAGAAAAGGAAATTGTTTGGATAATGCTATAATTGAAAACTTCTTTGGAATATTAAAATCAGAACTCTTTTACATACAGAAATTTGCAAGTGTTGAAGAACTAAAGTATGAAATCAAACAATATATCAACTATTACAATAACGAAAGAATTAAATCAAATTTAAACAAAATGAGCCCGATACAATATCGAGCTCATTATTATCAAAATTAATTATAAATTTGTCTAAAATTTTGGGTGCAGTCTAAATTGAACAGGATTTTTTATGAATTAATTATGGTTGATAATGACAACTTGGATCTAAATATTTTTTCTTTCCATTTCCTGAGCCACCACAAGTTGGAATATCTGCAAAAGGATAGGATTGCCCTGTTATAGGATTTTTTATTTCGCTTTTGGTAGTATAGAAATCCCCATCATCATCCACATCGAGAAAATCAGGAACTTCGTCGCCATCTGTGTCATCAGGATTTACTATACCTGCTGCCATATTATAAACATATCCATCAGGAACACCATTAATTACAGTAACAGTACCATCACTATTTACAGTTGAAGTTGCCAAGTCTTCTTGATAGGTATAAATTCCATCAGCATCTTGATCCATTCTTTGAATTTCATATAATTTGAAACTAAATATAAGTGGCGAATATGCTGGGATTCCTCCAGTTGAAGTACCGTAATAACCTACTCCAGATGGAAGAAACATTACTCCGGCTCCAAAATCATAATACGATGTTGTGCCATCCGGATTTCCTGAATAGCTTCCGGTTTTGAACTGTGGAAAAATTTCGCTCCAACCTCTAATAACACCTGTTAAACTAAAATAGTTTTGTGGATCAATTGATTCTTCAAACTCAGTAGATTTTATTGTTGTAGTTGATACCGGCGGAGTTCCTTCGGTTACGGTATTGCTATAAATATATTCTCCTCTGTAAGACGTTAGTACTCTATCCACATTACATGGTGACTTACTGGTTGCACCTGAACCTTGTCTTAATTGAATATAATAAATTTTATAAGTAACATCAACATCGTTTTGTTTAACGGTAACATATCTTGTTAGTATTGGATAAGTTGTTTGATCCCAAATCGAAGTTTGCATTCCTCCTAAAGGGATTAAAGTAAAAGTTACGTCTTGATCATTTGTAGCTCCGGGATTATTAACTACTTCCATATAATGCGTATGCATGTAGGTTTCGATATTGGCTAAATCTTTTGTGTATTGCTCTGTAAAATCGCGAAGAGGTTCTGGACTACTATCGTTTTTAGAACAAGAAACAACAGTTAAACCCATAGAAAAAAGAAATATAATTTTGAAAAAATTATTCATTATTGTTTGAATTTTAAGCCCGCAATATACAATATTGATTTATTTTTGTGAACAATTTAACGTTGATTTTGGAAAAAAAATGAGAGTAGATAAATATTTATGGTGTGTTCGTTATTACAAAACCCGAAACATGGTTACGGAAGCTTGCCGCAAAAATCAAATCACCGTTAATGGTCAAGTTGCAAAGGCTTCTAGAGAAGTCTTCCCAATGGACAAAATTACCTTTAGAAAAGACCAGATTACCTTTTTAATAACGGTTCTAGACATACCACAAAATCGTGTTGGCGCAAAGTTGGTTGATATGTATCGAAAAGATGAAACGCCTCCTGAAACTTTTGCACATCTTGAATTGCTTAAACTTTCCAAAGAACATTATCGAAAAACAGGAACCGGAAGACCCACAAAAAAGGACAGAAGAGATTTAGATGATCTTGAGTTGGGAACCGATTCAACTGAATTATAATACTACTAACTTTTTTTTAATACTGACTAGTCCTAAATAATCGATACAGATTAATAAACAAACTGTTTTTTTATCTTTGAAAAAAAATAATGCAATGAGCCAAAATATAATTCTTAACCACTTGGAAATAGATCACAAAATCAAAAGAATAGCCTATCAAATTTACGAGACCTTTTCTGAAGAAAACGAAGTGATTATAGCTGGCATTGCAAATAATGGTTATGTTTTTGCAGAAAAAATAGGCGCCGTTTTAAAAACCATCTCAAGTTTAAAAGTTACCTTATGTGAGGTTAAGATTGACAAACAAAATCCTTCTGCCAAAATCACGACTTCAATTCCAAAGGAAATATACACAAACAAAAGTATAGTCTTGGTCGATGACGTATTAAACTCTGGTACCACACTAATATATGGTGTAAAACATTTTTTAGAAATACCAGTAAAAAAAATTAAAACAGCTGTTTTGGTTGACCGAAATCATAAAAAATTTCCGGTTAAAGCTGACTTCAAAGGAATCTCACTTTCTACTTCATTAAAAGAACATGTACATGTTGTATTTGAAGACAAAAATAATCACGCCTATTTAGTCTAAAAACTGAAGTATTTCTTGAACTATTAGTTCTGGAGTTTTATTGTCGATGTTTACTTTAAAAGTGGCTTGGTTATAAAAATAACTTCTTTCAAATAAGTGCTTAGCAACAAATTCTTTTAATTCTTCTTCGGATTGATTGGCAACTAGAGGTCTCGTTTTCTTTTCTGAGATAAGTCTTTCTATGATAACCGGTAATGAAGCATTTAAATAAATCGAAATACAATTTTTGCCATTAAGAAGTAAATGATTATCAGCATAACAAGGTGTTCCTCCTCCGGTACTGATAATTAAATTTTCTTCATTGGCTGTAATTTCTTTGAAAATTTCATGTTCAATTCTTCTAAAGTAAATTTCACCTTTTAGTTTAAAGATTTCGCTAATACTTAAATTAGTTTTTTCTTCAATTAAATTGTCTAAGTCTACATATTTAAGCCCTATTTGTTTCGATAGCAACTGAGCGATTGTGGTCTTACCAACAGCCATATAACCAATCAAAATAACTTTCTTCATTACAATAAAACCTTATATATTAAGACGTTAACACCCTTTGTCAAAAAAAGGCAAATTTATAATAAAATTGCTTTGAAATATAAATAATAAGGTCTTATATTTGCACCCGCAATTAAGCCGCAAGGCGAATCACTGAACTCCTATAAAATAGACGCCAGTGAAGTGTTTAAGAAAAGAAAAAGACTCGATAGCTCAGTTGGTAGAGCACATCACTTTTAATGATGGGGTCCTGGGTTCGAGCCCCAGTCGGGTCACATTTTTTTTATTTAATTCGCTAAAGACTCGATAGCTCAGTTGGTAGAGCACATCACTTTTAATGATGGGGTCCTGGGTTCGAGCCCCAGTCGGGTCACAAAAGGTCGAACAAGTTTTTGTTTGGCTTTTTTTGTTTTAGGCCACGTGGAGAAACGGTAGACTTGCCATCTTGAGGGGGTGGTGCTCGTAAGGGCGTGTGGGTTCAAATCCCATCGTGGTCACAAATGAATAAAATAGCCAAAAAAATGTCCAAGATTTCTTGAGCATTTTTTTGGCTATTTTATTCTCAAAGCGGAGCTTTGTTGGGAAAGACGAAGTCAATCCCTTTGTTTTACATTATACTCTTCTACTGCTCGCTTGAAATCTTTTTTTTGGTGTCTTTTTATTCTCAATCCCGAAGTCTCGGGAGAACTTTGTTGGGAAAGACGAAATCAATCTCGCTATTTTCAATCCCGAAGTTTCGGAAGAGGTTTATTGGAAAAACGATTTCAATCGGATGGCTGTTAAAGTTTGAAAGAACAAATTCTTTTTTGAGTTTTTTTTATAGTTTTTTACACTTAGTAAAAATATTATGTTACTTTTGTTTATTATTTCTTCAGAAAAGATGAACAACATTAAAAGTACTTTTAGCATAAAAGATTTAGAGAATCTTACCGGAATTAAGGCGCATACCATAAGGATATGGGAGAAAAGATATAATGTTCTTGAACCCATGCGAACCGAAACCAATATCCGTTTATATGATATTGAAAACCTGCAAAAGCTTTTAAATATCACATTGCTTCATAATCACGGTTATAAAATTTCACAAATTTCTAAGTTGTCTAAAGAACGAATTCCACAACTAGCAAACGAAATTATATCTGATAAAAGTTTCAAAAGTCACGCGATTAGTTCATTTAAAATGGCAATGATGAATTTTGATCAGGTATTATTTATAAAAACCTATGAAAAATTACTTTCTGAAAAATCATTCCGTGAAGTCTTCTTCGATGTTTTCATTCCCTTCATACAAGAAATTGGCTATTTATGGCAAACTAATACTATTTCAATTGCGCATGAACACTTTATAAGTTACTTAATTAAGCAGAAATTATTAATCAATACCGAAAAGCTTCAAATTCAAGAACCCACAAAACATGATAAAGTCTTTGTTTTGTATTTGCCCGATAATGAAGTACATGAACTTGGCTTAATGTATTTAAATTATGAAATACAATTTAATGGTTACAAAACAATATATTTGGGAGAAAGTGTACCAATTGGGAGTCTGAAAGATGTAAAAAAATATTTTGACAATATAATTTATGTTTGTTATATGACTGTTGAGCCCAACAAATCAATGGTTAATGAGTATATAAAAGAAGTCAAAAAAGATCTGCTAACCGACAATTCGGAATTTTGGGCTATTGGTAGAATGGTAGAAAGCATTGATAAAAAATTATGCACTGACGCTATTTTAACCTTTACCTCTATGAAAAATTTGACGGACAATATATAATTGTTAAAACGTTTTTTTATTGTTTAGCTTTTATTTACTTTTGTTAAACAATATGAAAAAAGAAATCAAAATTATCGGCTCCGGATTTTCGTCACTTGCTGCTTCCTGTTATTTGGCACAACAAGGACATAACGTTACTATTTTCGAAAAAAACACAACCATTGGCGGCAGAGCGCGGCAGTTAAAAAAAGATGGATTTACGTTTGACATTGGTCCAACATGGTATTGGATGCCCGATGTATTTGAACGTTTCTTTGCTGATTTTGGCAAAAAACCTTCCGATTATTATCAGTTAATAAAACTTTCTCCCGCATATCAAGTATATTTTGGAGTAAAAGAATTTGTAACCATAGCAGACAATCTTCCAGATATTATTACCACTTTTGAATCTATTGAAAAAGGGAGCGGACAAAAATTAGCGGGTTTTATGAAGGAAGCCCAAAGTAATTACGATATAGCTATCAAAGACTTGGTTTATCGTCCCGGAGTTTCACCTTTAGAGTTGGTTACTCTGGAAACAGCAAAAAAAGTAAATCAGTTTTTTGGAAACATCTCAAAAGACATCCGAAGAAAATTTAATAATCCAAAACTAGTCCAAATCCTTGAATTTCCAGTACTTTTTCTGGGAGCTAAGCCATCAGACACTCCGTCATTTTACAGTTTTATGAATTTTGCAGATTTTGGTTTGGGAACCTGGCATCCTAAAAATGGAATGTACAGCGTGATTTTAGCAATGGAAAAATTGGCCAAAGAACTCGGCGTAACGATTCATACAAACTCAAATATTGAAAAAATTAATGTTGATAAAGGGAATGCTAATGCTATAATAGTAAATGGCGAAATCGTCTATGGAGACATTATTTTAAGTGGTGCCGATTATCATCACAGTGAAAGTTTGTTAGATAAAAAATATCGTGCCTATTCTGAGAACTATTGGGAAAACAGAACATTTGCACCATCTTCGCTCCTATTCTATGTTGGTTTTGACAAAAAAATAGAAAATGTAGAGCATCATTCATTGTTTTTCGATGTGGATTTTGATGTTCATGCACGTGATATATACGACACTCCAAAATGGCCTGAAGAACCATTATTCTATGCCAGCTTTCCTTCTAAAACTGACAGCAATGCAGCACCAGAAGGAAAAGAAGCCGGGATATTTTTAATTCCGTTAGCACCTGGATTAAATGACACTCACGAGTTAAGAGAAACTTATTTCGAGAAAATAATTACCCGATTTGAAAAATTAACGCAACAAAGTGTAAAAGAAAATATTATATTTAAGGAATCTTTTTGCGTAAATGATTTTATAAAAGATTACAATTCGTATAAAGGGAATGCATACGGTCTAGCCAATACTTTATTGCAAACCGCTTTTTTAAGACCCAAATTGAAAAGTAAAAAAGTGAAAAATCTCTTTTTTACCGGACAATTAACGGTTCCTGGACCAGGTGTTCCGCCAGCTTTAATCTCTGGCAAACTAGTTTCGGAACTGATTCAAAAAAATCTTTAAATTACCAAACATTATGAAGTCTCTTTTTGATAAAATATCATTTGATTGTAGCAAAAACGTAACTAAATCCTATAGCACATCGTTTTCTGCTGCTGTAAAAATGTTGGCTCCAACTATTCGTCAAGACATCTATAATGTTTATGGATTTGTGCGTTTTGCCGATGAAATTGTAGACACCTTTCATGATTATGATAAAGAAGTCCTTTTCGAAATGTTTGAAAAAGATTTGGAAAGTGCTCTTCAAAACAAAATAAGTTTGAATCCTGTATTGAATTCCTTTCAGCATACTGTCCATAAATATGCTATTCCGCAAAGCATGATTACCGCTTTTATGAACAGTATGAAATTGGATTTGTATAAAAAAGAATACACAACAATCGATGAATTTAATGATTATATTTATGGCTCAGCTGATGTGGTTGGATTAATGTGTTTGAAAGTTTTTGTAAATGGTGATGAAAAAAAGTTTAGCGATCTGGAACATGCGGCAATGCGCTTAGGTTCTGCTTTTCAAAAGGTAAATTTCTTAAGAGATTTAAAAACCGATTATGAAGATTTAAACCGAACTTATTTTCCAAATACCGATTTATCCCGTTTGGACGAGCATTCAAAAGATGCCATTATTAAAGAAATTGAAGCTGATTTTGAAGCAGGATTTCAAGGGATTTTAAAATTACCTTTGGAGGCAAAATTCGGTGTATACACGGCTTTTGTCTATTATAAAAAGTTATTGTCGAAGTTAAAAAAGACTCCATCTATAGAAATCAAAAACACCCGAATTCGTGTGCCTGATTATCAAAAAATTGGACTTCTGGCAAAATGCTATGTTAATTATCGTTTGAATTTATTATAAAAATATGTTAGTAAATATTTTAGTTTTTATCCTTACGTTTTGCATTATGGAATTCATGGCATGGTTCACTCATAAATTCATCATGCATGGATTTTTATGGGTCTTGCATGCCGATCATCACAAGAAAGATCATGATTCTTGGTTTGAACGTAATGATGCTTTCTTTATTTTTTATGCTGTGGTAAGCATTGGTTGCTTTTTGCTTTGGCAAAATGGAATTTTTGAATTAGGACTTGCCGTTGGTCTTGGAATTTTTGCCTACGGAGTTGCTTATTTTATTGTTCATGATATCTTTATTCATCAACGTTTTAAACTATTCAGAAATGCTGATAATCTTTATGCAAAAGGCGTAAGAAGAGCTCACAAAATGCATCACAAACATATAGGGAAAGGACACGGTGAATGTTTCGGAATGTTATTTGTTCCGTTTAAATATTTTAAAAAATAAAAAAGTCCCATTTCTGGGACTTTCTGTTTATAACTAACCTCTAAAATTTATTTAATCAAAGCTTGTAATGGTTTCAATTGTTCCATATCTATATTGGAACTTTGCAATAGTGAAATCATGTTTAATATATTATTCGGATTCATATCGTTACCCAAAATTCTAACAACTGCAAAACCATTTTCTTTCTTTTTGGCAAAAAGGATAAACTCATTAATATGATTTTCATCGCCAACAAAACTTACCGATGCAGCATCTTTACCTGAACCTACTTTCATTAACTCCTGATATTTTTCATTCTTCAAGATTTGAGTCACTTTTTGACTTTCAACATCATATTGCGCTTTGTTTTTTTTATCCAAATTAAAAGCCAAAATATTCATTTTATCAAGGGAACCTAAAGCTGTTTTTTGTTCAGCTGTTAGCTTTGTTTTATCAATATTAATGATACTCGGTGAAACATCCAGCTCTATAAAACCTTTCTTTTCAGAACTTTCTACAAAATATTTTTGAAGCGTTGGTTCATTATTACAACTCGAAAGAAATAATGAAGCTAATAATAGTGCGAGATAAAGTACCGTTTTCATGGCTGATTATTTTTTCCCTTTTGAACCTTTTGATGCTTTTTTCAAATCATCGCCACCAGGTAAATTCATTTTGTCTGTCAAAACCGATAATTCGTTCAAATCAAAATCACCTATCAACGACATCAAAACTGTTTCTTCTTTTCCTGAACCTTCCACAAACATCATTAACTCTTTAATTTGTGATTCAGAAGCACCTGATTTTACATATATTTTGACACTTTTACCTTTGTCGCTTATTTTCATTAACTCCTCAAGGGTTGATGATTTTATATATTTATCTGAAGCCGATTTCATCTCGTCAGCTTTCTTGTCGCTTTGCGTTACGAAAACTCTCAAGTTGTCTAACTTTTTTATCAAATTCACATACTGTTGTGACTCTTTGTCTTTTACTTCCATTTTGCTCAAAAGCGCAAACATTTTTTTGTTAACCACAACTGAAGTTATTCCTTCTTGGTCTTCAAACTTGTCAAAGACGCTTTGTGCAAAAAATGTACTTGTGCTTAAAACTAATACTAAACTTAAAATTAATTTTCTCATGATTTCTGATTGTTTATTTTTTAAAAATTTTGTTTTTTGATTGTTCATATTCATTTAAATATTTCATACTTCCAATGCCCTTATTTACACTTTCCGAAATCATAGCCAACGCTTTTTGCGTTTCTCTGAAGGCTACTTCCGGATCATCATAAGTTCCCAAATCGTTTGATTTTAGTTGATTATAATTGTTGAATGTAAATAAACCTACGCCAAGTAAAACTACCACAGATGCAGCAACTGATAACCATACTACGCGTTTGCGTTTGATATTCCGACCCTTCGGAATTAACGGAATCGTTGCTTTAAATTGTTCTTGCTTTGCTTGAACTGCATAACCAAATATTGGTTTGTATTGTTCCAGATGCTGCGCAACATCTGAAGAAGCAAAGTAATCTTTCAATTCTTTTTCTTCTGCAATACTGGTTTCTGCTTCGAAGTATTTTTCTAGTAAATTTTCTATTTTATCCAATGCCATAATGATGTGTTTTTATCATTTTTTCTCTAATCGTTTTTCTTGCTCTTGATAATGCGGTGCGAATGGCTTGCTCATTCATTTCTAAAACTGTGCTCATTTCTTCAAACTCCATTTCTTCAATGTCTCGCATTTGAACAATTAGTTTTTGCTGTTCGGGCAAGTTGTTCATTATTTTCTCAACCCAATTCCAAGTGTCAGTGTCTTCCACTTTTTGTTGCAAACTCGCTTCTCTGTCGGTGAAATTATTGTGAACAATTTTCATGTTGCTCGCTCTTTTTGATTTCAATTGATCCAAACAATAATTTTTTGTCATCGTCATTGCCAAAGCTTCAACACTTCTGTATTCATCCAAACTCTCATTCTTATTCCACAATTTTACCAAAACTTCCTGAGTTGCATCTTCCGCTTCTTCTGTGCTAACGAGTAATCGTTTCGCCACTCGAAAGAGCTTGTCCTTAAAAGGATTCACAAGTTGCATAAACTCATTTTGGTTCATTGAAACTAATTTTGGTTATTGGTTGTTAGGTCAAGACGATGCATATTTTTATTTGTTACAAACAAAATAAAATTATTAATCTAAACTTTGTAAATTTACGTTTATTAAAACAAAAGCTGCTATGAAGAAAATTGTTATATCACTAATGCTAGTGTTGTTTGTCATTCCTTTTGGTTGTTCCGACATGGATGACAATGCGGTTCCGACTAGTCTTGAAATAAAAGACTTTGTTTGGAAAGGTATGAATTTATACTATCTGTGGCAAGCCGATGTTCCTGATTTGGCCGATGACCGATTTGCCAATCAATCACAATTGAATTCTTTTCTTGAACCTTTTGCTACTCCAACCGATTTGTTTAATGCGCTTCGTGTGCCTTCGCCAACAGATAGATTTAGCGTGATTTTTAGTGACTATAATGTTTTGGAAGGCGTGCTTTCGGGAAACACTTTAAACAATGGAATGGATTATGGGTTAAAGCACATCAACGCGACTACCGATGTATTTGGTTGGGTAAGGTATATTATTCCGAATTCTGATGCTGCTACTAAAGACATACATCGTGGCGATATTTTTTACGCTATTGATGGAATTCCGTTAAACGATGATAATTATCGTTCACTTTTATTTAGTAATAATGAAACCTACACTGTTAACTTAGCCAACTATAGTAGTGACAGCAGCGGTTTTGTTACTATTACGCCTAACGGACAATCGGTTACATTAACCAAAACGGCTTTGGCAGAAAATCCGATTTTTTTTAATACTGTAATCACACAAGGCACACGCAACATTGGCTATTTGATGTACAATGGATTTTACCCAAGCTATGATAACCAATTAAACACCGCCTTTGGCTCTTTTGTTTCGCAAAATGTAACCCATTTAGTTTTGGATTTACGTTATAACTCTGGCGGTTCGGTAAATACAGCTACCAAACTGGCAAGTATGATTACAGGGCAATTCACTGGGCAATTATTTGCCAAACAACAATGGAATGCCAAAGCTCAAACCTATTATTTAGCCAATAATCCCGCTTCGTTAGAAAATAAATTTGTTTCCGGTTTAAATAGTTTGAACCTCAACAAAGTATATATTCTGACTACGAAAGCAAGCGCCTCAGCAAGTGAATTAGTTATAAACTGTTTAAAACCCTATATAAATGTTGTTCAAATTGGCGATATAACTACGGGAAAAAATGTTGGTTCAATAACACTGTACGACTCACCTACTTTCGCAAAATCGAATGTGAATCAAAACCATAAATATGCTATGCAACCCATCGTGTTGAAAATAGTAAATAAAGATAATTTTGGTGATTATACTGCCGGAATTGCACCATCTACTTTATTACCTGAAAACTTGAATGACCTTGGTGTTTTGGGCGATATTGACGAACCTTTATTGAATGCTGCCATCAACCAAATCATCGCCAGCGGAAAAATGCCACCACAAGTTCCAAATGTAATTGAACGTGATTTTACAGATGCTAAAGCGATTAATCCGTTGAGAACGGAAATGTATATTGAACATAAATAAAAAAGACTCTCTTTCGAGAGCTTTTATTCTTCAAAAAAACATCTTTTGTCCGAAATTAGTCTGGAATCTTAAACTATTTTATCCTCTTCGTACTTTTCCTGTACCGTTTGTAGCACCGTTAGTTCCCGTTCTGTCAGAGGCGGTTCCCTTGTTTGAATATTGGCTTGCACATGAAAGCAACATCAATGATACCATCAATACCAATGAGCCTTTTCGAATGTTGAATAAAGTTTTCATAATCAATTATTTGAGTTATTATAAATTTACTTCCTTATAAACTCATAATCCTTATATATTTATACTTTAATGTTATACAATATCCAATAAAAAAAGCACTCTTTCGAGTGCTTTCCTTCATTTACAAAATTATATTTAACCCAATTTTGAAATTTCTTCCTCGAGTGGAATAACCCACATTCTCAACAAATTCTTCATTGAAAATATTAGTCGCTGTGCCAAATAGGGTCAGTCTGCTTTTTATCAATTCATATTTCACTAAAGCATTTACCAATTGGTAAGAACTTAATTTAGTTGTCACAACTCCAAAAGTATTTCCGTCAAAAAACGCATCGTTTCTTGCATCAAAATATTGGTAATTCACACTAAAAAGTGCTCTGGTTGTTGCTTGAAAATCCAAACCGCTATTGACTTTGTGTTTCGGAATTAATCGATCTAGCGCTTTGTCAACTTGCGTAAAAGTATAATTTCCGTTTAGTTGTAGTTTGGAAGTTACCGCAATACTCAAAGAAGTTTCTACACCTTTGGCTTTGGTTTCTCCGTTTACGTTGATATAGTATGCTTCAAATGTTGAAGAATCAAAATAGAAATCAATGGCATTCGTTTGGTTACGGAAAAACCCAACAGCATTCAATCTTACTTTTTTACTTAGTAATTCTGTTTCAAAACCGGCTTCAACCGTAGCATTTTTTTCCGAAGTTAAATTGGCATTGCCATATTCAGAGTACAATTGATACAAACTTGGCGTGACGTAAGCCGTGCTATACGAAGCCAAAACTTTCAAAGGAAATGAAGTCTTGAAATTGTATGATGGATTAACATTGTAAACAAAATTATTACCATAAGTACTATGATTATTCAATCGTGCTCCGGCATTAACGTTCAAACCAAAGTTAGAATTATACACCAAAGTCGTGTAACCATCAAGAATGTTGAACTTAGTGCTTTCCTTTTCGATACTGCTGAAAGGCGTACTACTCTTCATATCGTTAAACTGATAATTGGCACCCAAAATTACGAACAGTTGTTTACTGAAATTGTATTTATTAAATCCATCCAAAACAACACTTCTCGATTCATACAACGAATAATCAATAGTATTTAAAAACGTATTTAACTCTTTATAATCACGGGTAATTTTGGTAAAACCAGAGTTAAGTATAAATTCGCCTTTGTTGTATTTGTATTTTGGGGAAACTCCAAAACGGATTTGTTC
Source organism: Flavobacterium sp. (assembly GCF_031381455.1). Lineage (GTDB taxonomy): Bacteria > Bacteroidota > Bacteroidia > Flavobacteriales > Flavobacteriaceae > Flavobacterium. The sequence continues at coordinate 32,668 of NZ_JANMXZ010000009.1, read as the reverse complement.
CGAAGTCGTCATATTGGTATCCGTATCATTAAAACCTGTATTGTCAAACGTCAAATCGTAATCGTTTTTGATTTTATCATAATTCCCGAAGAAATCCAAAGTCAGTTTCTGTGTCGCTTTAAAACCCAATTTTGCCAAAAGGTTTTGCCTCGAAAAACTATCAGGTTCATAATTATCACCTTCAATTTGCGACATTCCTTTAGTCTCAGTACTGTTGAATCCGGCAAAATAATTTAGCTTTTTGAGGTTGCCATTTACTGAAAGTCCTTGGTTAAAATCTTGCCCTTTATATTTGTGATTATCCTCTGTATTATTCGAGCCAATACTTACATACCCATTGCCTTCGATTTCTTTTTTAGCCGATTTTTTCAAAGTAATAGTAATCACTCCTGTTGCTGCGCCAGTACCATAAAGCGTACTCGCCGCGCCTTTCATGATTTCGATTCGTTCCACTTGTTCTACTGGCAATAATCTCAAATCATACTCAAAACTGATTCCCGATGCATCCGTTACCGGAATTCCGTCAATCAAAATCAAAATCTGACGATTCTTGCCACCACGAATGTAGTACCCTAGGTTTTTTCCATTAGCCGATTGGTTTCCGTTGATTTCCATTCCGGCTACCTGACTCAAAACTGTTGCCAAGCTTTGCCCTGATTTCTTGTTTAAATCTTCAGCTGTGATTACTTCGATAACTTTTCCTGATTTTTCTTGTCGGAGTGCAAATTTGGTGTCCGAAATCACCACTTCTTTCAATGGATTCACTTTGGTAGAATCCAGTTCTTGCGCATAGACACAAGTGTTTAGCATAGCCAAAATAGCTACTGCTTTTACTGTTTTTTTCATTTTTTAATTCAACAATAATTTAATAATCTTGGGAGAAAAGCATAGAATTTACCCATACCCAAACCTCTTTTCCCGAAAGTTTGTTACTCGATGAATTAGGCAGGTCTCCTGGCTTGCGTCTTGTTGTTGACCTTCCCATTTGGATCCGGGATTTGGGATTAAAGGATTAAGGATTTTTAAATTCCTTATTCCTAACTCCTAATTCCTAATTCCACAACAGTGGTTTTGTAGATAACAACAAGCTTGATAGCTTACAGTTGCGGGAACAGCTCCAGACTTTGATTTGGGATTTGGGATTTTGAATTTAGGATTTAATTCCTAATTCGTAATTCCTAAATCCTAATTCTTCACTGGATTCCCTTTTAATGCGATTTTGAAAAACAGAAATCGCAACCTTAATTCGGGTGCAAATGTAAAGTATAAATTAAAAACAAAACAATACTTTTGCAAAAAACAATTCGATGAAGACCTTTTGTAATGCTTTCTTTTTGGCTATTCTTTCTTTTTTACTGGTACAATGCAAAAACGAAACAAAATCAGAAACTACTATTTCTACCAAAAATGAAGTGCGCTACGCCAAAGGCTTTTCAATTCAAAACTACTTTGGTTATTCGGTTGTAACGGTTAAAAATCCCTGGCCAAAAGCTACCAAAACCTATACTTACATCCTAAAAGAAAAAAACGGAATTGTTCCCGATAGTTTGAAACAAAACACTATTATTTCTGTTCCGATAAAAACAATAGTAGTAACCTCAACCACGCATATTCCGTCGTTGGAAATGCTTGATGAAGTCAATACGCTACTAGGTTTTCCGCATTGCGATTATATTTCCTCCGAAAAAGTACGAGCTCGAATTGATGCCGGCAACATAAAAGAACTCGGCAATAATAAGGATTTAAACACTGAAGTTATACTCGATTTGCAACCCAATGTTATCATTGGCTACGGCATTGACAACAAAAATCCCACTTTGGATAATCTTCAGAAAAGCGGTTTGAAAGTAATACTCAACGGCGATTGGAACGAAGAAACTGCTTTAGGAAAAGCCGAATGGATTAAGTTTTTCGGAGCTTTATATGGCAAACAAAAACAAGCAGATGAACTCTTTACCAAAATTGAAAACGATTATTTAAAAACCATAGCCATTGCAAAAATGGCCAAAACAACGCCAACCATTTTGGCTGGCGATATGTTTGAAGACAGATGGTATTTGCCAAAAGGAACCAGTTGGGGAAGTTTGCTTTTGAAACAAGCCAATAGCAATTATTTATGGCAGGAAACCAGTGGCACGGGAAGTTTATCATTGTCTTTTGAAACCGTTTTTGAAAAGGCTAAAAGTGCAGATGTTTGGATTACTTCCGGACAATTTTCTTCGCTTAAGGAAATGACCGATATGAATCCGCATTATGCTAAATTTGATGCTTTCAAGAATAAAAATGTATATTCGTTCAGCGGAAAAAAAGGAAAAACGGGCGGTATTCTCTATTATGAATTAGCACCAAACCGACCTGATTTGGTATTGAAAGATTTGGTGAAAATTCTGCATCCCGAATTATTGCCGAGTTATGAACCTTTTTTCTTTGAGAAATTACAATAAAACACAGATTTCACAGATTATTACAAATTTGAAAACTCAAAACCGAAATACACTTCTTTTTACAGCTTTGTCATTGCTGTTGCTATTGACATTGTTATTAAACATTTCAATGGGACAAGTTGCGATTCCGATGAAAGAAGTTTTCAGAAGCTTATTCGGTAGTCACGCTTCTAAAGAAACTTGGGAATATATTATCGTTAATTTCCGTTTACCTAAAGCTATTACTGCAGTTCTTGTTGGTATTGGACTTTCGATTTCGGGCTTGTTGATGCAAACTTTGTTTAGAAATCCGTTAGCCGGACCTTATGTTCTTGGATTGAGTTCAGGTTCGAGTTTAGGCGTTGCTTTTGTCATTCTTGGCGCCGGTTTTTTGCCTGCAGTTTTTTCACAATTTCTGCTTTCGTCTTACGGAATCATATTCGCTTCCTGCATTGGAAGTTCGTTAGTTTTAGTAATGATATTAATCGTATCCCAACGCTTGCGCGACACTATGTCTATTTTGATTGTGGGTTTGATGTTTAGCAGTTTTACAAGTGCGATTGTCAGTGTCTTTACCTACTTTAGTTCAGCGGAACAATTGCAAAAATATACGTTTTGGTCAATGGGAAGTATTGGCAATTTATCGTGGCAGAACATTTCTATTTTAGCGGTTTGCACACTTGTTGGATTATTGTTCAGCCTATTTTCTTTAAAACCTTTGGACGCTTTATTGCTTGGAGAAAACTATGCAAAAAGCATGGGCTTGAACATCAAAAAAGCCCGTTATAGTATCATATTCGCTACAAGTATTTTGGCGGGAAGTATCACGGCTTTTGCCGGTCCAATTGCTTTTATTGGTTTGGCGGTTCCGCATTTGGGAAAATTGTTATTTCAAACGAGTAATCATAAAGTTTTGTTTTTTTCGACGCTGCTTATTGGTTCCATCATCATGTTATTTTGTGATACGATTTCACAAATGCCGGGTTTTGATTTTACGTTACCAATAAATGCGATTACGTCTATTATTGGAGCACCGATTGTGATTTGGTTAATCGTTAAAAAGAAAAGTATACAGTAATGGATTCAAATAAAATCATACTTTCCACTTCAAATTTATCCATTGGATACCAATCCAAAAAGGGTGCAACTACTATTGCCGTAAACCTCAACCTGACTTTTGAAGAAGGAAAATTAATTTCTTTAGTTGGCGGAAATGGCATTGGAAAATCGACTTTATTACGAACGGTAACCGGAATTCAAAAACCGTTGGCCGGAACTGTTAATCTAAACGAGAAAGCTATTCATCACTACGAACCTTTAAAGTTGGCACAGAATTTAAGTTTGGTATTGACCGAAAAATTACCCCCAAGTAATTTATCCGTTTTTGAATTGATTGCTTTGGGAAGACAACCTTATACGAATTGGCTTGGCAAACTTTCAGCAGAAGATTTAGAAAAAATAAATCAGGCGATTGCACTCACGCATGTTGAGCATTTGCTTGACAAAAAGCATCACGAAATTAGTGATGGCCAATTGCAGATTGTTCTAATTGCAAGGGCTTTGGCGCAAGACACGCCTTTGATAATTTTGGATGAGCCGACAACACATTTGGATTTGTTTCATAAAGTTTCGGTTTTCAAACTCTTGAAAAAGCTTTCACAAGAAACCAATAAATGCATCTTATTTTCGACTCACGATATTGATTTAGCGATACAACTTTCGGATGAAATGATTGTCATGACCGAAAGTTCAGTGGAGCAAGATGATCCATGCAATTTGATTTCGAAAGGAATTTTTAATACGCTTTTTAGAGATTCATCAATAACTTTTGATGGTGAAAAAGGGAAGTTTGTTATTAGTTAATCTCAACCTCTGTTTTTCAAAAATATCACCTAAATTAATCTTTGAAACCATTAAGAAATTAAGTTTCATTAAGCCTTATTTCACTTAATGAAACTTAATTTCTTAATGGTTTAATTTTATAAAATTTCTAGCAATGAAACTGTTCATTAAACACTGCGACTGTTTAATGATAACTGCCTTTTTGCTTCACCAACTACAAACGCAACCGAATTGGCAATATTGTAACTGCGAATTAAATTCGACATTGGAATCGTTAAATGGTTTTCGAATTGAGCTAAGACTTCCTGACTCAAACCAACACTTTCTTTGCCAAAAACCAACCAGTCGCCATCTTGAAACTCGGCTTCATAAATAGATTTGGAGGCATGCGAACTCATCAGAAAAACTCTTGATTTATCATCAATTTTCTCCATCCATTCGACTACATTTTGATATTCGGTAACATCTAAATGCACCCAATAATCCAAACCCGAACGCTTTAAGTTCTTGTCATTAATTACAAATCCGAACGGGTGAATTAAATGCAAACAACTTTCGGTTCCAACGGACAATCGTCCAATGTTTCCGGTGTTGTTTGGGATTTCGGGTTCTACTAAAACGATGTTGAGCATATTTTTTAAATTTCAAAAAGCAAATTACAAATATCAAATAAATATCAAAAATCAAAAATTTAAACGTTTGGAATTTGAGTTTTAAGTTTTGGAACTTATTTGTATTTTGCTATTTATTATTTGTTTTTTATTTTAGAGTTCAAATTTGTTAACATGCAATACTTCTCCTGCTTTAAGGTTTTGCAAATGTAAGTTACCAACTCGGATCCTGACCAATCGAAGTGTTGGAAATCCAACTGCTGCCGTCATTTTTCTAACTTGACGGAATTTGCCTTCGGTCAACGTTATCGAAACCCAACTCGTTGGTCCGTGACGTTGATCCCGAATTCTTCTTCCTTCGCCAATGCTTTCTGGAAGTTGGTAAATGATTTTGGCTTCGCATTCTTTGGTTGTGTATCGAATGCCTTTGAAACCAATTTCGACACCTTTTTTAATTTGGGCAACAGCTTCTTCATTAATCATTCCGTCAACTTGAGCGTAATATTCTTTTTCGACGGTTTTGCTACGCACCATTTCGCTCATCATTCCGTCGGTTGTTAGCAAAAGTAAGCCTTCGGAATCTTCATCCAAACGGCCAATTGCCATCGTTCCTTTGGGGAAATTATACAATTCGCCAAGCAACTTTTTGTGTCGCTTTTTTTCATAAACGAATTGACTTAAATAGCCATGCGGTTTATGAATTAGGAAATGATGATGCATAGTTTTGATTTGCAACAAAAATACATTTTTGAAATAGTCAATTTCAATTTAATGCTTATTTTTACAAAAAACATAATCGTATAATGTCAGCTTCTTTATATATCATCTTCGCCTTCGTCATTGCTTTATTCATCGGAATTTATATCGGAAAAACACTTTTAGCTGCTAATTCAAAATTGGATAAAGCGTCGTTGGAAGAAAAAATAAACGGTTTGTTGCAGCAAATTGAACAATTCAAATCGCAATTAAATCAAACCGTTCAAGAGCGAGAAACTATTCGAACCGAAAAGGAATCGTTAGCCATTCAATTATCAAAAAAAGAAACTGATTTTGAAAATCTTTGGGAACGCAACAAAGAACAAAAGGAAGAAGTAGAAAAACTGCAGGAGAAATTTACCAAAGAATTCGAAAATCTGGCTAATAAAATCCTCGAAGAAAAGACCTCTAAATTCACCGAACAAAACAAAGAAAATCTCAAAAACATACTAACACCGTTGCAGGATAAAATTCAGCTTTTTGAAAAGAAAGTCGAGGACACACACAAAGAAAGCATTGATTATCACGCCGCATTACGCCAACAGATTTTGGGATTACGCGAAATGAACGAGCAGATGAGCAAGGAAACCCTGAACTTAACCAAAGCGTTAAAAGGCGATAGCAAAATGCAGGGCAATTGGGGCGAATTGATTTTGGAACGCGTATTAGAAAAGTCAGGTTTGGAAAAAGGGCGCGAATACGAAGTGCAACAAAGTTTTGTAACCGAAGATGGCAATCGGGTTTTTCCTGATGTCGTTATTAATTTACCTGATGGGAAGAAAATGGTCGTCGATTCTAAAGTAACCTTAACCGCTTATGAGCGTTATATTAATGAAGAAGATGATAGCGAAAAAGCACAGCATTTAAAAGAACATGTGATGGCTATCAGACGTCATGTAGATCAATTAAGCGAGAAAAATTATCAGGATTTATATCATATGGAAAGCCCTGATTTTGTGCTGTTGTTTATTCCGATTGAATCTGCTTTTGCTTTGGCATTGAATGAAGATACTTCGCTTTACAACAAAGCTTTTGAGAAAAATATTGTGATTGTTACGCCTTCCACTTTATTGGCAACTTTGCGAACTATTGACAGCATGTGGACGAATCAAAAACAACAGGAAAACGCGGTTGAAATTGCGCGGCAAGCCGGAGCTTTGTACGACAAATTTGAAGGTTTTGTAGCTGATTTAGTTAAGGTTGGAAATAAAATAAAAGACTCTAAAACAGAATATGACAATGCCATGAGCAAGCTTGTTGATGGTTCAGGAAATCTAATCAACCGAGTTGAAAACCTCAAGAAAATGGGTGCTAAAGCCAAAAAAGCATTGCCCGAAAACATTTTGCAAAGAGCCAATAAGGAAGAAGAATTGTAGAAATTAAACTGCATAATTTTTATTAAATTATTAATAACCAGATTTCACTTTTTAGAAATTGTGTTAATTTTAAGAAGGTTGTTAAATAATTATTATATTTGGTCTGCATTTCAAAAATCTATGAAAAAATATTACCTACTATCCATTGCAGTTCTTTTAACGTTTATCATTTTTATTTCTTGTTCTGACAAAGATGATGATTACATTCAGGTTTCTCCAGTTATAGTCAACTTAACTTTAGTTCCTTATCCGAAACTGTCGGATTATAATTTTTTTGACGGTGATATCAAGGATCAAATTCCTTCATTGAATGTGATTCCGTATGAACCTGCAAGTTCTCTTTTCACTGACTATGCTTCAAAAAAGAGATTTATTTGGATGCCGGCCGGTGTAAAAGCTGCCTATGTTGCAGACAACAGAATTCTTGATCTTCCAGTTGGAACTGTTTTGATAAAAACATTTTATTACACCACGATTCAACCAGGGAATGTAACAAAAATAATCGAGACTCGATTAATGATTAGAAAAAGTGATGGCTGGAAATTTTATGAATATGTATGGAATGATGATCAGACAGATGCCGATTTAGTATCAGGTATAGATTTTACTAATGGAAGTACCAAAAATATTACGTTTGCAAAACCTAGCGGCGAAATAATCACAACAGACTACAGAATACCATCGGATGCTGAGTGTTTTGCTTGTCATAAAATTAACGAAACTGCCACACCAATTGGCGTTAAACCACAAAATTTAAATCACAATCATACCTACGGTAATACAAGTAAGAAGATTTTACAAAAATTAGTAGATCAAGGTTATTTAGACAATTTTCCCTCTTCTATTGCATCTGCTGTAAATTATCATGACACAACGCAACCAATAGATTTAAGACTGCGTTCTTATTTAGATGCAAACTGTGCACATTGTCATCAGGATGAAGCTCGTTGTTATTATAGACCCGTTCGATTCGCTTTTGGACTAACAAATGTTGATTCTAATATTGGTATCTGTTTACTAGCAGATGAAGAGATAAGTCCGACTTTACAAAAAGTAATTACTCCCGGAAACTTTAACAAATCGATTATGCATTTTCGATTAAGTTCAAACGATGAAAGTGAAAGAATGCCTTTATTAGGTAGAACTGTTGTTCATGATGAAGGTGTTGCCCTTTTAGAAGAATATATTTCATCTTTGACGCAAACATGCAACTAACTTTTAAAATAATTTTATAAAATCCATTATGAAAAAAATTACATCTGCTCTTGTTTTATTTTTTAGCATATCATTTGCTGTTGCACAATCAAGTTGTGCAACAGCATTGAGCGTTGCGCTAAATTCTACTACGACTGCACCGGCATTTAGCGGTGAAAATGGGGCAGCTCCAACACAATTGTGTAGCATGGGAAATGGAACAGCATCAAAAGGGAAATGGTACAAGTATACTGCAACCCAAAATATCAATATAACGGTTTCTACTCTTTTAGCTCAAAACAATAATAGTGATACTCGTCTAATCGTCTATTCAGGAGATTGCAGCGCATTGTTTTGCGTTGGCTCAAATGATGATTATAATGGTACTAATTCTTCGCAAGTAGCTTTTGCGGCGATACTAGGAACAACCTATATATTTGCTTTTGATAATAAATTTAGTTCGGCTGGCTTTGATTTTACAGTTATGGAAACTGCCCCAGCAGGTCCTGATAGATTATCATTTACAAGTCAGATTGTAACCGGTATAGTCGGAGGTTATAACAATTGTGTTGCTGATATGAATGGAGACTATCTAGATGATATTGTTTCTGCAGTTTCTGCAACTCAACTAGCCATAACCTATCAGCAAGTTGGAGGAACTTTTTCTACCACAACTTATACAGTTCCAAATACAACTGTACTTCCTTCATGGAGTATTGCTGCGGGCGATTATGACAATAATGGATACAATGACTTGGTTTATGGTTCTGGAAGTGGTGTAGTATTTTTAAAAGCAAACAGCGATGGAACAGGATATACAACTGACAGAAAAACACAAAATTATTTGGTACAAAGAACAAACTTTGTGGATATTAATAATGATGGTAAACTTGATGCTTTTGCTTGTGATGATAATGCTCCAAATCGATATTATATGAACGATGGTGTCAATTTAAATCATATTCAAGGCGGGATTGGTGATTTTGCATCTGGCGGAAATTACGCTTCCAATTGGTTTGATTATGATAACGATGGTGATATTGATATGTATCTAGCAAAATGTGGTCAAGGTGGCTCTGGCACTGGAGGAAATATTGATCAGCTGCATAGAAATAATGGGAATGGAACTTTTACAAATGTAGCTACAGAAGCTAATATGGCAAATCCGGAACAAACATGGTCTGGAGCTTGCGGTGATTTTAATAACGATGGATGGATGGATGTTATCGTTGGGGTAAACTCAGCATCTAATGGATATTCGAATGTAAAAAGAAATAACGGTAATGGAACATTTACAAGTGTAACCGCTGGTTCAGGTTACGACACAAATACTTCTTTGGGTAGAGAATATGTAGCTCAAGATTTTGACAATGACGGGTTTCTGGACGTATTAGGTTCTGGCAATAATATTATGTTTGGTGATGGTAATTTTCACTTCACCCCTAATCCAAATACGTACAATTTATCTACTGTTGACAGACCAATTGGCGATTTAAATAATGATGGGTTTTTAGACATTCAAAACGGTACTAATGTATTATTTAATAATGGTAATACTAATAAATGGTTAAATGTTAATTTACGTGGAATTCAGAGTAACAGAAACGGGATTGGAGCCAGAGTTGAAATTTATGGTTCATGGGGACAACAAATTAGATATGTTCAAAGCGGTACTGGATTCCAAAACATGAGTACCATAACTGCTCATTTTGGACTTGGACAGGCTACAACTATTGATCAAGTAGTTATAAAATGGCCTTCTGGAATCATTGACACTATTAACAGTGTAAATCCAAATCAAAGTATTTCGGTAATTGAAGGAGCAACATTAGCTGTAAATTCATTTAACAATACTGTTTTCTCTGTTTATCCAAATCCTACAAAAAATGTGGTTAACATTCAGTTTAAAGATAATCTAAATGTTACGCTTAAATCAGCTTTTGTTTATGATTTAACCGGTAAATTAGTGTTGCAGACTAATGATTTAAATCAACCAATTAATGTTGAGAAATTAGCAACAGGTACTTATATTTTATCTATTTCTGATACACAAGATAGAAATTACATTCAAAAATTCATTAAAGAATAACAAGCATCAAAACTAAAAAAAAACGTCCCAATTCTCTCTAAGAATCGGGACGCTTTTTTTATATAATTTATTTTCTTAAAAAACTCTCAAGAGATTAAATCCAAAGAAAATATCTCCTTTACCCCAATCTCCAGTAGTATTTCCCAAAAATCCGGCTTCATGTATTCCTTGTGAACTACTAAAATGCATTTGAAATACATGACCTCCAGTTTCTAAATCAACTCCAATCGAAAGTGGGTCTTTAAACTGTGAAGTGCTTGATCTATTTAAATGAGCCGCATAATCAACATTTAAAGACCAACGTTTTGCAAATTTATATCTACCTCCAACTCCAATAGCATATTGGCTATTATCTTGGTTATCATCAATTACAAAGTTCTCATGAAAAAAAGTCGGAGCCAACTCTAACGATAAATTTTTGTTGAATTTTCTAGAAACAAGAAGTTGCGCCACATATATCAGTCTGTTCTCAAATTTCATTTTTGGATAATTACTTTCTTTCAATGTATTATTAATCGCCAAACTGGTAAAACCTACGATAGCGACCGGAAAACCATTTGTTTCTTGAGATTGCAATAAATATTTCCCCGAAAAATCATAAGCCAATTCACTTCTTGCTCCACTAATCGTTAACCAATCGGTAACACCGTAAAGAAATTTCAATTGAGTCACAGCATTATCAAGTCCGTATGCGCCTTCAAATCCATCTTTTACAGAGCCAAATCTATGCGCCACAATAAAATATAAATCGCCTTTGGCGGCTAGTTTTGTTGACTCAATATTTACAATTTTTAATCCTTTGAAGGCGGATTCAACTTTACTTTTTTGAATTGACGTCGAGTCTACTCCAATGAGTAAATCTTCTTGGGCGATCATGGTAATTGGTAATAATAGCAATAAAATAATCTTTTTCATAGAATGTTTTTTTTTGTATTTTGTTATAAATAATTTATTCAATAGCGCATTGATCCATTTGAATTTCTTCTAATAAATCGTCAAAACCAACCAATCGTCCTTTTAAAGTTATAGAATCTTGTAGTTTTATATTGTCCGGAATCTTATCTGTAAATCGAGCTGACAGCTTTTCGTCAACCGTAATAATTTTATTGGCTAAATCAATATTGGTTACTTTCCCTTTTACAGAAATTGTCTTGTCTAAATAAGTTTTGTTTGCCAAACTATCATTAGCAGTAAATGCTTGAAAGACTTCTGACACTGTTTTAGAAAAAGCAGCATCTTCAGAAGCAATATCCCTGTGACTTTTATACATGTATTTATAAACTCCAAAAATTACTACAATCAATAATAGTAAAATATAAAACAACTTTTTTCTCATAATCGAAAATTAATTAAACTGCTTAGTAGATATTTACGTAAATTTACTTAAAAATACTACTTAAAATAAAACCAAAATGAAAAAGATATTATATTTTCCACTTCTAATTTCCTTTGGTATTGTATTTGTCATAGGCTGCACAAACGATTCCAGTTCTGATTTAATTGATATAAGCCAATTTGACGAAATCACTTATACCAATACAATAAAATCAATAATTGATAACAATTGTATTCCATGTCACGCCACTGTTCCCGTAAATGGTGCGCCTATGTCTTTAACTACATACGAATTTGTTAAGAATGCGGTTCAAACAAGAGGATTATTAGATCGAATTTCAAGAGCGCAAGGCTCACCTGGAATGATGCCAAATGGCGGTACCAGATTACCACAAGCTAAAATTGATCAAATTTTTGAATGGGCACAAAATGGATTACAAGAATAAAATAAAATATTATGAAATCGAAGATTCACTACACGAGCGAATGCGAACTGGTGAAGCAATAACAAAAAAAAATAGTAAACCCATGAGCAAAATTAAATTATTAAGTCTTCTTATAGTAATCAGTTTGAGCAGTTTTGCACAAACCAAAATGCTTACCAAAACAGGTAAAATAACATTTGAAGCTTCTGTTCCGGCTTTTGAAGAAGTAAAAGCAAAAAACGAATCTGTAACTTGTGTACTAAATCCGAGTACTGGAGAATTTGCCAGCCTTGTATTAATAAAAGGGTTTCGCTTCAAAGTAGCTTTGATGGAAGAACATTTCAACGAAAATTATATGGAAAGCGATTCGTATCCAAAAGCGACATTTAAAGGCAAAATCGATAACTTCGATGTTTCAAAACTTACCGAAACTGCCAAAGCCTATACCATAAAAGGAAAAATGGAAATGCACGGAAAATCAAAAGACATTAGCATTACGGCAAGTATAAAAAAATCAAGTAATGGCATTGAAATTGATTCTGATTTTAGCCTGAACACTGATGATTATGGTATTGAAATCCCAAGTGTTGTCAGCAAAAAAGTCTCCAAGAAAGTAGCGGTAAAATTAGATGCTACTCTAAAATAAAAAAGAAGCTGTAAATTATTTTACAGCTTTATTTTTTCATACAAATTTAGTTTATCAATGTGAAGAACCGTTTTATTTTGATTCTCACTTCGTGAAAACATCGGCAAAAATTTGGCTCCAAAAACAATCTCATCAAACGAATATGACGCTCGTTTAACTACTGTCGTACTAAACATGTCATCAAAAACCTTTAGGAATACGAGAAATTCACCGTCAATGTTTTCGTAATCTTCTTTGGTCAAATTATATAACGGACTAATTTCTGTTATAGGATGAACCAATGTCCAACTCAAATTCAAGGCATTTATTTTTGATAATTCTAAATCCAAAGAATAGAACTTATTTACTAAAATACCTTTTTCATCTAGTTTCATTCCAAGCGTTACTTTGGCTTCAGCATCAGTCAAATTAGTATTTTTAAATGGTGATAATCTAAGCATCAAAGCGGTTCCATCTTTATAAGGTGCAATCAAGGCGTTTTCTGAAAATTTAATATGCGCTTTGGGTTTGCTAAATCTTCCGTAAAACAAACCTGTAGCAATGGCAAAACTCAACAATCCGAATAAAGCTTCAACTGCAGCCACAAGACTAGTCGCAAATCCGCTTGGACTGATATGTCCGTAACCAACTGTGGTAAAAGTTTGAATGCTAAAGAAAAATGCCTGCCCAAATTTATCCAAAGTTGTTATGGCAGTTATTCCATTTAAATGTTCGACACCAACGGCATAATACAAGCTGGCAAAAATAAAATTGACCAAAAAATAAAATACGCCTATAATTACTAAAAATTTCCATCGCGGAATATTCAGCATCGTGTGATACCAACTAATGCTTTCAAAAAGACCAATTCCTGATTTTTTCACATTGGCATTTCCGCTTTTAGTGATAAATCGACCACCATAACTGGAAGCATTTGTTCCAAAACCGGTGTTTGCATCTGATTTTGCTTTGCTGTTTATTTTTTTTAGAAACTTCATTGGTTGCTTTTTAAATTGATTTTTCCATCACATAATCATCCATTACATAACCATTACCTATATCGATAACTTCTTCATAACTGATTTCAAAACCAATTCTTTCATAAAAACGAATAGCTATGTTTTTTTTATTCACATTCAAAATCAACCCTTTTTGATGACGCAATTTGGATTCATTGACTATAAAATTAATGAGTTTTTTTCCAATGCCTTTCCCTTGGTGATTGGAAAAAATATATATTTTATGAATTTTAGTTTTAGGTTTTTTATTGTAATTAAATTCATAAGAAGCAAAACCCATAACTGTTTCACCTTCTTTTGCCAAAATAAAACGATGCTTTTTGGAATTGGACTGCAGTTGCAATGACGAAACGCTGTACATCATTTCCATCATATAATCTAACTGTGCCTGACTTAAAATGGCACCATAAGCTATTGGCCAAACTTCAGCGGCAATAACTCTAATATCGGTAAAATTTTCGTCAGTATTATTTTGTATTAAAATCATTTAACTCTTGATCTCCAGTTTTGTTCATAGATAGTAATCCAATCTTTCACTGAGATTTTGGTTGCCAATTCACCAATTAATTCAAATGGAATATCATCCATTTTCTTGAACCGAAGACATCCTTTTCCCATATCGATTTTGGTTTTAGCATGTTTTGGATATTCGGCAACAAACCAATCTAACAAATTTTTATTGCCATAAATTCCCATATGATATACCGCAATAAAATTCTTCTGCGAAGCCAAATTAATAAAAGGCAGCGGCAATTTTGGCGTACAATGATACCCAGCGGGATAAATAGAATGTGGCACAACATAACCTATCATGCCATAACTTATGACTTCCTCATAACCTTTGGGCAAATTTTCTTTAATGGCATTTCGAAGTTTTAGCATAGCTTGTTTTCTGTCTTCAGGTAATTCAGAAAAGTATTGTTCTGGAGTTGTAGCCTTTGATTGCATGGTTTTGTATTTGTGTTTCAAAAATAGAAATAATTTTAATAGATTTACATTTTGATTTTTATAACTATTTCCTATGTCTAAAAGTCCGTTAAGAAAAGACAAAACGTGCCTGAATTGTAATTATGTTGTAGAAAATAGATTTTGTCCCAATTGCGGGCAGGAAAACACCGATACCCGAAAAACTTTTCATCATTTATTTGTTCATTTTTTCGAAGATTTAACGCATTATGAAAATGCTTTTTGGAAAACCATAAAAAACTTATTCCTTAAACCTGCTTCGCTGACTAAAGAATACCTTTCGGGCAAACGTCTTTCTTATTTGGCTCCTGTTAGATTGTATATTTTCATCAGCTTTGTGACGTTCTTTCTGATTGCAATATTCCCAACTAATCCTGATGATTTGGTAAACTCAGATCAAACGACAACTGTCCCCGTAAAAGACAAAAACGGTGTTGTCAAAGACAGTGTCATTGCATCAAAAAAAATTAAGCTTTCTGATATTATAAAAGCCGATGAGGAAGATCAAAAAATGAAGCATCTTACCAATGAACAACAAAACGAAGGGTTTCTTAATTTTGGTTACAAAAATGTCAAAGAGTTGGATTCCTTACAAAAATATGGTCCAGTAGAAGATAGATTAACTGATTTCGAATATTCTATTGTCAAGAAATCATTGATAGTATTAGCCAAAAACACCAAGAAAGAAATGATGGTGAAATTTTTGGAACAAGCACAACGCAACTCTCCAAAAGTATTATTTATCTATATGCCTTTATTTGCTTTAGTACTATGGCTTTTTCATAATAAAAAGCGTTGGTATTATTTTGATCATGGCATTTTCACATTACACTATTTTTCGTTTCTATTACTTATCGCATTATTTATTTTCTTTTTCAAAAAAATAATGGGCTGTTTTGTCGAAAATTCGTTTAACACTTTCATTACCGGTTTTGGCAATGCTTTTGGTTATATTTGGATGTTCTATTATTTCTTCCCGGCACATCATCGTTTCTATGGCGAAACCAGAACCATTTCATTCCTTAAAAGCATCGTTATGCTTATTATCAATATTATTTTAATGAGCATCTTGCTTTTAGTATTTATCGTATATACCTTTATCAACATCCATTAAAAATCAACATGAAGAAGCCAATCCTATTATTACTTATTATATTTCTATTTATAAACTGCTCAAGCAAGAAAGTTGTTGTTGGAGTAAAACCTGTTAACCATTCAAAAAATAATTATATTGATGTTATTTCTAGAGAAAGCTTACAGCAAAATCTCGAAATCATTGCTTCGGATGAAATGGAAGGTCGCGACACCGGAAGCGAAGGTCAGAAAAAAGCAGGTCGCTATATAATTGATTTCTACAAAAAGCATGGCGTTGGTTTCCCAAAAGGAGCCAATGATTATTACCAACATATTCCGGCTGCGTTTTTAAATGCAAAATACAATGAAAATCTCCCTGATTCAGAGAATATTTGGGCTTTTATTGAAGGTTCAGAAAAGCCCGATGAAATTGTGGTTGTTTCCGCACACTATGACCATCTTAAAATGAAAAATGGGCAAATTTATAACGGCGCTGATGATGATGGTTCAGGAACAGTTGCTATTATGGAAATTGCCGCTGCTTTTCAAAAAGCTAAAAATGAAGGTAATGGTCCAAAACGTTCCATATTAATTATTCACATGACGGGCGAAGAACACGGTTTGCATGGTTCGCGTTATTACACACAAAATCCATTATTCCCTTTAGCTAATACAGTTGCCGATGTGAATATTGATATGATTGGACGACGCGATTCGTTTCATGAAAACACTAACAATTATGTCTATTTGATTGGTTCTGATTACCTCTCAACTGATTTATACAATGTATGTGAAGAAGTGAATAAGAAAAATAACTTCTTAACTATTGATTATAAATACAATGATAAAAGCGACCCAAACCGCTATTATTACCGTTCGGACCATTATAATTTTGCCAAAAAGGGAATTCCGGTAGTTTTTCTTTATAACGGCGAACATGCCGATTACCACAGAGCAACTGATGAAGTAAGCAAAATAGAATTTGATGCCTTGACTGTGAGAACGAAATATGCTTTTGCGATTGCCTGGGAAATTGCAAATAGGGAACAAAAATTAGTGGTAGATAAAGCAGAAACCAATTAATACAAAACAAAAAAAGTCCTGAATCATCAGGACTTTTTAGTTAAGGGTGGCTGACCGGGTTCGAACCGGCGACCCTCGGCACCACAAACCAATACTCTAACCAGCTGAGCTACAACCACCATTTTTAACGAGTGCAAATATATATAATTCTTTTCTTTTGTCAAGAAAAAAAATTAAAAAGTTACTTTAAATCGCTTAAGCTATTGACAGCCAAATATCTTTCAACCGTGAAACCTTCAGCGTGTTCTACGCCTACTAATCGCCCAAAATCCTGCGAGCGATAATGTATGCTTTCCAAGAAGTTTTTAGTCGCAATTGGCGTTACCGGTTCATTCGAATTTTCAGAATAAAACTGTGAAGCATACGCCAAAATCGAAGCTGCTTTTTTATCAGTAAATCCAGTGATATCTACCACAAAATCAGGATATAGGTTTTCCCATTGAATATAGTGATAGACCACTTTTGGTCGCCAGTCTTCTTGATTTTTACCATCGAAAGTAGTTTCTATTCTTCTCAAACCTGAAAGAAAACAAGCATCCGAAACGAGTTTGCTTCCTTTGCCGTGATCAATATGTCGGTCGCGAATAGCGTTGCAAAGCACAATTTCCGGCTTATATTTCCGAATCATTTTTATGATTTGAAGTTGATGTTCTTCATCATTTATAAAAAACCCATCACGCATATTTAAATTTTCACGAACGGAAATTCCTAAAATCTCAGCAGCCAGTGCCGATTCAGAATCTCTGATTTCTACAGAACCGCGAGTTCCCAATTCACCACGTGTTAAATCGATAATGCCAATCTTTTTCCCCAACGAAATTTCTTTGGCGATGGTACCGCTGCAACCTAATTCAACATCGTCCGGATGCGCGCCAAACGCCAATATATCTAGTTTCATATCTCTAAAAGTTATTAATTAACAGTGTCCTCTTTACTCTTTACTCTTTACTCTTTACTCTTTACTCTTTATTCTATATTCTATTCCAAAATCTTTTTCATCGTCATCGATTTATTGACCGTTTCAATATATTCATCCACAGGATTACTATCTTTTGTAATGCCGCAACCAATGAATAGTTGTGCCTTTGTCATTGCGAACTTTGAAGCAATTATGATTTTCATACATCGCAAATTGACAAATAAATCGGTTTGCAACGTTCTAAACGTAACGAAATCAATATTCAATTCTCCTAAAAAACCCGAATAATATTCTCGGTTGTAGCCTTCATTTTCCAATATGAATTCCTTTGCTGCTTGTTTTGGTAATCCGCAAACCGCTGAAGAAGGATGCAATGCGGTTATTATTTTTTTTAATGATTTCTTCGATTTTAATCTTGCTAAAATATCTGTTTTGATATGCCACAAATTTCCCGCTTTAACTGAATAAGGGCTTGAAATTGTGATTTCTTTGACCAAGTCTTCTAAACTATCTACAATAAAATCAGTTACTAACTGCTGTTCTATTTCCTCTTTGCCCTGCCAAATAATATTTTTAGAACTTGTCGCCAACTGAGTTCCTGCCAATGCAACTGTTTTTAAAGCATTGCCATTGGTATTAAGAAACTGTTCAGGAGTTGCTCCAAGCCAAGTTCCAATTTTTGGATGTGAAAAACAATATTTAAATGCATTTGGATACTGATAAATCATCTTCCGCATGGTTGTTTGTATGTCAAAATCAGGAACAGCTACTTCCTCTTTTCTCGATAGGACGACTTTCAGGAATTGTTTGTCATTTATAGCCTCCACAGCCTTGCTAACCATTTCCTCAAAAAAATCCTTGCCTATAACACCATTAGGATTGGAAGTTTTAGGTTCAAAATAATAATTCTTGCTATGTACCGTTTCAACGTATACGTCTGAATGCTCCAATGGAATATATGGAACTTCCTCTGCATCGAACGGTGCAAAAGCAAAGCCTTTTTCCTCGAAGGTTTCTAAAAAATAAATGTGGTCGTTCTTCTGAAATACACCGACAACCTTATCTGAATCGGGCTTGCAAAATAGTACAAACGGCAAGTTTTGTCCTTGTTGGATTTTGACTTTTATAAATAAATCCGTCATTATCTTCGTGGTAAAATCAAGTTAGACAGTTTACAAAGCGAAATCAATTTTCCTTCTTCATCGGTGATTTTTATTTCCCAAAGATGAATGCTTCTGCCCTGATGAATAATTTTTGCGGTACAAAAAACAGTTCCTTCCCGTTTACTTTTTAAATGATTTGCCGAAATTTCAATGCCACGAGCTTCTTGTTTTTCAGGATTGATAAACAGCATCGAAGCAGCACTTCCAACACTTTCTGCTAAAGCCACCGTTGCGCCACCATGAAGTATTCCCATTGGTTGATGCACTTTGGAATTGACAGGCATTTTTGCTGTTAAGAAATCTTCTCCAGCATCGATATACTCTATTTCTAAAGTTTCCATCAACGTGTTTTTGGACCAATCATTACAAAGTTGGAGGATTTTATCTTTATCAAATGACATAGCTTTTTTTTGTAAAAATAATACTTATTTATAAGAATCTAAAAATCAAACATGCTGAATTGAATGTGATAACAATAAAATGAGATTTTTAACGTTATAATGTTAGGATTTTTAAATTTTCAAATTAATACTTACATTTACCAAAATTCATACTGCAGATGCGTAAACTCATTATTCTTGTTTTTGTTGGTTTAGCTATTACCGTTAGTTCATGTCGCCAGGACTTTGTTTTTGAACCTAGTACAGGTGATTTAGTTTTTTCTAAAGACACTATTTATTTAGATACTGTTTTTACCAATATTGGTTCTAGTACGTATACATTGAAAGTCTATAACAAAAGCAGCAAGGACATCAAAATCCCAACAATCAGTTTAGCTAAAGGCGTGGGAACAAAATACAGGATTACGGTTGACGGAATGACAGGCGACGAAAACAGGATTTTCCATGACGTGGAATTGTTGGCCAAAGACAGCATGTATATTTTTATAGAAACCACAGCGGGAATTGGCGATGCTAATCCTTCGGATTTCCTTTATACCGATCAGATAGAATTTGATAGTGGCGCTAATTTGCAAAAAGTAGAATTGGTAACACTAATACAAGATGCTTACTTTATTTTTCCAAATAATACCAATGGTGTTATTGGTCAAATCCCAATTGGCTTTAATGAAGACGGAACTGTGTTGGAAACTAATGGTCGAAATTTAAGTCATTCGCATCCTGATAATGGCAATGAATACTTATTCAAAACAGATAAACCCTACGTCGTCTACGGCTATGCGAGTGTCCCCAACGGAGAAACATTAACAATACCTGGCGGTGCTAGAGTTCATTTTCATGCTGAATCTGGTTTGGTCGTTCAGGAAGGTGGAACTTTACACATTACGGGTTCAACATCAACAACTGCGGCATTAGAAAACGAAGTTATTTTTGAAGGCGATCGTTTAGAACCTGATTTCTCTGATGTTCCAGGACAATGGGGAACCGTTTATCTCAGACAAGGAAGTGGAACGTATAATCATAGAATCAAAAATTTAACTGTCAAAAATGCTGTTATAGGTTTACTTGTAGAAAATAACGCGGGCTTACCAATGGAAATTGAAAATACTCAAATTTATGATTGTTCTAATGTAGGTTTATTGGGAAGAGCGGCAAACATAAAAGGAAAAAACATAGTCATTAATACCGCTGGCGTAGCTTCATTAGCTTGTACATTGGGCGGAAGTTATGAATTTAAACATTGCACATTCAATAACAATTGGTCAAGCTCAAAACAAGTTGCTGTAACAGTTGATAATTATTATAAGGACACAACGACTAACCAACAAGTGGCGTTTGATTTGATAAAAGCCGATTTCAAAAACTGTATAATTTTTGGTTCTAATCAAGTGGAATTGCTTGTTAATAAAAGTACGGACACCAGTAAACAATTCAATAAATTGTTCAGCAAATGTCAAATTAGATTTAACAATACCAACAACCAATTTACTGATCTTCCAGAGTATGCTTTTCTTAATGATGCTACCGAAATTATTAAAAACGGAAATGTAGATTTTCAAGATATTAGTAAAAATAAATTGTTTATTGGTGAACTTTCAGCGGCCAAAGGATTTGGAGTAGACGTTGGAGTTCCATTAGATATTTTAGGAAATCCAAGAAATAGTGTTTTTGATTTGGGTGCTTATAATTCGATTATTTTCCCGTCAAATTAATTTTTATATCCGATAGATATAAAAAAAGCTTCCCAAAAGGAAGCTTTTTTTATACCTGTTTTTTATTTCTTGATAAACTTGCTGCTTGTAATTCCTCTATCAGTAACAAACCTGATGAGGTAACTTCCTGTTTTTAAATCGGAAACATCAATCATATCTATTTGATTTAAATTAGGAAAAGCTAAAACCAACTGACCTAAAGTATTATAAACTGAAATAGATTTCAATGCAATATCATTTACAGCTTTTATATTTAAAACAGTATTGGCTGGATTCGGATACAAGCTAAGATAATCTACAAAATCAAAATCGCGGATACCCAATTCCTGAAAAACTGATGTGTAGGTATTGGTTACAATGGGAAAGTTATAATCAAAATAAATACTGGCATTATTACTGAAGGTGTCTCCAACAACCAGCGTAGGTTTTATTTTGATCTTAAATGATATATACCCGTCATTATTTGCATCGTCAAAAGGCAAATTAATATTCTCAAAGATAAACTCCACCTTATTCGCATTAGTAATTTTGGTTACATAACTATGGCTAGCATGCAACGGAATCAAAGTTGAAATATCAAACTTATTGGTATCAATTATATCTTTAACTACAATATTCTCTGCTGCAAAAGTTCCGGTATTTTCAAAACGAATAACATAGTGAACGTATTCTCCAATCATTTCCGGGTCAACAATGTTTCCTTCAACACAAACTTTGTCATTAGGATCAATAGAACCAACGACAACCTGCCTTAAATCATTCGAATTATCACTTGAGTTTTCATCTCCGGCAAGTGGAAAAATAGTAGACGCGAACTTTAGAACATCGCCTATATTCACTGCTGGGGTTTCTACCGGTGAATTTATATTAAACTTTACTTCAATTTCCCGAATTTCAAATGGGTTTAAATCGGCATAATTCCAACTCAACAAACTAAAACTTTGATTGTTTTGTGTAGGTATTGCAGAAATAAAGTCCATAGACTCATCATAAAAGGCAAAAGTCACATTGCCTGACATTGGAACATTTCCCTTATTCCTGTACATAATCTTGTACCTTGCATCAAAGCCTGGCCTGGCGGCTGTTAATGGAATAATCCATGTTTCCAAATCCTGGTGGACTCCATTTGGCGTCATGCAAAAATCCTGCATATAAGGACTGACTTCTGTTGGGAAAGTAACAGAAATATTAGCCGGTGAAATAGTGTAATAAGTTGGGTTTTCCAAAACCGGTGTAATGGTATGGGTTGCAGCAAAAACAGGAATAACATAATTTCCGGATGAATTGGAAATAAAATTTCCAACATGAGTACCATCAGTTATTAAAAACTTTAAATTAGGATAAGCCAAATCATCCACATCGCATCCATCATTGTTAGCATCTATTTTCTGGTTGCCATGAATAGTATAGAAAGGCCCTCCTGGTGTAAAGGAACAATAGGAATTTATTTCAAAATATGAACTGCCCGAATAGTTTTGTATCTTAGCGTAAATTGAGTAATACTCATCTTCATCAACACACACATAGGCAATGTTTGGAATATTATTCATATAGTAATAATAAGTTTCTATATAGCCGTTTTTTAAATTGAGATAAGTCAAATTAGGATTATCATTACAGGTAAAACGAAATAAATTTCTACAGTTTGAAATATCAATGCTTTCAAGACTATTGTCAGCACAATTCAACTCATACAAATTTGTATTAGAAACATCTAATTGAGTCAGCAGGTTATTACTGCAGTAAAGTGTCACTAAATTTACCTGATTCGATAAGTCAACAGATGACAGTAAATTAGAACTACATGACAAATAATTTAACAAAGGCAAGTTGGATAAGGTTAACGAAGTTAGCTGATTAGCTCCACAAAACAACACCGTTAAATTGTTGGAATCGGGAAGACTTAAACTTGTCATTTCATTGGAACCGCATCTGAAATCAGTCAGGCCCGTTAAACCGGTTAAGTTTAATGTCGGAAGATGATTGGTTTCACAATTAACTTCTGTCAGATGCGTTAATCCTGCTATGTTTAAACTACTTAAATTATTATAAAGACAGAATAATTTCTGAAGATTTACGGAATTTGAAAGATTAAGACCCGGAATCTGATTACCGCTGCAGTCTAAATATTCTAAACTAACTAAATCACTTGTATTTAAGGAAGTCATAACGTTATAAAAACAATTAATTTTTTTTAAATGAATTAGCCCCGTTAAATTAAGGCTTACTAATTGATTATTTCCAAAATCAATTTCTTCCAGATTAACTAATTGACTGCAGTCAACCTGAGATAAGTGTTGATCCCTACAAGCTAATTTTTTTAGATTAGTAAAATATTCGACACCGCTAAGTGAAATCAAATAAGGAAGATTGGTGTTTTGATAAATAATAATTTGATACACATTCGAAGTTTCGCTAACTTCAATCTCGCCATTATGATTCAAGTCAACCTCTATATTATTACCATTCACATCTTTTGCATAGCCATACCCTGTCAATCGATATTTAAAATTAGGATCCGCAAAATTAATTATCTGTGCAGTGGTTGAAAATCCAACACACAGGAGGAAAGCAAAAAGATAAATTTTTCTCATTTCATTTATATTAACTTACCAAAAGTATACAAATTTTTAAAATAAACTTCTCGTATCAGATAAAGTTGAAAACTCCTTTAAAAGTATCTAAAGAACGCATTTTTTTATCTTTCAATTTATATTAAATTTGCAGCACAACAACAACACCCCGAGGCGAGCCGAACTGAATGGAGCGCAGCGGAATTAAACAACAACACAATGATTCATTTCTTCGGAAACGAAAGTGCTACCGTTTTTGCCGTGCAATCGCAAAACGAGCTTTCGGCAGAAACTATCTCAAAACTTAATTGGTTATTCGCTGACGCCCATAAAATAGAAAAATCCGTCCTGACGGATTTTTTTATTGGCCCACGTGCCGCTATGATTACGCCCTGGAGTACCAACGCCGTAGAGATTACCCAAAATATGGGTATCGAAGGCATCATCAGAATTGAAGAATTCCGAAAAGTTGCTGATGGTTTTACCGATTTTGATCCAATGCTTTCGCAGAAATATAATGAACTAAATCAGGATATTTTTACTATCAATATCAAACCAGAACCCATTCTGGAAATTGAGAATATTGCAACTTACAACAAACAGGAAGGCTTGGCGTTGAGCGATGAAGAAGTCATTTACTTAGAAAACCTTTCCAAAAAACTCAATAGAAAACTAACAGATTCAGAAGTATTTGGTTTCTCACAAGTCAATTCAGAACACTGTCGACACAAAATTTTTAACGGAACATTTATAATTGATGGTATAGAAAAGGAAATGTCTTTATTCAAAATGATAAAGAAAACTTCAGAACTAAATCCGAATGATATTGTTTCGGCTTATAAAGATAATGTAGCCTTTATCAAAGGCCCAAAAGTGACGCAATTCGCTCCAAAAACCGGAGACAAAGCTGATTTCTATCAGGAAAAAGAATTCAATTCCGTAATTTCAATAAAAGCCGAAACACATAATTTCCCAACAACGGTGGAACCATTTAATGGCGCGGCTACAGGTTCCGGAGGAGAAATTCGTGACCGTTTGGCTGGTGGACAAGGTTCATTGCCATTAGCAGGAACAGCGGTTTACATGACTTCCTATTCAAGATTAACCGAAAATCGTCCATGGGAAAACGGAATGACCGAAAGAAAATGGTTGTACCAAACGCCAATGGATATTTTGATAAAAGCATCAAATGGCGCTTCTGATTTTGGAAACAAATTCGGGCAACCTTTAATTTTAGGTTCTGTTTTAACCTTCGAACATGAACACTTAGACAAGCTCAGTGGGACAAGCAGAAAACTAGGTTTTGATAAAGTAATTATGCTGGCGGGTGGAATTGGTTATGGAAAAGAAGAACAAGCCAAAAAACACACACCCAAAAAAGGCGATAAAATTGTTGTCCTTGGTGGTGAAAATTATAGAATCGGAATGGGTGGCGCAGCAGTTTCGTCTGCAGATACAGGTGCTTTTGGTTCCGGAATTGAATTAAATGCGATTCAGCGTTCGAATCCCGAAATGCAAAAACGTGCTGCCAATGCTATCAGAGCAATGGTGGAAAGCGATGTAAACCCGATTGTTTCAATTCACGATCATGGTGCTGGAGGACATTTGAATTGCCTTTCTGAATTGGTTGAAGAAACCGGTGGTTTGATTGATTTAGATAAATTACCAGTTGGTGACCCAACACTTTCTGCCAAAGAAATTATTGGTAACGAATCACAAGAGAGAATGGGATTGATTATTGGTAAAGACGATATCGAAACGTTACGAAAAATTGCAGATCGCGAACGTGCCCCGATGTATGAAGTGGGTGAAGTAACCGACAATCACCGCTTTACTTTTGAGAGCAAAACAACTGGGAACAAACCAATGGATTTTGCTTTGGAAGACATGTTTGGAAGTTCTCCAAAAGTGGTAATGACCGACACAAGTTCTCAAATAAATTATAATGAAATAGAGTACAGCCAAGATAAGATCCAGGAATATCTTGAACAGGTTTTGCAGCTCGAAGCGGTCGCTTGTAAAGATTGGCTAACCAATAAAGTCGACCGTTGCGTAGGTGGAAAAGTAGCCAAACAACAATGCGCCGGACCGTTACAATTACCGTTGAACAACGTGGGCGTCATGGCTCTAGATTTTAATGGAAAAGAAGGAATCGCTACTAGTATTGGGCATTCTCCGGTTTCAGCCTTGATAAATCCAGGTGCAGGCTCGCGGAATTCTATTGGGGAAGCGTTGTCAAATATTGTTTTTGCTCCATTAAAAGATGGTTTAAAAAGCGTTTCACTTTCTGCCAACTGGATGTGGGCGTGTAAAAATGAAGGCGAAGATGCCCGTTTATACAAAGCCGTAAAAGCGTGTGCTGACTTTGCAATTGAACTTGGAATCAACATTCCGACCGGGAAAGATTCGCTTTCGATGAAACAGAAATATCCAAATGATGAAGTGATTGCGCCGGGAACCGTTATCATTTCAGCTGCCGGAAATTGCTCCAATATTACCAAAGTAGTGGAACCTGTTTTGCAGAAAAACGGTGGCTCAATATATTATATCAATCTTTCTCAGGATGAATTTAAATTAGGCGGAAGCTCGTTTGCCCAAGTATTGAATAAAATCGGAAACGACACACCAACAATTAAAAATGCTGATTTCTTCAGCAAAGCTTTCAATACTATTCAGGATTTAATCAAAGACAGGCAGATTGTTGCCGGACATGATATTGGTTCAGGCGGTTTGATAACAACTTTATTGGAAATGTGTTTTGCAGATGTTAATCTAGGTGCTAAAATCGACTTCAATTCATTTGCCGAAAAAGATTTGGTAAAAATTTTATTTTCGGAAAACATTGGATTGGTGCTTCAGGCCAAAGACGATGTAATATTTGAAAAAGCATTAGAAGGAATTGAGTTCTTCAAAATAGGAGAAGTTACTTCTTCAGAATCTTTGGAATTTGGTAATTTTAATTTGGATATTGCGAGTTTTCGAGATATTTGGTTTAAAACCTCTTTTCTACTCGACCAAAAACAATCTAAAAACAATAAAGCGAAAGAACGATTTGACAACTATTCAAATCAAAAATTAGAATATAAATTCCCAGCTCATTTCACAGGAAAAAAACCTGAAATAGACAATTCTAAACCTAGACCGCGTGCTGCTATTATTCGTGAAAAAGGAAGTAATTCGGAACGTGAAATGGCAAATGCATTGTATTTAGCAGGGTTTGATGTTAAAGACATTCACATGACCGATTTGATTTCGGGAAGAGAAAATCTGGAAGATGTTCAATTTATTGGTGCCGTTGGTGGATTCTCTAATTCTGACGTTTTAGGTTCAGCTAAGGGTTGGGCCGGGGCTTTTAAATACAATGAAAAAGCTAATATTGCATTGAAGAAGTTCTTTAAAAGAGAAGACACGCTTTCAGTCGGAATTTGCAATGGCTGCCAGCTGTTCATGGAATTGGAAGTGATTCACCCTGAGCATAAAGTACACGGAAAAATGCTTCATAACGACAGCCATAAACACGAAAGTATTTTCACATCAGTGAAAGTTGCTGAAAACAATTCAGTGATGCTAAAAACCCTCGCAGGAAGCACTCTTGGGGTTTGGGTTTCGCATGGCGAAGGAAAATTCCAGCTTCCGGAAGCGGAAAACCAATACAACATTGTGGCCAAATATGCCTATGAAGGTTATCCTGCCAATCCAAATGGTTCGGGCTATAATACCGCAATGATGTGTGACAAAACAGGTCGTCACCTCGTTATGATGCCGCATATTGAGCGTTCGACTTTCCCATGGAATTGGGCTTACTATCCAACGGATAAAAAAGATGAAGTTTCACCATGGATTGAGGCGTTTGTGAATGCTAGATTATGGATTGATAATGTATAAAATCAAAATTATGAAATCAAGAAATTTACTCCTTGTTACTTTATTATTATTTGTATCAAACAGCTTCACACAAACTAAAATTGAAGACAAAGACGGAATTCATTACATCACAAACACTATTGATTACCCAATAACTGGAACATATACATTTCAGGGAGCTGAACCTGTAGTTGAATTAAATGCCGGCGGAAGCGGTTTTTATCAGTTACACGAGCAACCCAAAAGAGCAATGATTTGGGGAATGGAATGTGACGAAGCTGGACTACCAAAATTCAACAAAGGATTTGATAGCGCAGCCTATACCCTTTGGTATCAATATACAACAAAATTAGAATCTGATGATGACGATATGAATTGGATTGCTGTAGAATTTACTATTCATTTCAATACTTTAAAAATGTTCATTCAAGGAGAACGAAGTAAAGACTACACTGAGCCAGTAGAAAAATAGAACACCTCTTTTGTCATTCCGACGAAGGAGTAATCTCATCAACTTAAAACAAAATCCTCACTTTTATAACAAGGATTTTTATTTACATCTCATAGAGATGACATATCGGTAGCAAAATAACCAATCCAATATAAAAAAGTCCCGCTAGAGACGGTATAACCAAAATGCCTACATCTTCTTTATCGTTCCTGACAAAGTGCGGTTAGGTAACTATATTATCCTTTGTTGATGCAAGCGTCACGCTCGTACTTCTATTTTTGTTGGCACGAGCAGGAGGCTCGCGCTAGCGGTGGAACAAAACAAATAAGCTTATCTTATTCTTTTACAAACTTTAATGCTTCCGTTTGATTATTAGTATAAACAATTTTTATGAAATAAGTACCACTTGATAGTTGTTCAATCGCTAAGGTATTATTATCAAGAATGGCAACATTTATTTTTTGACCTATTTCGTTATAAACGGTTATGCTACTAATGGTTTCATTGGTTTGCAGGGCAATATTTGTCTTAGCCGGATTTGGGTATAGTATTGTTTTTGGTTTGTTAGACTCAAAAGTATTAGTTCCCAGAACACTCGCCAACGGCTGTTGCTGTGTAACACAATGCACCATACCACCATTACTATATAAATTCCTAACATCAATACCCACAACCGTTCTGCCAGGATACAATCCGGCAATGATAGCATTGGCAACAGCATCATTCGGATCATTATAGCTTGGAACCAACACTCTATTATTGGCAACATAATAATTGATATAACTTCCTTTATATCCTAAATTTTGTCCGTTGGTTTTTGATACATTGTTTTGAGTAAGGGGCAAATACACTTTGGTGTAAACAACATTAGCAGTATTGGTTGCGGTATATAAAGTATTGATGTCTGTTTGCGAGGCTCCCCAATACAATAAATCGGCGTTGTTCATCGTTACCAAATTATTGCCTGGTACAAACTTAGCAAAGCCATCAATGTGCGCATCGGTAATGTCCTCTTGACTATACCAACCATCTAACCATATAAATTTTGTTACACCAAGATATTGTGTTAAGATTGCCTCTACTTGCGCCTGGGTTTTTCCTAAATTCCTAACTGCCATAATTCCTGTTGGAGTAGTGGGATTGCTTTGCGCTAGTATAGAAGTTTTGGTAGCCAAAAAAGTACCGCCATTATCCATTTCCCATGCACCACCTTCTATCGTTAGGACACTATTTAGGTTTAGTATAGTAGTACTATTGGCAGTCGCAATACTAGCCGGAATTACGTTGTCTTTGGCATAGCCATAATCGCCACCCCACCCGTTAAAACCATAATCTTCAATTACCAGATTACCGCTGTTGTTTCTCACATATATAGGTCCATTGTCTCTAACCCAAACATCATTGGTTTGGGCAATTTTAAAATTCACATTGGTTAAAGGCACACCCGCTGTGGTCAATAAAGAAGTAATACGGGTTTGCTCTGTAGTATTGTAAGTAATGATGTGTACTTTTTCATTGGCTTGTAAAGTACTCGTCATAGCTACCCAAGTAGCGTCGTTTTCATTTCTATAGGCGTTGCCATATTCATACTGATGTGGCCATTGCAACCAAGTACCTTCGTGCGTCTCAGTCTCATCAGGAAAAGTATAGGTTTGTGCCTTAATAGTGACTGTCACAAAAAGTAGTATACAAATTAGACAACAATGTTTCATAAGGTTGTATTTTAACGCTAAAATAAACGAAATCTAATTAATAGCAGCCACAAACGAGACTGTTTTTTTGTTATTAATTTGATTGTCAATACCTATAGCGCATTATATGATAAAAAACAACTCCTCTTTTTGTCATTCCGTCTCGTCTTTTGGAACGAGAGAAGAATCTCATCCTATTTAAAACAAAACCCTCTGTTTGCAGCGAAGGTTTCTTTTTACAATCCCGTAGGGATGTAATATGGGAAGCAAAATAATCAGCCCAAAAGAAAAAGTCCCTTTAGGGACGGTATATAGTAGAAATATTTTCAAGTATAGAAGGTGAAATCCCGTAGGGATGACATATCGGTAACAAGATGAACAACCCAAAGGACAAAGTCCCCTAGTGACCGTAGTAAACAACTTAAAGAAACCATAGAAAAAGACGACTTAGCAGAAACAACAATAGAAATAAAAGTAAAACTTAAAGGAGAGGGCTATTCTCAAATTTCAAAAATACTAGAGACAACTTAATCCGAACTGATGGATTAAATCACTTATTGAAATCCTGATTCAACAAACTATTAAGTTTAGCATCTAAAATAGTCTGATAGTCTATGATGATTTTATTTTGTGATATTAAAAATTGCGATTTTCTATCAAGTTCTTTTACATCTTTACCTAATAAATTAGTATTATTCACATTAGCAGAAACTAAAGCATTGAGTTCTTCATATTGTTTTGGTGTCATAATTATAGTTATTAGATTTATAAGTAAAAAACATTACCCCTAAATAGGTATCTTACGGGTTTCTTTCACAGTTGTTTTTGGGTTCGTTTTGGCATACTCTTCACTAACAATTTTACCTGAAATTGAATCTCTATAAATAATCTGGATTCTGAATTTTGGTTGTTTAGGCATAACTATTAACCTTTCTTCATTATTTTGTCAGCTTCTAGAGCTGTCATAAACACAGAACCAACTTGTTTATAAACCACTCGTTTACCACAAACATCTAAAGCATAAGTGGCATTACCAAAATTTTTAATTTTTTCAATAATTATGATTTTTTCAGATGAGCATCCTGTTTCAATTGAAACTTGTTTTATTAAATCTTTTTCTGTGTTACCCATAATTTGTCTATTTACTGCTCCACAAGAACATAGTATAACTAAAATAAATAAGATTGAAATTTTTTTCATAAATAAGTAAGTTTATAATTTTTACAAATATTATAAAAATATTTAAATGACACAAATATGTGTCGTATTATTTTAAGAGATAGGTGCAATTTTAAAACGTGATAGAAAATGAAGAAATAAACTTATTAAAATCCGTAGGAGAAAAACTTAGACAGAAAAGAATTGAACTTAACCTGTCTCAAGAAATTCTATCATTTGATGCAAATATCCCAAGAAATCAAATTGGAAGAATAGAGCGAGGAGAAATTAACACTTCAATCATAACGCTTCATAAAATTTGTAAAGCTCTTAAAATAGAAATAAAAGAATTACTTTAAAATAAAAAAGAGTAATGATAGAACACTCCAGCTGCACAAAGTGTCAATGTTTAATTAACTGTGTAAAGTCTCCCATTAAAATAGCCATAATGATTGAATAACTTCAATCACCAATACTATAGCTTTTCTCACCATTTGAATAGCCTACCTTGCTAATACTATAACCCCAGATAGCGCGGATTTGCAATCCGTGCCTCCAAAATCAACTTTACAGCATTTCCAAGCCCTCCGAGCCTCGGAACGAGCTTCGGACTCTTCGGAACGGTCTTCTGATTATTCGATTCTTACTTCTGAAGCCTTCACTTCTTTATCGTAAAACCTTAACCTATCTTCTAAGGTCTGTTTTACTACATCGGAACACAATTACAATTCATCTGACAGTTAATTGATTGCATCAATACCTTACAAATAGATATCTCACAATTTATACAATTAATCTTAATCAAACCTCAAGAATTTTATAAGTATTGTTGGCATAAAACTTGGCTTGCCCTTCTCATTAGTAATCATTTAAAAATTAGAAAACTTGAGAAAAAATGACGTAATTCGAATTTACAATTTTTCGGATGGAACCCTAGTGACGAAAGGGTTAGAAAAAGTGGCTTACATGCTAAGAGATAAACCTCAGTTTGAGGATTATGGCATAACCACAAGATTGGTAGACGATTTAAAAAACAGCCTCCTTGCGTTTTCACAACGTCTTACCGATATAGAGGCATTGGGTGACCAAACCAATGTAACGGCAAATAAAGATGCAAAAGCCGAAGAAATTCGCACCACAATTAGAAGTATAATGTCAAGAGTAGTTTTGGTATATGCCTTTGGAACTCCAAAGTATAAAAAGTTTGGTACCGATACCTTATCGGAACAAACCGATTCTGATTTGTTAATTACCGCAAAAAGAGTGGTACGTGTAGGTAACGAATTCATGCCCGAGGTTTCGGTTAACGGTTTAACAACAGCAATGTTAGATGCTCTTAGTATTTTAGCCGACGAATTCACCGATCTTATAGTAGAAATGAAAATGGAAATCGGCAGACGTGATATAGAACAGGAAGACCGTGTAGAAGCAGGTAACGCCATCTACACTACCTTGGTAAAATACACCACCACAGGGCAGTCTATCTGGGAAACTACCGATTTAGCGAAGTTTAATGACTATGTGTTATATAACACTATTAGTGGTGAAGATGAAACACCGGCACCGCCTTCGGCAGCGTAAAATTTTACAATTAAAACAAAAACCCTTTCAGTCCCGAAGCTTCGGGAGAGAGGGTTTTTCTTTTCTATGCTTTTGACTTATTAACTACTGAGTATTCCCCTCTTGAGGGGTGCCCGAAGGGCGGGGTGGTTAATTCAATCTGTCTGAATTACTTACAAAACAAAAAATCCCCATCAAATAAATGATGAGGATTCCATAAAAAAAGGCAGCGACATACTCTCCCACATAACTGCAGTACCATCTGCGCAGTCGGGCTTAACTTCTCTGTTCGGAATGGGAAGAGGTGAGCCCCGACGCAATAACCACCTTAAGAGGTTATAATTGCTTCAGCAACTAT
>NZ_JANMXZ010000003.1:0-55061 GCF_031381455.1 Flavobacterium sp. | reverse complement strand
GATGATCAAGCTCCGGTAACACCTGAAGCTCCTGCAACTATAACTGTTGCTTGTGCCGTTGATGTGCCTGCTATGATTTCACTTACGGCAAATGATAACTGTGCTGGTGAAATAACTGTTGAAGGTATAGATGCTACAACTTCTGGTAACTGTCCTAACTCGTTCACTGTAACTAGAACTTGGACATTCACTGATGCGTGTAATAACACTTCTTCGGTATCACAAACTATTAATGTAGTAGACGTTTTAGCTCCGGTAGCTCCAGAAGCTCCTGCAACTATAACTGTTGCTTGTGCTGGTGATGTACCTGCTATGGTTTCCCTTACCGCTACTGATAATTGCGCTGGTCAAATAACGGTAGAAGGTGTAGATGCTACAACTCCGGGTAACTGTCCAAACTCGTTCTCTATAATCAGAACTTGGACATTCACTGATGCGTGTAATAACACTTCTTCGGTATCACAAACTATTAATGTAGTGGATGATCAGGCTCCGGTAGCACCTGAAGCGCCTGCATCAATTACTGCTACTTGTACAGGTGAAGTTCCTACAATGATTTCGCTTACGGCAGTTGACAACTGTTCTGGTGCTATAACAGTACAAGGTGTAGATACTACAACTCCAGGTAACTGTCCTAACTCGTTCACTGTAACTAGAACTTGGACTTTCACTGATGCTTGTAACAATACATCTTCGGTATCTCAAACTATTGCTGTTGGTGATATTATTGCTCCAACATTTAATCAAAGTACGCCAGCAAATACAACAGCGTCTTGTGATACTATTCCTGGGCCAGCTGTATTAACAGCAACTGACAATTGTGGAACTGCAACAGTAAGTATGACTGAGAACATTCTACAAGGAAACTGTCCTTCTAATTACCAAATAGTAAGAACATGGACAGCTACTGATGCTTGTGGAAATTCAATTTCAGTAACGCAAACAATAGCTGTTTCTGATACAGTTGCTCCAGAGTTAGTTGGAACTATTGATACTCCAATTAATACATGTGACGAAATTCCTCCTGTACCCGCTCTTCAATTTACTGATAATTGTACTGGAACTGTTGTTACTCCAGTACCAAGTATAACTACATCTACTATTGTAAATGGCGTTTATACTATTACAAGAACGTGGACTGTAACTGATGCTTGTGGAAATACAAGAGAGTTCCAACAGCTGATTAATGTAATCACTAATCCGGATATTGAAGTAACTGTTACTGATCAGGTATGTAATGATAGTCAAACTATAACTTGGGACTTGAACACTTATCTACCAACTGATACTCCTACAGGAGGAAATTGGATAAATGAAAGTAATGTAGGAACATTTAATGGTTCTCTATTCAATGCGTACCAAGTTGTAGAAGGGAATTATACTTTCAGTTATAATTATAACAGTGCAAATACCTGTCCTCAAAAAGTAAATGTAATTGTACCTGTTGAATTATGTGCTGTTGCAGGTTGTGATAATATTGTGATTCATAACGCATTCACTCCTAATAATGATGGTATAAATGAATGGTTCCAAATTGATAACATTGATCAGGAATGTCATTTACCTAATACCGTTGAAATATATAACCGTTGGGGAGTTTTAGTTTACGAAACCAAAAACTACGACAACAGTTCTAGAAAATTTGAAGGTATTTCTGAAGGCAGAGTTACTGTTAATAAATCAGCCGATTTACCAACGGGAACCTATTTTTATATCATCCAATGGACTGATGGAACCCAAAAGATAAACAAAGACGGATACTTATACCTTACTAGATAAAAAAAACCTACTAACTCCTGAGGGTTGAAAAACCCTCAGGTAAAAAATAGAAAATATGAGAACAAAAATTTTAATTTTCGCATTGATGTTATCGTGTTACTCTGGTTTTGCTCAGCAAGATGCACAGTTTACCCAATACATGTACAACACCATAAATATCAATCCGGCTTATGCAGGATCGAGAGGAGTTATGAGTATTTTTGGATTGCATCGTACCCAATGGGTAGGATTAGATGGCGCTCCAACCACTAACGCTTTCTCAATAAATACGGCCCTTAATAACAGTAATCTAGGACTTGGTGTATCATTGGTAAGTGATAAAATTGGTCCAACTAGTGACAATACGATTTCTGCCGATTTATCCTATACTGTTCCAATGAATGAAGATTATAAACTCTCTTTTGGAATTAAGGCTTCGGGGAATATGTTTAATTTAGATACTGAAAAGTTAACACCTGCCCAAGCTAATGATCCAAATCTTCAAAATTTCAATAATGAGTTTTCACCAAATTTTGGAGCTGGAGTTTACCTGCATTCTGATAAGTTATATTTAGGGCTTTCAGTGCCAAACTTCTTGCAAGACTCTAAATACAACGATAATGATGTGGCTGTATTTCAGGAAAGAATGAATTTTTATTTTATTGGTGGATATGTATTTGATATAGGATCTTCTGTAAAATTCAAACCTGCATTTTTAACAAAAATGGTAACGGGAGCTCCGCTTCAAGTAGATGCTTCGGCCAACTTCTTATTCTTTGACAAGTTAATGCTTGGTGGAGCTTATCGTTGGGATGCTGCAGTAAGTGCATTGGCTGGTTTTCAAATAACTGATGGCTTATTTATTGGTTATAGTTATGACATGGAAACAACGCAATTAAGACGATATAACTCAGGTTCTCATGAGGTATTCTTACGATTTGAGTTGTTCAATAAAGTTAGTAAAATGGTATCACCTAGATTCTTCTAATACCCCAAAATCATGAAAAATAAAATTACATATTTAGTACTGTTAGCTATCACTTGTGTGACTGGTTACTCTCAGGTTGTAAATAAAACAGAGGCGAAAGGAAATAAAGAGTATGCAAAATACGCTTATATCGATGCCATCAAAACATACGAGCGTATCTATGAAAAAGGATATAAATCGCCTGATATGTTACTCAAAATAGGGAACGCCTACTATTTTAATGCTGAATTAGAAAAGGCTAACAAATGGTATGCTGAACTTTATGCTACCAATCCGGAGCAAGAAGCTGAATTCTATTATCGTTTTGCACAAACTTTAAAAGCTGTAAAAGATAATGACAAATCTGATGCTATGATGGCCACGTTTGTGCAAAAAAATGGTGGTGATGCACGTGCCAAAATCTTTGCTAAAAACAAAAATTATTTAGCTGAAATCAAAAAGAACTCTGGTCGATATAAAATCGAAAATGCAGGTATTAATTCAAAATACGCCGATTATGGCCCATCTTTTATGGGAACCAAAGTGGTGTTTGCATCTGCGCGTGACACCGGAAATTTCTCTAAAAGAATACACACTTGGACAGGACAATATTTCACCAATCTGTATGATTCTCCTATAGCTGAAGATGGTTCACTTGGTGCTGTTGGTAAATTTGGCAAAAAAATAAATACCAAATTCCATGAAGATACTCCAGCCTTTACTAAAGACGGAAAAACAGTTTATTTCACTAGAAATAATTTCACTGACAAAAGAGGTTATGATGCCAGTAAAGTAACACTGTTAAAAATCTATAAAGCTACTGTAAACAAAGATGGTCAATGGGATAATATTACTGCGCTTCCATTTAACAGCGACAGTTATCAAACGGCACATCCTACCCTATCTCCAGACGAAAAAACATTATACTTTGTTTCTGATATGCCTGGAACACGCGGACAATCTGATTTGTTCAGAGTAAAAATAAGTGATGATGGTAGCTTTGGTAATACTGAAAATCTTGGTGATGCCATTAACACCGAAGGTAGAGAAACGTATCCTTTTATCTCTGATGATAACGAATTGTACTTTGCTTCCGATGGTCAGCCAGGTTTAGGTGGATTGGATATTTATATTACTAAAATTCCGAAAGACGGTAGCACAAATTTTAAAGAAGTTTTGAACGTTGGTGAAGAAGCCAATAGTCCAAAAGATGATTTTGCCTTTATCATTAATTTTAAAACTAAAAAAGGATTCCTAAGTTCTAACAGAGATGGAGGACAAGGAAGTGATGACATCTATAAGTTTGTAGAGACAAAACCTATTTGGTGTGAGCAAATACTATTTGGAGTTATTACTGATGAAGATACTAAAGCAGTATTGCCAAACACTAAGTTGCAACTCTTTGACGACAATTTCAACAAGATAAAAGAAACTACTTCTGATGCAGAAGGTAAATATGAGTTTACCGAAGTGGAATGTGGTAAAAAATATTATGTGAGAGCTTCTCTTGAGGAATATACAACCAAGGAAGTTCCGGTAACGATTGGAAAAGAAACCGGTAAAACGGAGCTTAATATTGAGCTTAAATCTGAAGGGTGTAAAGTTAAAATTGGTGATGATTTAGCGGATTGTTTCAAAATCAATATCATCTATTTTGACTTAGACAAATGGAATATAAGACCTGATGCTGCGATTGATTTAGCTAAATTACTTGATGTTTTAGAGCAAAATCCATCAATGAAAATTAACATTCGTTCACACACGGATAGTAGAGCTTCTGATAAATATAATGATGTATTATCAAAAAACAGAGCAAAATCTACCAAAGACTGGTTAATTAAAAATGGCATTGCTGCAAGTCGTTTAACGTCAGAAGGTTTAGGTGAAAAAGAATTAGTAAACAAATGTTCGGATGGTGTAGAATGTTCGGAAGCAGAACACCAATTAAACAGACGTTCAGAATTTATAATTACAGCACTCTAAAAACATATTTTTATATATTTAAAACTAAAGAAACATCAGTGAAAGCTGGTGTTTCTTTGGTTTATACCGTATTTAAAAACAAATAAAATGACAAAAAGCATCGTTGAAAAGTTAAGAATGAAGGAAAAGTGTCATTTAAACGAGTTTTTGAGCTATTCGTAGAAAAAATTGGGTTCGTTACTGGTATGTATCTAATTTAGCCCTCAAATAGTATAACCCAAATCAACTATCTCTTGCAAAGCCTATATCTAAACTACTTCAAGCCCGAAATCCAGTTTATCAATAAAATATTCTACTAAATTTAATTGTATGAAAACAAAAATTACTATCTCAAAAAAATTACTTGTGTTTTTGATATTTAGCTTTCTAAGTATCTCTGCCTCATTCGCACAAGGATTTCCGCCAGCAAATACATCTTGTACTTCTGGTGACTTGACACTAGTTGGCGCAACTCTCTCTGGTGGAGATTTATGCAACTCGTGTCCAACAGCAACTACGATAACCAGAACATTAACACTGTCTATCAATAATACAACGGGGTCCACAAGAACTTCTTTTGCCTTTTGGGGAACTTTGGAAATTTATGACGGTACGACGGGACTTTTAAGTAACACCACTCTAATTAGTGGTTGTAATGGTCCACTGCCTCCAAATACTATCACTACCTTAAGTTATAATACAGTTACTTATAATTGTGGTGATATATTAAAAATCACCAATTTATTTTTAGCTTGGACATCAGCTTCACCAGGATCAACTTGTCCATTAGATCCTAATTTGATTTCTCCTAAATGTGGAAAACTACCTGTAATAACTGTTAATGGAGGTGTGAACGGGGAATTTGCTTTGATCAATTCACAATGCGGTTCCGCAACCGGAGCAATTGATTTAACTCCATCAGGTGGTACCGCTCCTTATACATATTTATGGACGGCTTCTGCCGGAGGTGTTGTACCAAGTGGACAACAAACAAACCAAGACCTTACGGGTTTACTTCCAGGTACTTATTCCGTCACTATAAGAGATGCTAACGGATGTACTATTACTAAATCCAGAACAATCACAGCAACTACTCCTACTGTTGCGACATTTGCAAATACAAGTGATATCACTGTTCCTTGTGGCGGAGCAACAACAAGTTCTTTAAGCTACACTAATAGTGGATCTGGTTCCTGTTTAATAAGTGGTACTGTTACTTCTTCTCTAAGCAGTCAAACACCAGCGGGTGCCTGTGGCGGGACTGTTACTGAAACATGGACTTACACGGATGCTTACGGAAGAACGATTACCAAAACAAGAACAATTACCATAAGCCCAGCTGCTTTACCAGTAATGACGGCTCCGGCTGCTACAACAGTAGCATGCGGTTCAGCATTTACACCCAGCACTTTATCATTCACAAACGGATTAGGTGGTAGCTGTTTAATTAATGGTACTTCAAACCCTTCAACATTCTCAACCACGCCTGGTGCTTGCGGTGGAACCGTTACCGAAACCTGGACTGCAAAAGATAGTTGTAACAGAGATTTAGCTCCTGTAACAAGAACCATTACAGTAAGCCCTGCTGCTTTACCAACAATGACTGCTCCTTCTGATATAATAGTAGCTTGTGGCTCATTACCCCCATCAAGTACAATATCATTTTCTAATGGACTGAGTGGTGGTTGCTTAATAAGCGGAACTTCTAATTCGTCAACTTTTACAACTACAGTTGCTGGCTATTGCAACGGAAAAGTTACCGAAATATGGACAGCAACCGACAGTTGTGGAAGAACCCTTGCTTCAGTATCAAGAATTATAACTATTAACGATACAACGCCTCCATCAATAACAGGAACTCCGGCTCCATTAACTGTTACTTGTGCAGCTGATGTACCTGTTGCTTCTATAGCTTCTGTAACAGCATCTGATAATTGTTCTGGAACAGTAACTGTAGTAGTAAATGATGTTACAACTCCTGGATTATGTGCTAACAAATTTACAATAACCAGAACTTGGGCAGCTACCGATGTTTGTGGAAATAGTAAATCTAGTTCTCAATTAATAACTGTAAACGATACAACGCCACCATCCATAACAGGAACTCCGGCTCCAGTAACAGTAACTTGTGCTGCTGATGTACCCGTTGCTTCTATAGCTTCTGTAACAGCATCTGATAATTGCTCTGGAACGGTAACTAAAACAGTAAATGATGTTATTACTCCTGGATCATGTGCCAATAAATTTACGGTAACTAGAACCTGGACTGCAACTGATGTTTGTGGAAACAGTGCTACTAGTAGTCAAACAATTACTGTAAATGACACTACTCCTCCATCAATAACAGGAACTCCTGCTCCATTAACAGTTACATGTGCTGCTGATGTTCCAACTGCTTCTGTAGCTTCTGTAACTGCAACTGATAATTGCGGTGGAACAGTTACTAAAACAGTAAATGATGCTACAACACCTGGAATATGTACCAATAAATATACAATAACTAGAACTTGGACTGCAACCGACGTTTGTGGAAATAGTGCTACTAGTAGTCAAATAATCACTGTAAACGACACAACACCTCCAACTATAACCGGAATACCTGCTCCAGTTACGGTAACATGTGCTGCTGATGTTCCAACTGCTTCTATAGCTTCTGTAACAGCATCTGATAATTGTGCTGGAACAGTAACTGTAGTAGTAAATGATGTTACAACTCCCGGATTATGTGCTAACAAATTTACAATAACCAGAACTTGGACTGCTACCGATATTTGTGGAAATAGTACATCTAGCAGTCAAGTAATCACCGTAAACGATTCAACTCCTCCAACTATAACGAGAACTCCTGCTCCAATTACTTTAAGTTGTGCTGCTGATGTTCCAGTTGCTTCTGCAGCTTCTGTAACAGCTACTGATAATTGTGGTGGTACAGTAACTAAATCCGTAAATGATGTAATTACTCCTGGATCTTGTGCTAATAAATTTACAGTAACTAGAACTTGGATCGCAACTGATGTTTGTGGAAATAGTGCAACTAGTACTCAAATAATTACTGTAAACGATACAGCTGCTCCAACAATAACAGGAACTCCATCTCCAGTAACAGTAACTTGTGCTGCAGATGTACCAGCTGCTTCTATAGCTTCGGTAACTGCAACTGATAATTGTGGTGGAACAGTAACTAAATCAGTAAATGATGTTACAACGCCAGGAACTTGTGCAAATAGATTTACAGTAACAAGAACATGGACTGCAACTGATGTTTGTGGAAACAGTTCTACAAGTACACAAATAATTACAGTAAACGACACAACTCCTCCAGTAATATCATCTTTACCAGCAACTTCTACAATCAATTGTCCAGCAATACCAAGTTTTGCAACACCTACAGCAACTAATAATTGTGATTCGGATTATACATTATCCTTTGTAGATAATAGAACTAATGGTGCTTGTAATGGCACATATTCTGTAACCAGAACTTGGACAGCTACTGATGCATGTGGAAATTCATCTACTAAATCACAAACCATAAATGTTCAAGATATAACTCCTCCAACTTTTACTGTGCCGGGTCCTATCACTGTTAATGTTGATGCAAGTTGTAATACAAACCTTGATCCGACAATTACAGGAACAGTATCTAATATTAGTGATAATTGTGATGCGAATCCAACAGTAACTTATTCTGATAATGAATGTTTTGGAAATGATAATGATGCATCAATCAATGCCGGTAATGGTAATTACTTCTACTTTGATGTAACAGGATTTAATAATCTAACTGCAAAAAATATTCAAAAAGTTGCCTTAGCTTTCGAAACCAATCAGGGAAAAGGAAGAGCTGAATTTACTTTGGTTGCACCAAATGGTACAGCTGTAATTTTAGTTGGACCATATTGCACCGGTGGTGCTTGTGAAGATTCAGATTCTAGTGATCAGGAATTATATTTACCTATATTTTATCCAAATAGCTCAGGATATACACAATGGAATAACAACAATGTTATAACTCAAGATATCCCGCAAAACTTTACACCAAATGGTGCCCTATCGTCACCAAATTCAGTTACGGGATTAACATCTTATGTTTCAAGTTTTGAAAATTTAACTGGTCCAATGAATGGTACTTGGTTCATATTTTCTAGAAAACAAGCTAGTGTTAATGGAAGTATTGAATTCAAAAGTGTTTGTTTAACTCCTTTGAATATTTGTACCAACAATAAAGTTATTACTAGAACTTGGACAGTCACAGATGCTTGTGGTAATGCTACAACAGCTACCCAAATTATAAAAACACAAGATATAACTGCTCCAACAATAACAGGAACTCCAACTGCAATAACTGTAAGTTGTGCTGCAGATGTACCAACTGCTTCTATAGCTTCGATAACAGCAACTGATAATTGCCCTGGAACAGTAACTGTAACAGTAAATGATGTTACTACACCTGGATCGTGCGCCAATAAATTTTCAGTAACCAGAACTTGGACTGCAACGGATGCTTGTGGAAACAGTACTACTAGTTCTCAAATAATCTCTGTAAATGATACAACTGCTCCAACAATAACAGGAACTCCATCTCCGGTAACAGTAAGTTGTGCTGCAGATGTACCAGCTGCTTCTATAGCTTCGGTAACAGCAACTGATAATTGCGCCGGAACAGTAACTGTAACAGTAAATGATGTTACTACACCTGGATCATGCGCCAATAAATTTTCAGTAACTAGAACTTGGACTGCAACTGATGTTTGTGGAAACAGTACTACTAGTTCTCAAATAATCTCTGTAAATGATACAACTGCTCCAACAATATCAGGAACTCCATCTCCGGTAACAGTAACTTGTGCTGCAGATTTACCAGCTGCTTCTATAGCTTCGGTAACAGCAACTGATAATTGTGCTGGAACAGTAACAGTAACAGTAAGTGATGTTACAACACCTGGAACATGTGCTAATAGATTTACAGTAACCAGAACTTGGACTGCAACCGATGTTTGTGGAAACAGTGTTACTAGTACTCAAATAATAACTGTAAACGATGTAACTCCACCTGTAATATCTACTCAAGCTGCGAATGCTACAGTAGAATGTGATGGAAACGGTAACTTAGCTGCTATAGCTGCTTGGTTAGCTTCTAATGGTGGTGCTTCGGCTTCAGATACTTGTTCTAATGTAACTTGGTCTAACAACTTCTCTGCTTTAAGCAATGGTTGTGGTAACACAGGTGCTGCTTTGGTAGATTTTACTGCTACTGATGATTGTGGTAACGCTTCTACCTCAACAGCTACTTTTACAATTCAAGATACAACTGCTCCAACAATCACTATTGCTGCAGCAAATGCTACAGTTGAGTGTGATGGAAATGGTAACTCAGCTGCTTTATCTGCTTGGTTAGCTTCTAATGGTGGTGCTTCAGCTTCTGATACTTGTTCAAATATAACTTGGACTAACAACTTCTCTGTATTCAGTAATGGTTGTGGAAATTCAGGTGCTGCTTTGGTAACTTTTACGGCTACTGATGATTGTGGAAACGCTACTATTTCAACAGCTACTTTTACAATTCAAGATACAACTGCTCCAACAATCACTATTGCTGCTGCGAATGCGACAGTAGAATGTGATGGAAATGGTAACTCAGCTGCTCTAGCCGCTTGGTTAGCTTCTAATGGTGGTGCTTCGGCTTCTGATGCTTGCTCTAATGTAACTTGGTCTAACAACTTCTCTACATTTAGTAATGGCTGTGGAAACTCAGGTTCGGCTTTGGTAACTTTTACTGCTACCGATGATTGTGGAAACGCTACTGCTTCAACAGCAACCTTTACTATTCAAGATACAACAAGTCCAACAATTACGATTGCTGCAGCCGATGTTACAGTTGAGTGTGATGGAAATGGTAATTCAGCCGCTTTAGCTACATGGTTAGCTTCTAGTGGTGGGGCTTCAGCTTCTGATACTTGCTCTAATGTAACTTGGACTAACAACTTCTCTACATTTAGTAATGGCTGTGGAAATTCAGGTTCGGCTTTGGTAACTTTTACTGCTAGTGATGACTGTGGAAACACTACTTCTTCAACAGCAACATTTACAATTCAAGATGATACAGCACCAACTATCACTATGGCTGCTGCGAATGCAACAGTAGAATGTGATGGAAATGGTAATTCGGCCGCATTAGCTGAATGGCTTGCATCCAATGGTGGAGCATCAGCTTCAGATACTTGCTCTAATGTAACTTGGTCTAACAACTTCTCTGCATTAAGTGATGGTTGTGGTAACTCTGGTTCTGCTTTGGTAACTTTTACGGCTTCTGATGATTGTGGAAACAATGCTACTTCAACAGCTACTTTTACTATTCAGGATACAACAAGTCCAACAATTACTATTGCTGCAGCCGATGCTACAGTTGAGTGTGATGGAAATGGTAACTCAGCTGCTCTAAGTGCTTGGTTAGCTTCTAATGGTGGGGCTTCGGCTTCGGATGCTTGTTCTAATGTAACTTGGACTAACAACTTCTCTGAATTCAGTGATGGATGTGGTAATTCAGGTGCTGCTTTGGTAACTTTTACTGCTACCGATGATTGTGGAAATGCTACTACCTCAACAGCTACTTTTACAATTCAAGATACAACTTCTCCAACAATCACTATTGCTGCAGCAAATGCTACAGTTGAGTGTGATGGAAATGGTAACTCAGCTGCTTTAGGTGAATGGTTAGCTTCTAATGGTGGTGCTACGGCTTCGGATGCTTGTTCTAACGTAACTTGGACTAACAACTTCTCTGCATTCAGTAATGGTTGTGGAAATTCAGGTGCTGCTTTGGTAACTTTTACTGCTACTGATGACTGCGGAAACGCT
The DNA here is from genome assembly GCF_031381455.1 of Flavobacterium sp. Lineage (GTDB taxonomy): Bacteria > Bacteroidota > Bacteroidia > Flavobacteriales > Flavobacteriaceae > Flavobacterium. Next base: position 43,516 of record NZ_JANMXZ010000003.1, on the reverse strand, counting down.
ACTTCATCAACAGCTACTTTTACTATTCAAGATACTACGGCTCCAACTATTGATATAGCTGCAAATAACATAGCTGTTCAATGTGATGGTAGTGGTAATTCAAATGCTTTAGCTGAATGGTTAGCTTCTAACGGTGGCGCTTCAGCATCAGATACTTGTTCTAACGTAACCTGGACTAATAATTTCGGAACTCTCGCAAGTGATTGTTCAACTGCTGTAACAGTGTTATTTACTGCTACTGATGATTGCGGTAATGCTACAACAACATCAGCTTCCTTTACAGTTCAAGATACTATAGCACCAACTATTGATATCATTGCTACTAATGCAACAGTAGAATGTGATGGAAATGGAAATGCGGAAGCTTTAGCTGCTTGGTTAGCTTCTAATGGTGGTGCTTCGGCTTCTGACTCATGTTCTAACGTAACTTGGACTAACAGCTTTGATGGCCTTAGTGATGGTTGTGGTAACACAGGTAGCGCAACTGTAACTTTCACTGCTACTGATACTTGTGGAAACACTGCAACTACTTCAGCTACATTTACTATTCAAGATACTACGGTTCCAACTATTAATACAGTTGCTGCTAATGCAACTATTGAATGTGACGGAAATGGTAATACTGAAGCTTTAGCCGCTTGGTTAGCTTCTAATGGTGGTGCTTCGGCATCGGATACTTGTTCAAATGTAACTTGGTCAAACAACTTCTCTACATTTAGTAATGGTTGTGGAAACTCAGGTTCGGCTTTAGTAACTTTTACTGCTACAGATGATTGTGGTAATGCTACAATAACTTCAGCTACTTTTACTATTCAAGATACAACTGCTCCAATTATTAACATTGCTGCAACTAATGCAACTGTTGAATGTGATGGAAATGGTAATGCTGAAGCTTTAGTTGCTTGGTTAGCTTCTAACGGTGGTGCTTCGGCTTCGGATGCTTGTTCTAATGTAACTTGGACTAACAACTTTGAGGAACTTGACGATAGTTGTGGTAACTCAGGTACAGCTTCAGTGACTTTTACTGCCACTGATGATTGTGGAAATACTTCTACATCTATAGCAACCTTTACTATTCAAGATACTACTGCTCCAACTATTGATACTGCCGCTGCTAATGCAACTGCTGAATGTGATGGTCAAGGAAATACTGCTGCACTTCAAGCTTGGTTAAGCTCTAATGGTGGTGCTTCAGCTTCAGATACTTGCTCTAATGTAACTTGGACTAACAACTTTGATGGTCTTAGTGATGGTTGTGGTAGTACAGGTTCTGCTTCGGTAACATTTACTGCTACTGATGATTGTGGAAACACAGCTACATCCATAGCAACCTTTACTATTCAAGATACTACGGCTCCAACTATTGATACAGCTGCAGCTAATGCAACTGTGGAATGTGATGGAAATGGAAATGCGGAAGCATTAGCCACTTGGTTAGCTTCTAATGGTGGTGCTTCGGCTTCAGATACATGCTCGAACGTAACTTGGACTAACAGTTTTGATGGTCTTAGTGATGGTTGTGGTAGTATAGGTTCTGCTTCGGTGACTTTTACAGCTACTGATGATTGTGGAAATACTGCTACATCTATAGCAACCTTTACTATTCAAGATACTACTGCTCCAACTATTGATACTGCTGCTGCTAATGCAACTGCTGAATGTGATGGTCAAGGAAATACTGCTGCACTTCAAGCTTGGTTAAGCTCTAATGGTGGTGCTTCAGCTTCAGATACTTGCTCTAACATAACTTGGACTAATAGTTTTGATGGTCTTAGTGATGGTTGTGGTAGTACAGGTTCTGCTTCGGTAACATTTACTGCTACTGATGATTGTGGAAACACAGCTACATCCATAGCAACCTTTACTATTCAAGATACTACGGCTCCAACTATTGACATTGCAGCAACTGATGCAACAGCAGAATGTGATGGAAATGGTAACACAGAAGCTTTAGCTGCTTGGTTAGCTTCTAACGGTGGTGCTTCAGCTTCAGATGCTTGTTCTAATGTAACATGGAATAACAATTTTGAAGCTCTTAGCGATGGTTGTGGTAATTCAGGTTCAGCTACTGTTACTTTTACAGCTACTGATAACTGTGGAAATGCTACTTCTTCAACTGCTACTTTTGCTATTCAAGATACGACTGCTCCAACAATTTCTGTTACTACAGTTAACGAAACGGTAGAATGTGATGGAAATGGAAATGCGGAAGCTTTAGCCGCTTGGTTAGCTTCTAATGGTGGTGCTTCAGCTTCAGATATTTGTTCTAACGTAACCTGGACTAACAATTTTGATGGTTTAAGTGACGGTTGTGGTAACACAGGTTCCGCTTCTGTAACTTTTACAGCTACTGATGATTGTGGGAATGCCGCTACGTCAACTGGTACATTTACTATTGTTGATACTACAGCACCAACACTTATTACTGCCGCAGCTAATGCTATAGTTGAATGTGATGGTCAAGGAAATACAGCAGCATTAAATGCTTGGTTAGCTTCTAATGGTGGGGCTTCAGCTTCGGATACTTGCTCTAATGTAACTTGGTCTAACAACTTTATTGCCTTAAGCGATGGTTGTGGAAGTACAGGTTCTGCTACTGTAATATTTACAGCTTCTGATGGCTGTGGAAATAATGTGACTTCAACAGCTACATTTACCATACAAGATACATTAGCACCAACTACAAGTACAGAATTTGACCAAAAACTACAAGTAACATGTTCTACCATTCCGGATGCACCTGTATTAGTATTCAATGACAACTGCTCAGGTAATGTGGTTCCAGTGTTTACTCAGACTCAGACTGAAATAGTTGACAATAATTATACAATTACAAGAACATGGATTGCTACAGATGCTTGTGGAAATATTTCATTACCATCTCAACAAACAATTCATGTTACTGTGACAACCGATGTAATAACTCTTCCAAGTGTACAGACTAGTAATAACATTAATGAAAATATATCATTAAATGCCTTATTACCTTCAGGAATTTCTGGAGGAACATGGACAAATGTGAATAACATTGGAGGATTTGATCCAGTTAATAACACTTTCAATCCTTTTGGAATAGCGCCTGGAGATTATCTATTCAGCTATATAATTAATGATGGTAATTGTTTTGTTAGATATGATGTGACAATAATAGTTGGTCAAGTTAATCCTTGTGAATTAATTGTAATACACAATGCGTTTACACCTAATGGTGACGAATTCAATCAGTTCTTTAATATTGAGCATATCGAAGATTTTGATTGCTATCCAAGCAATAACGTTCAAATATACAATCGTTGGGGTATTTTAGTTTATGAAACTAAAGATTATGATAACCTCGGAAGAAGATTTGAAGGTATATCCGAAGGAAGAACTACGGTTAACAAATCAGATGAATTGCCAACGGGAACGTACTTCTATGTAATTGAGTGGACAACCACTGATGGACAAACTGTAACTAAAGACGGATATTTATACCTTACTAGATAAAACCCTACTAATTCCTGAGGATTGAAAAATCCTCAGGTTAAAAATAGAAAATATGAGAACAAAAATTTTAATTTTCGCTTTGATGTTAACATGTTACACTGGACTTGCTCAGCAAGATGCACAGTATACCCAATACATGTACAACACCATAAATATCAATCCGGCTTATGCAGGGTCAAGAGGAGTTATGAGTATTTTTGGATTGCATCGTACCCAATGGGTAGGATTAGATGGTGCTCCTACCACTAACGCTTTCTCCATTAACACTCCTATCAATAACAGTAATCTTGGAGTAGGTTTATCTTTAGTAAATGACAAAATTGGTCCAACCAATGACAATACGATTTCTGCGGATGTATCATATACCATCTCAATGAATGAAGATTACAAACTGTCTTTTGGAATTAAAGCTTCGGGGAATATATTCAATTTGGATACCGATAAGTTAACGCCTGCCCAAGCTAATGATCCTAACCTTCAAAATTTCAGCAATGAGTTTTCACCAAATTTTGGAGCCGGAGTTTACCTGCATTCCGATAAATTATACTTAGGGCTTTCAGTACCAAACTTCTTGCAAGACTCTAAATACAATGATAATGATGTGGCTGTATTTCAGGAAAGAATGAATTTTTATTTTATTGGTGGATATGTATTTGATTTAGGACCTTCTATAAAATTCAAGCCTGCAGTTTTAACCAAAGTGGTAACTGGAGCTCCGCTTCAAGTAGATGCTTCAGCCAACTTCTTATTCTTTGACAAGTTAATGCTTGGTGGAGCTTATCGTTGGGATGCTGCAGTAAGTGCATTGGCAGGTTTTCAAGTGACCGATGGTTTGTTTATTGGTTACAGTTATGATATGGAAACAACACAATTAAGACGATATAACTCGGGTTCTCATGAGGTATTCTTACGATTTGAGTTGTTCAATAAAGTTAGTAAAATGGTATCCCCTAGATTCTTCTAATAAAACAACATCATGAAAAATAAAATTACATATTTAGTACTATTAGCTATCACTTTTGTGAATGGTTATTCGCAGGTTACTACTAACAAAGGAGAAGTAAAAGGTAATAAAGAGTATGCAAAATACGCTTATATTGATGCTATTAAAACATACGAACGTATCTATGAAAAAGGATACAAATCGCCTGATATGCTACTCAAAATTGGGAACGCCTACTATTTTAATGCCGAATTAGAAAAGGCTAACAAATGGTATGCTGAACTTTATGCAACCAATCCGGATCAAGAACCCGAATTCTATTATCGTTTTGCACAAACTTTAAAAGCTGTAAAAGATAACGACAAAGCTGCTACTATGTTGGCAAAGTTTTCCGAAAAAAGCGGGAATGACACCAGAGCAAAATTACTCTCTGAAAACAGAGATTATTTAGCAGAAATCAAAAGAAACTCTGGTCGTTATAAAATCGAAAATGCGGGTATTAATTCAAAATATTCTGATTACGGAACAGCCTTTATGGGAACCAAAGTGGTATTCTCATCTGCCCGTGATACTGGAAATTTCTCTAAAAGAATTCACACTTGGACAGGTCAATATTTTACCAATCTTTATGATTCTCCTATAGCTGAAGATGGTTCACTTGGGGCTGTTGGGAAATTTGGCAAAAAAATAAATACTAAATATCACGAAGATACTCCAGCTTTTACTAAAGACGGAAAAACAGTTTACTTCACTCGTAATAACTACCTTGACGGTAGAGGTTATGATGCCGGTAAAGTAACGCTTTTGAAAATTTATAAAGCTACTGTAAATAAAGACGGACAATGGGATAATATTACACCGCTACCATTTAATAGTGATAGTTATCAAACAGCACATCCCGCTTTATCACCAGATGAAAAAACACTATACTTTGCTTCTGATATGCCTGGAACACGCGGACAATCAGATTTGTTTAGAGTAAAAATAAGTGATGATGGTAGCTTTGGTCCTGTTGAGAATTTAGGAGATGCCATTAATACTGCCGGAAGAGAAACCTATCCTTTCATTTCTGATGATAACGAATTGTACTTTGCTTCAGACGGTCAGCCAGGTTTAGGTGGATTGGATATTTTTATAACAAGATTACCAAAAGATGGCAGCCTTAATTTTAAAGATGTTCTAAATGTTGGTGAAGAAGCGAATAGCCCAAAAGACGACTTTGCCTTTATCATTAACTTTAAAACTAAAAAAGGATTTGTAAGTTCTAACAGAGATGGTGGACAAGGAAGCGACGATATCTATAAGTTTGGTGAAACAAAACCAATTTGGTGTGACCAAATACTATTTGGTGTAGTTACAGATGAAGATACAAAAGCGGTTTTACCGAATACCAAACTGATTCTTTTTGATGAAAAATTCAATCAACTTAAAGAAACAACTTCTGATGCTGAAGGAAAATACGAATTCACCGAAGTCGTATGTGGCACAAAATATTTTGTAAGAGCTTCTCTTGAAGATTATACAACCAAAGAAGTTCCTGTAATTATTGGTAAAGAAACTGGTAAAACAGAACTTAATATTGAGCTTAAAACTTCTACTTGTAAAGTTAAAATTGGTGATGATTTAGCGGATTGTTTCAAAATCAATATCATCTATTTTGACTTAGACAAATGGAACATTAGACCTGATGCCGCTGTCGATTTAGCAAAATTACTTGATGTATTGACCCAAAATCCATCGATGAAAATCAATATTCGTTCTCATACTGATAGTAGAGCTTCGTTCTCTTATAACGATAAGTTATCAAAAAGAAGAGCCAAATCTACCAAAGATTGGTTAATTAAAAACGGAATTACATCTAATCGATTAACCTCTGAAGGTTTAGGTGAAAACGAATTGGTAAACAACTGTGCCGATGGTGTGAAATGTACAGAAGCAGAACACCAACTTAACAGACGTTCTGAATTCATAATTACAGCATTATAATACAAAACCCTTATAATCATACTTTAGAAAGCATCCGGAAACGGGTGCTTTTTTTTATCTTTGAGACATGGAAATTACAAAACTTTTCAAAGATTTTTTTGAAAGCGAAAAAGCCGGTGGATTTACATTAATTGCTTGTACCATACTTTCATTATTTTTAGCGAATTCCATTTGGAGTGAAAGCTACTTACAAATTTGGCACTATCAATTAGGAAATCATTCGCTTGAGCATTGGATAAATGATGGGCTAATGACCATTTTCTTTTTGCTAATTGGTTTGGAATTAGAACGCGAAATTTATGCCGGTGAACTTTCCAATATCAAAAATGCATTGCTGCCAATCTCAGGAGCTCTTGGCGGAATGTTAGTTCCCGCTGCTTTATTTTTACTTTTAAACTTTGGAACAGAAACCCAATCCGGAGCCGGAATTCCGATGGCAACCGATATTGCTTTCGCATTGGGAATATTATCACTTTTAGGAAATAAAGTACCAACATCATTGAAAATATTCCTAACCGCTTTGGCAGTAATCGATGATTTAGGTGCGATTTTGATAATTGCCATTTTCTATACAGGCGATTTAAATTGGATGAACTTAATCATTGCTTTATCCATTTTTGGAGGTTTGTTAGTTTTAAACAGATTGAAAGTTCATAACCTTATTCCTTATTTAATCGGTGGTGTTTTTATGTGGTACTTTATGCTGAATTCTGGAGTTCATGCCACAATTACAGGAGTTTTATTGGCATTTGCAATTCCGTTTAGTACAGGAAGTGAAAAATCGCCATCCATAATTTTACAGCATTTTTTACACAAACCTGTAGCCTATTTTATTCTTCCCATTTTTGCTTTGGCCAACACAGCGATTATAATAAATTCCGATTGGCACTTTGCTTTGTCACAAAATTATACTCTTGGAATTGCTTTAGGATTAATCATTGGAAAACCAATTGGCATTGCACTTTTCAGTTATTTGGCAGTGAAATTAAAGATTTGTTCCCTTCCCGAAGACATCAATTGGAAAGCTATAATCGGAGTTGGTTTTTTAGGCGGAATTGGATTTACAATGTCAATCTTTATCACGCTTCTCGCCTTTTCAGATGGGGAACACATCGATAATTCCAAAATCATGATTTTAATTTCATCATTAATCGCAGGAGTTTTAGGATTATTATTTTTAAAATCCGTTTTAAAAAAGAGTTTTAATGAAAATAATTCATAATTCATAATTCATAATTCATAATTCATAATTCATAATTCATAATTCATAATTCATAATTCGTAATTCGTAATTCGTAATTATTTAATACCAATTCCTTCTTTTGAAATAATAAATCATTCCAAACAACAATAAAAACATACATCCCAAAATAATAAAGTATCCGTATTTCCAGTGCAGTTCGGGCATATTGTCAAAATTCATTCCGTAAACACCAACAATAAAAGTCAGCGGCATAAAGAAGACCGAAACCACGGTTAAGGTTTTCATTACTTCATTCATCTTATGGTTTTGGGTCGAAAAATAAAAACTAGACGCACTATCAAGCGTAGTCATATCATATTCGATTTGCTCTAAAAGCTCCAAACTTTTTTGATGCAAGCGGTCAAAAAAACTGTAATTATCATGTTCGATAGCATTAAAAACATTATCATCCTTCATGCTTTTTATAGAATACAAAGAATCACGTAACGGAATAATAGAACGCTTCAAAAAGTTATAATTATCTCTATGCTTTTCTATTTGCTCTAAAATTTTCGGATTGGTACTTGTTTTAGATAAATTAATCAAATTTTCTACTCTATCTTCTTCGTTTTCAATAGTTATGTAAAAATTTTCCATTACGGAATCGAGTAATAAATACAATAGATAATCCGCTTTTTTATCTCTAACAATTCCGGAATGCGTTCTCATACGTTCACGTATGTGTGTAAAAAAATCACTTCTTTTTTCCTGAAACGAAACCAAAACTCCATTCTTTAACAAAAAACTGATTTGTTCTACATTAATATTATTGGTGTCTTCTTCAGGTAAGAGTGATTTAATATTAAAAAATAAAGTATCATGATACTCATCAAGTTTTGTTCGTTTGGTGGTATTTAAAATATCGGAAAGCATAAAATTATCAACCTTAAAAAAATCGCCAATTTTTTTGACAATCTCAATATCGTTCAAGCCGTGAACGTTTATCCAATTCGTTTTATTAAAATCAACATGCTTATGGATTTCATTGACTTCAAATTCATGAAACTCTGCTAAATCATTAGTGTCATAAACAAACAACTGAATTTCTGTTTGTGTATACTTATGAACTCCGGTATATTCTAATAAAGTAGGTTGTACTTTTTTCCCTTTTTTGTATTTAATTTTTCTCACGAATTCTAAATTTGTTTAAATTTAATACTATTTCTTTTTTTAGAACTATTTTTACCAAAAATCATTTTATGCAAACGTTACTCATCAACATAAAAGAGCTTCTGCAAGTAAGAGAAACTTCGATAGATAAAGTTTCCGGGAGCGAAATGGCAATTTTACCGACAATCAAAAATGCCTATTTGTTGATAGAAAATGATCTGATTGCAGCTTATGGTTCGATGGAAAATTGTCCAAAAATAAACACCGATAAAACGATTGATGCTTCTGGAAAAATGATTTTACCATCTTGGTGCGACAGTCATACGCATATTGTATATGTTGGCAATCGTGAACAGGAATTTGTGGATAGAATTAATGGTTTGACTTATGAAGAAATTGCCAATCGTGGCGGTGGCATTTTAAATTCTGCCAAAAAACTAAACGAAGCTTCTGAATCAGCAATTTACAATCAATCCAAAAAAAGACTCGAAGAAGTTATCCAACAAGGAACTGGAGCAATCGAAATCAAATCGGGTTACGGATTAACCGTTGATGGCGAACTCAAAATGCTACGTGTCATTAAAAAATTAGCTGCCAATTATCCAATAACTATCAAAGCAACATTCCTTGGTGCTCATGCTTTTCCTTTAGCCTATAAAGAAAATCACAATGGTTATATCGATTTGTTAATCAATGAAATTTTGCCGAAAATTGCCGAAGAAAACTTAGCTAATTATATTGATGCCTTTTGTGAAACGGGTTATTTTTCGGTGGCAGAAACCGAACGAATTATGGAAGCCGGAAAGCACTATGGTTTGCGTTCCAAAATTCATGTTAATCAATTTACAGCCATCAACGGTATTGCAGCCTGTGTAAAACACAACGCACTTTCGGTTGATCATTTGGAAGTTGTAACTGATGAAGATATTGAAGTCTTAAAAAATACCGAAACCATGCCTGTGGCATTGCCAAGCTGTTCTTATTTTATCAGTATTCCGTATACGCCAGCGCGGAAAATGATAACCGCCGGTTTGCCTCTTGCCTTAGCTTCCGATTTTAACCCGGGAACTTCACCTTCTGGAAATATGAATTTTGTTGTGGCAACAGCTTGTATCAAAATGAAAATGACACCTGAAGAAGCCATTAATGCAGCCACAATAAATGGCGCGTATGCCATGGGAATTTCAACAACTCACGGAAGCATAACCGTTGGCAAAAAAGCCAATCTTATCATTACAAAACCTTTGAATTCATTTTATGAATTGCCGTATTCATTCGGCACCGCTTTAATTGACCAAGTGTTTTTAAACGGAAAGTTAGTCTCATAAAAAAAGTCTTCTCGTCATATTACGAGAAGACTTTCTTCCTTCTATAATTATTAAAAAAGATGATTATTATCGTAAGCTAAAGCTACTTTTTGAAACCAATTCTCCTTTGTCAAACACATTGACAAAATAAGTTCCTTTAGCAAAATCTTTTCCTGGCAATTGTTCAGAAACTTCAACCGTTTTGTTATCATATTTTACCGTTGTGGTAAAACTGTATGTTAAAGTTTGATCTCCAAACGAAACAGTTGCTTTATCTCCCAAAACATTGTTTTTAGAATCAATTACCTGAACATAATATGTTTTATCTCCCGATTTTGCAATTTTGTTTTCTGCTATTGTAAAGTTAATTTTAAGCATGTCCGTTCTACTTGCTTTGTCAGTGGCGATTTGTTTTCCGGAACTTCTCACTTTATAAGAAGCTGTTTTCAAATTCGTAACCGTTAGTTTAGAACCTAGTTCAACTGTTTTGGCTAGCTCTTCATTTTGTCCCACCAAAACCTGATTGTATTTTTTGTTGTCTTCTAAAACTACTTTTGTACTATCTAAATTTGTTGTCAATGTTTGATTTTGTGCTTTCAACACTTCAACTTCCTGCATCAAATTCTGCATTTTTTGCTCCAATGCTTTATATTGAGTTCTATATTTCTGTAATGAAGCATTGTCTCCTTTTGATGCTTTTAAATCTGACATCAATTTTACAACTTTATCTCTTTCAGCAATTAACTCATCTGACATTGAAGTATTTTCAGCAATAGCAGCATCATAGGTTGTTTTCAAATCTGCCAAATCTTTGAGAACAGATTCTTTTTCAGATTTTACAGTGGTAACCGTAGTTTGTAATGTCTTTGAGTCAGACGTTAGTTTAAAAATATAAATTAAACTTCCTATCAATAAAACTGCTAATATTCCAATAATAGCTTTTAGTTTTGAATGATTGTTTTGATTTTCCATGTGGCATTTTTTTTTATTATTAAATAATACTATTTAATATAGTAACGAAAGATAAGCATTTTTATTATATTTTTGGTGAAATATTTTTTCAAATGGAGAATATAATTCCGTTTTCAATTACTGATTTAGCAAAAGTTACCAATCATCGAAGTGGTGAAGTAAAATTTGGTGAAAAAATGCTAACCATACCCAAAGGTGAAAATTGTCATGAGTATTTGAAAAACTGCGAAGCAAAATATGTACTGTTTGGAATTCCGGAAGATGTTGGTGTTCGAGCAAATTTTGGTCGTCCTGGAGCTTATTCTGCTTGGGAAAGTGCTATTGCGAGTATTGCCAATATACAGCACAATCGTTTTTGTAAAGGAAGCCAAATAGTGATTTTAGGTGCGTTGGATGTTGCTGAAGAAATGGAAGTCTCCAAAAATTTGGATTTTCATAATACGGCTGACCGAATAAAATTAAGTTCTCTTGTTGAAAAAATTGATAAAGAAGTTGTACATATTATAAGTTGCATTATTAAATACGGTAAAACTCCTATAATTATCGGCGGTGGTCACAACAATGCTTACGGAAATATAAAAGGAACGGCACTTGGATTAGGAAAACCCATAAATGCTATCAATTTTGATGCACATTCCGATTTTAGAATTCTGGAAGGAAGACATAGCGGCAACGGATTTTCGTATGCTTATGAAGAAGGTTTTCTGAAGAAATATTTCATCTTTGGCTTGCACGAAAATTATACTTCTAAAAATGTACTCGATAATTTAAAGAAAATTGAAGACCGCGTTACTTACAATACTTATGATGAGATTAAAGTCCGTAAGCAAAAGCAATTCCTGCAGGAACTAATAAGGGCATCAGATTTTGTAAAAACAGATCCTTATGGTATCGAAATCGATTTGGATGCTTTGCCCAATATCGCCAGCAGTGCCATGACTATGAGTGGTTTTTCGGTAGAAGAACTGCGTCAGTTTGTTTATTTCTTTGGCGAACATAAAAATGCAGCGTATCTTCATATTTGCGAAGGTGCACCTGATTTAGGCGAAGAAAAAAACAATCATCTTATCGGAAAGCTGATTGGTTATTTAGTTACTGATTTTATTAAATCGAGAAAGGAGTTGATATAATTTAGGATTTACGATTTGGGAATTAGGATTTGATAATTTATAATATATTTTGCTTTAATTCCTAAATCCCAATTCTCAATTCCTAATTACTTATATTTGCAGTGGTTTACAATTAATCGTAATCCCATTTTATGTTATTCGAAGATTTATCATTATCCAAAAGTATTCAAAGAGCAGTCTTTGAAGAAGGATACACCAGCCCAACTCCTATTCAGGAAAAGGCTATTCCATTTATTTTAGCAGGAAAAGATTTAGTTGGCTGCGCCCAAACCGGTACCGGAAAAACAGCGGCTTTTGCTATTCCGATTATACACAATTTGCATCGCATGATTGGGTCGTCCAAAAAGACAAAAGAGATTCGTTGTTTGGTAGTGACTCCAACCCGTGAATTAGCCGTTCAGATTGGAGAGAGTTTTGATACTTATGGAAAGTATACCAACATTTGTCAACTAACCATTTTTGGTGGTGTTTCGCAAGTGCCACAAGTGGAGCAATTAAAGAAAGGTGTTGACATTTTGATTGCGACTCCAGGAAGATTATTGGATTTACACAAACAAGGTTATATCGATTTTGACCAATTACATTATTTGGTTTTAGACGAATCGGATTTGATGCTCGACATGGGTTTCATTAACGATGTTAGAAAAATTGTAAAACTGGTTCCAAACAACAGGCAAACTTTACTGTTTTCGGCAACAATGCCAATGGCAATCCGAGAATTAGCTGATACTTTTTTAAACAAACCCGAATATGTTTCGGTAACTCCGGTTTCATCAACGGCAGAAATTATTGAACAGCAAATCTATTTTGTTGGAAAAGAAGACAAACGTGGTTTATTATATCATTTGATACGAAATGAAAACCTCAGTAATGTGCTGGTTTTTGTCAGAACCAAACATGGTGCTGACAATGTGGTTAAAGCGTTAAAAAAACACGGTGTTAATGCTGAAGCCATTCACGGCGACAAATCACAAACGGCAAGACAACGCGTTTTAGACCATTTCAAAAACAAAGAAATCTCTGTTTTGGTAGCAACTGATATTGCTGCTCGTGGGATTGACATTGAAAGTTTGCCTTATGTAATCAATTTTGATTTGCCAAATATTCCAGAGACTTATGTACACCGAATTGGCAGAACAGGTCGCGCCGGAAATGACGGAATATCGATATCCTTTTGCAGTAAAGATGAAGAACCGTACTGGAAAGACATTCAGAAATTGATAAAGGTTAATGTAAAAATAATGAAAGACCATCCGTTTCCATGGAAAGATGCTGAACCAAATCCGGATGCAAAACCCGATTTGAGAAACAAAAAGAAACCCGAAGGAAAGGAAAACAATTCAAGAAAATCGGAAGCTTCTAAGAAGAATAAAAAACGCTGGTACTAACCGGCGTTTTCTTTTTTAATTTGATTGTGAATGACCTGAAATAACTTTGAAGGTTCAAAGGGTTTCACCATAACATCATTCATTCCGGCAGAAATAGCTTGTTCAACCACTTCTTGTTTGTCAAAAGCAGTTAAAGCAATAACAGGAATGGTGATTCCTTTTTCTCTGATTTTTCGTGTTGTATCAAAACCGTTAATTAATGGCATGTTGATATCCATTAATATTAAATCAAACGATTCGCGGTCTAGCGCCACTAAAGCAGCATAACCATCATCTACAATAGTGCAACTCATATTGCTACCCTGAATAATTTTTTTTGTTACTACCTGATTTATTTTATTGTCTTCTACAACCAAAATATTGTATAAATGGCTGGTCGATAAATCAACTTCGATGTTATTTATAATTTCTTTTGATTTGTCTTCATCAAATTCAAATCCGATGGTGAATGAAAAAGTAGTTCCAACATTTTCTTCACTTTCTAAATGAACTTCGCTGTTGAATAATTTCACCAAGCTAGAAACTATAGACAATCCCAAACCTGTACCTTGATAATCTTCTTCTTTTCGTTCTATTTGTACAAATTTATCAAAGATTTTTCCTTGGTCTTCTTTGGCAATTCCGATTCCGGTATCTTTAACTTTAAATTCAATGAAATAGACTGTTCCTTCTACTTTTTTCAAATCTGCCATGACAGCAACTTCACCGTTTTTGGTAAACTTCAAAGCATTACTCACCAAGTTCATGATGATTTGTGACAACCTAAGTTTATCACCAATTAAGAATTCAGGAATAGCAGTATCAATTTCTACAGTAAATACGTTGTTGTTTTTATCGGCTATATATTCAACCGAATTTTTTATCAAAGTGATTTCATCTGCCAAGTTAAAAATCAGACTTTCCAAGACGATGCGTTTCTCCTCAATTTTATTAATTTGAAGAATGTCATTTACTAAAGAAAGTAGGTATTTGGCTGAGAACTTCAAGGATTTTAGGTGTGGACTATTTCCCAATTCTTTATGTTCGTCTAAAATGATATTAGTAATTCCAATGACACCATACAAAGGTGTTCGCAATTCGTGAGTAATGGTGGAAACAAACTGTGATTTTAGTAGCGATGCTTCTTCTGCTGCTTCTTTTGCCAAAACAAGTTCCTCATTGGCTTTTTTTAATTCGATATTAGCTTGTTCTCTTAATTTTATGTTTTTGTACAAAGTCAGTAACAATAATAGCAAAATTATCAAGATGACTATAAACAGTATAACAATCAATCTTGACTCTTTTATGCTCTTTTGATGTTGTTCATTTACCTGTTCAATTCGCTCTAATTGATTTTTGTATTCGTCTAACTCAATTTGTACCGCGGCTTTTTGCAAGTTATCAAGTTTGTCTTCTGAATAGACAACCTTATTTAGCGAGTCCAATTTTTCTTTATACTCCTTTGCTTTTTCGGGTTCTTGAAAATGATTGTAATGACGAACCAGGTTTTCATAAACACTAATTAAGTACGAATCGTATTGAATCTCTTCAGCTAATTTCTGAGCTTTTGCATAATATTGTTCCGCTTCGGCTTTTTTGTCATGGTTTGTTGCATAAATCCCAAGCAGCGAATTCATTCTCATTTTGATTTCCTGGTCACCATACTTTAGTACATTTTCCTGAATGCCTCTTAAATATAGATCTCCTTCATCAAATTTATTAATTGCAAAGTAAGCACTTGCAATATTCATTTTTGTATTCTTTATGTCGGTGCTGTCCTTGATTTTTTCGGCGTAGTATAATGCCTTCTTATAATAATTTATTCCTTTGGGAACATCAATTTCGTTGTAATAATAAACGCTGCCTAAATTCCCGTAAATCCAATTGTAAAGTTTATCCTTGTTTGTCTTTTTAGCATAGAACAGTGCTTTTTCGTAAAAGCCTATTGCTTTTTTGGAATCGGAACATTCGTTGTAAATAACCCCAATAGTATTGTAGGATTGTGCAATATAGGAATCGTCATTTATACCAAAAGAATTAATCAAAGCTTGTTTGGAAGATTTTAATGCTTTGTCGTATTTGGCATCATTAAAATCGGAAACAGCTTGATTAAGCAATTTTTCTATTTCAGCTTTCTCCTTTTTATAATCTTGCGCTACCGAATTGGTAAAACAAAAAAGTATAAATACAAGTAAACTAATGGATTTGGCTTTAATCATAGGGTTGGTTCAATGCTCAAATATAAAATATTTATTCAAAAAAAAATCCCGATTACTCGGGATTTTCTTGGTAATAGATTTAATTTCTAATCAGTTTGCGATATTTGATTCGTTTTGGAGTAACATCAACACCTAATCGTTTCTTTTTGTTTTCTTCATATTCAGAAAATCCTCCTTCAAAATAGTAAACTTCAGAGTTGCCTTCAAACGCCAAAATGTGTGTGCATATTCTGTCTAAGAACCATCTGTCGTGACTGATAACTACGGCACAACCGGCGAAGTTTTCTAAACCTTCTTCCAAAGCACGAAGTGTATTAATATCTAAATCATTCGTTGGCTCATCGAGTAACAATACGTTTCCTTCTTCTTTCAAAGTCATGGCCAAGTGCAAACGGTTGCGTTCTCCACCCGAAAGCGTTGCCACTTTTTTATTCTGGTCGCTTCCGCCAAAATTAAAACGAGATAAATACGCTCTTGAGTTTACTTGTCTTCCGCCCATCATGATTAATTCTTGTCCGTCACAGAAGTTTTCCCAAATTGATTTATTTGCATCGATATTAGAGTGTGCTTGGTCAACGTAAGCAATCTTCACCGTGTCACCAACGCTAAATTGGCCAGAATCTGTTTTTTCTTCTCCCATTATCATTCGGAAGATTGTCGATTTACCGGCACCATTTGGTCCGATGATTCCAACAATTCCGGCTTGCGGCAAAGTGAAGTTTAGATTATCATATAATAATTTGTCTCCAAAAGCTTTGGCAACGCCTTTTGCTTCAATCACATTCGTTCCCAATCTCGGGCCATTTGGGATGTATATTTCTAATTTTTCGTCCAGTTCTTTTTGGTCTTCGTTTAAGAGTTTGTCGTAGTTTTGAAGACGCGCTTTCTGTTTCGTCTGACGACCTTTTGCTCCTTGTCGAACCCAATCCAACTCACGTTCTAAAGTTTTTCTGCGTTTGGAAGCCACTTTTTCTTCTTGCTCCATACGTTTTGATTTTTGTTCAAGCCAAGAAGAATAATTTCCTTTCCACGGTATACCTTCTCCTCTGTCCAATTCCAAAATCCAACCCGCAACATTATCCAAGAAATACCTATCGTGCGTTACGGCAATTACAGTTCCTGCATATTGTGCTAAATGTTGTTCTAACCAAAGTACACTTTCGGCATCTAAGTGATTGGTTGGCTCATCCAAAAGCAATACATCAGGTTGTTGCAATAACAAACGACATAAAGCTACACGACGTTTTTCACCACCAGACAAAACACTTATAGGCATATCGCCTTCCGGTGTGCGAAGCGCATCCATAGCTACTTCTAATTTATTGTCAATTTCCCAGGCACCACAAGCATCAATTCTGTCCTGCAATTCCGCTTGGCGAGCCATCAATTTATCCATCTTATCGGCATCTTCATAAACTTCAGGTAAACCAAAACTATCGTTGATTTTATTGAACTCGTCTAAAAGTGCCATGGTATCAGCAACACCTTCTTTTACGATTTCTAAAACCGTTTTGGTTTCATCTAGTTTTGGTTCTTGTTCTAAGTAACCAACAGTATATCCAGGCTGGAAAACCACATCGCCTTGATAATTTTTATCAACTCCAGCTATAATTTTCAACAAGGAAGATTTTCCGGAACCGTTAAGTCCAAGGATTCCGATTTTTGCTCCATAGAAGAAACTTAAATAGATGTTTTTTAATACTTGTTTATCGCTTCCCTGATACGACTTACTCAATCGTTGCATTGAGAAAATTACTTTTTTATCGTCTGACATGTTTTATAAGTTTATGGTTCAGAGTTTATTGTTTATAGTTTAAATACTATAGTAACTACTCTTTAATTTATTTAAATTTCAATCCTTTTATTTCGCAATTGTTTAGATAGTTCATCATTGACCCTATCTTATTTTTATTTGTTTCAGTAATTTCCAATAAATGCAAATGTTGTTCTTCATTGATTAACTTTTTATCAAAAGCTCTATAACTTTGCGATTTTACTTCACCACAGGAACCTTCAGCAATACTCAAAAACTGTATAAATTCTCTGTTGCCATTACGCTCAAATCCTTCAGCAATATTGTCCATTATAGAACCTGAACTCCTATCGATTTGGTCTCTTAAAGAGTAATTCGTTTTTAAATTGGTTGTTTGAATTAATAACTCAATGTTTTGACAAATTGCTCTTGCTTGTTGCCAAATTTCTAAATCTTCAAACTTTTGAATGGTAGCCATAACTATAAACCAGAAACTATTAACTATTAACTCTCTACAAACGCCCTTTTAATGAACTGAATACCCAAGCATTTGCTAAAAAGCCTACTCCAGTTGCACCAAATCCCCAGCCAGCAGTTTCGTCATAACGGAACGCACCAAGTGCTATAAGTATTAATCCCATGATAATCATGACAAAAGTTGCCCATCCTAAGACAGTGTTTTTATTCATTCCCATGTTTTGTGGTTTTTAATTTTGGAAAGCAAATTTAGTCAAAAATTACGAGTTTCTTATACCTAATCCTTTTTCACTAGTTACTCTTATAAACAACCCCTTCTTTCATTACAAAAATAACATTGTTTACTGTTGAAACATTCTGTGTTGGATCATCGTTTGTGGCAATTATGTCCGCCAGGAAACCATTTTCAATAGAACCAATTTGCTTATCCATATCAAGTAACATTGCATTAGTAATTGTGGCAGATTGCAAAGCTTTCATAATTGGCATTCCTGCTTCGGTCATGTAGACAAACTCACGAGCATTCAATCCGTGTTGAAAAACTCCGGCATCAGTTCCAAAGGCAATTGGAACTCCTTTTTTATAGGCTTTGGCAAAAGTTCCCTGAATCTTTGGTCCAATAGCCAAAGCTTTAGGTACTACAATTGCTGGATAATAATTAGGTTTTTTTGCATTCTCTTCAACGGTTTTTCCAGCTGTGATGGTTGGCACCAAATAAGCATTATATTTTATCATCAAATCCATAGTGGCATCGCTCATTTCGGTACCGTGTTCAATGGTTTTTACACCTGCTTTTACAGCTCTTTGCATACCTTCGTCTCCGTGAGCATGTGCTGCCACTTTCATTCCGTAATCTTTAGCTGTAGAAACAATTGCCTCTATTTCTTCCTGCGTAAACTGAGGATTTCCCGCACTTTTAGCAACACTTAAAACGCCTCCAGTAGCAGTTATCTTAATCCAATCAGCACCATTTTTATAACGCTGACGGACTGCTTGCCGTGCATCTTCTACGCTATTAACAACGCCTTCTTTTGGACCTGGATTGCCCATTAAATCCTTTCGGTAGCCATTTGTCGGGTCGGCATGACCGCCAGTCGAAGCTAATGATTTTTCGACGGTGAAGATTCGTGGCCCGATTACTTTACCCGCTTTAATGGCATTTCTAAGTGATACATTGACGCCGGTTCCTCCCAAATCCCTGACAGTAGTAAAACCCGCCAACAAAGTAGTCTTAGCAAAAACTTCGGCATCATAAGCAATATCGGCATCGTTGAGTGTGAATTCTTCTAAATAAGCAGTTGGGCTGGTTTCTCCTTCAAGGTGAACGTGCATATCAATCCAACCTGGCATAACAGTTTTGATTTTGAGGTCTACGACTTTGTCGGTTGTATTGGTTGGATTAACAAAGCCATCTTCAATACTCTTGATAATTTTGTCAGATACAATTATGGTTTTATTTGTTAGTACTTTTCCGTTTTTGGTATCAATAAGTTTACCGCATTGGATGTAAGTGTCTTGAGCCTGAAGACTTATTGAGATTAGAAGTAAGCTGAATAGAAATAGTTTTTTCATCTTTGAATTATTTTAGAATTTAAAGATAGGAATTTTTAACGCAAAAATAAAACTCATTTAGGCACTATGATTTAAGAGATAACTTAGAGTGTAACCAACTTTTCAAAACGACCATGATGGCTTTTTGAAATCGATTTTAAAACTTGATTTTTAGTATCGTAATAGTCAGGAATTCCATTAGTTTTAATAATAACTACTTCTGAATTTAAGTATTGAATAGTATCAAAATCAGAAGATTTAAGTACAGCAATTGTTTCAATACATTCTAAAGAAATGATAGTTTTGGTGAAGTATATGGTATCATAACAGATTACTTTTCCGTACAGAATTCCCGCTTTTTCTTCTATGTCAAAACATTCTAATTGCAATGGAATATATGACCTCATCTGCGTTTGACGGTTATAAATTTTATAGGCAGCTTCTTTTCGGCTCCATAGATTCCAAACCATTATTTCGGGATTTAGAGATTTTGAAATAAGTAATTGTTCTTTTGATGTAAAGATTTTATCCAAAAAGCCTTTGCGTTTCCAGTTGCTTTCTTTTCGGGCTAAATCCAAATCTATAACATCATTGCCTATCACTTTTCAGAAAGTTTGGTTTCAATAATTGCTAAAGTTGCTTTTACAGTCAGCATTTTTTCCATCGACTGATTGTCAATTTCGATTTGGAAAGCTTCTTCAACATCTAAAACAATATCCACCAAATTAGCCGAATTAATGTTCAAATCGGTAATAAAATCGGTATTCTCATTCATATTTTGAAAGGCTTCTTCGTTTTTGACAAACGGTTTTACAATAGTCTTCAATTGTTCAATTATCGCTGTTTTTTCCATAGTTAAGTATATTTTTTAAGGATTACACATCCGTTCACATCGCCAAAACCGAAACTGGCTTTGGCTAAGATAGTGATATCTTTTTCAATCAATTGTTGCGGAATTTTAGTAGAACTAATGCAATCTGTTATTTCTGGATGCAAATCCACACAGTTTATATTCGGAAAAATGAATCCGTGATAAACCTGCAGCACCGAAGCCACACTTTCAACACTTCCGGAAGCTGATAAACAATGACCTACCATCGATTTCAATGAATTGATGTATGGAAAATCTTTTCCTTTTCTGTTTAATGCTTTACTCCAATTCTTAATTTCGAGCGCGTCTTTACTTGTCGCCGTCAAATGTCCGTTGATAACCTCAATTTCCTCCGAAGTTATTTTGGCATCTGCCATTGCATCCGTAATACATTTTTGCACTGCTACAGCATTGGGCGCTGTCATGGTGCCTATACCTCGTTGACCACCAGAGTTGACATTTCCACCTAAAACTTCAGCATAAATTCGAGCATCACGAGCTAAAGCGGTTTCTAAATCTTCCAAAACCAAAGCTCCGGCACCACTTCCGGGAACAAACCCTGAGGCTGTTGCCGACATTGGTCTCGAACCTTCTTCGGGAGTTTGGTTGTGTTTAAAAGTGCAGACTTTCATCGCATCAAATCCACCCCAAATATAGGGACCACTATCACTAGTGCTTCCTGCTAAAATACGTTTGGCTTTTCCTAATTTTATTCTTTCATACGCCATTAATATACTTTCGGTTCCTGTAGTACACGCAGAAGAATTAGTCGTAACTTGATTTCCTAAACCGAGTTTTCCCCCAAGATAAGCACTTACGCCACTATTCATGGTTTGTGCAACAGCTGTACTTCCTAATTTTCGGGTTTCAAAATTATCAATTTTATAAATGCTTTCCCTAAATTTTTCGATACCCGAAGTTCCGGTTCCGAAGATAGTTCCCGAATCCCAATCAGGGTTTTCGTTGTGTTCGATTGACAAACCAGCATTTTTCCAAGCGTCGATTCCTGCTATTACTCCGTATAAAATTCCGGTTGAATTGAAATTACGCAGCTCTAATTCGGTAAAATAGTCTCTTTTTAATTCTTCTGAAATTTCAGGAGTTCCGGAGATTTGACAGGAAAATTGAAGCCTTTCTAATTCGGGATTGTGCTTTATTCCAGAAATTCCGTTTTTTATGGCATTGGTAAACGCATCAAGTCCAACTCCGTTTGGAGCTACGATTCCCAGACCTGTGATGACAACTCTTCTTTCCATTTTATAGTATCATTCCGGCTATAGTGCCTTGACAAACTTCTTCATTATTAGCATTGAACATTTTTACGTTGCATTTTAATTTACCAAATCTAAAATAGATCTTCTCTGAAATTACAATTACTTTTTCGTTTGGATAAACGGGTTTCAGGTATTCTATTTCTGAAGATGTCAATGCAACTTTCGATTCTGAATTAAAATCATTTCCTAATAAATAAATTCCCAAACAAACGACTCCAATTTGCGCCATGACTTCGGTTAAAATAACGCCAGGTGTAACGGGATTATCCTTGAAATGTCCTTTATAGAAATCTAAATTGGCATCAAAAGTAAACGTTCCTTCTACTCCATTTTCATCAATATGTAAAATCTCATCTACAAAAAGAAATGGCGAAGAATAGGGCAGTTTAAATATAATTTGTTCTTTAGTCATTACTTATTATTTGTCATTATTGGATGAGATTGCTTCGCCAGTTCGCTATCGCTCGTGTCCTCTCTCGTCAAAAAAGACGAGACGGAATGACAAAGTTAAGTTAGAATTCAATTAGTATTCGTTGCGCTGAAAATCCGGGACCAAAACTCAACAATAATCCTTTCTCCCCTTTCTTTGGCTTATTATCCATCACACGTTCTAAAACATATAATACTGTTGCACTTGACATATTGCCATACAATCGCAACACTTCTTTGGTATCGTTGATGTTTTTGCCTAAATCGGAAAATAAATCTTCAACAGTTTGTACAATTTTTTTACCTCCTGGATGGAATATCAAATGATCTATATCTTCAATTTTTTGATTATTTTTCTCCAAAAAAGGATGAATAATATCCGGAAAATGTGATGCAATAGTTTCGGGAACTTCAATATCCAAAACCATTTGCAAACCGGAATTCATTAATTTGAAACCCATCATGTGAATCGCATCGTAAAAATGATACATGTCTTCGGCTAGAATTTTTGGTCCTTCATCCTCTTCATGCGAGGACAATAAAACACAAGCCGCGCCATCACCAAAAATGGCAGCACTAACAATATTTGGCATCGAATAATCATTAAGTTGAAATGTTGCCGTCGGGCTTTCTACAGCGATAACTGCTGCTCGTTTTCCTGGATTAGCTTGAAGGAAATTCTTGGCGTAAATCATTCCGGATATTCCCGCTGCGCAACCCATTTCGGTAACAGGCAAACGAACAATATCCTGACGTAGTTTTAGCGAATTGACTAAATAAGCATCGAGTGACGGAATCATAATTCCGGTGCAACTAACTGTGATGATATAATCTAAACTTTCTGGTTTCCAGTTGGCTTTTTCGAGTGCTTTGTTTAATACATTTTCGCCTAATTCAATCACTTCCCGTACATAAATATCATTGCGTTCTTCAAAAGAAGTGTTGGTAAAAACTTCCATTGGTTCCATTATCGAGTAGCGTTTATCAACCATCGCACCTTCGAAAATCTTTTTTACTTTTCGGATAAAACGTTCATCTTGTCCTGTTAGCCAACCTTCCAAAAGAGGAAGAATTTCTTCAGTCGTTCTTGAATATTTTGGTAATGCTTTTGCTACGGCTTTTATTTTGACACTCATTTTTTACTTTGTATTGATAATCCATTGATAGCGAAATGCCCATTTCCAATCTATTGAATAGTTTTTTAACTGTAATTTTTTAGAGAATTGCTCTAATTCGGGTTTTTTAAATCCTCTTAAAATAGACACTAAACCGTCTTCTCTTGACATATCATTTAATCTGAAAGCAAAGCACAAACCCTGAAACAATCTATAGGAAATGTTACTTCTTTGCAAATCATTGATAACAATTCCGAGTTTGGCATTGGTTTTAAATACACTTAACAATTTTATAATTTCTTCCTCCTTAAAATGATGGAGTGTTAAAGTACACAATACGATATCATAGTGCAGCTTTTCAAACGCTTTATCGAAAACATCTTCGCATCGATAGGAAATGTTTGGATATTGACTCGATAATTTTTGCGCGTAATCGATTGTAAATTGATTGGCATCAATTCCGATTAATTCTAATTTGATTCCATTGTTACCAGCATAATCTGCCAGAGTTCTTAGCATATCACCATTACCACAGCCGACATCAACAATGGTTATTTTTTCTTGATTTGGATTTTGCTTAAGAATGTTTTTAACACCTTCCAGCGTGAGTTTATTGCCACCTAAAAGCTGATTGATTTTGGCAATTTTATCTAAAGCATCTCTCAACACT
This sequence comes from Flavobacterium sp., assembly GCF_031381455.1. Classification (GTDB taxonomy): domain Bacteria; phylum Bacteroidota; class Bacteroidia; order Flavobacteriales; family Flavobacteriaceae; genus Flavobacterium. Next base: position 19,613 of record NZ_JANMXZ010000003.1, on the reverse strand, counting down.
TCTCCTTTCATGTCAAAATCATCCATAATTTCGGACTGATTGGTTCGATATTTTGTGTTTATATACATTTTAGTATTGAAACGATATTGATTTGCCGTGGGTTTTGTTAATGATTATAGGTAACAAGAATGGAAATAAGGTCACTATACTAAGTGATGCTTCTGAAAGTTTTGGTTTTTGGAGTAATGATGAAAGCCATCTTCCGATTTTTAATCGCTGTTTAAAATTAAAATTCCATTCCTTGGTATATTGCTCTTCTAAAACTTGTCTGGAAGGCAATTCTTTTTTTAAATATTTGGAGACTAACTCAGATGCAATTTTGGCACTGTGAATTGCCATTGCCATTCCGTTGCCGCATAATGGATGAATTAAACCCGCAGTATCTCCAATCATTAATATATGATTATCAACAGCTTGTTTTTTGGCAAATGATATCTGGCTGATCGTTAATGGTTTTTCAAAAATTAAAGTCATATTTTCGAAAATTGATTTTAGGTTAGGATTGTTTTCAACAACTGAAATCTGATATTCTTCAACATTTTTATAGTTTTTAAAGGTATCATAATCTGCCAAATAGCAAATATTAACAATATCCTTTTCCACTTTGGAAACGCCACAGTAACCGCCTTTAAAATTATGTAGCCCTACAATATCATCAGGAAAATCTCCTTTGTAATGCCCTTTAACGGCTAGCCATGGTGATTTTTGTTTGATGAATTTCCGTTGCATTTTCTGGTCAATGGTGGAGCGTTTGCCAAAAGCTCCAAGCACAATTTTAGATTTCATTTCGATTCCATTAGCAGTATTTATTGTGAAAAAATCATCATTAAAAACAACTTTTTCTACTGTTTCCCTAACAACGTGACAACCATTTTTAATTGCTTTTTGGTATAAATAATTATCTAACGTATAGCGGCTGATTCCGAATCCACCTAAAGGTAAAGTAGTGGTAACGGTTTTTCCTGATTTGCTAGAAAATTGTAATTTAGTGATTTTAGTTGGATTTAATTCTTCAAGATTAAGTTTAAGCCAATTCAGATAGGGCAATACTTCATTGGAAATATATTCGCCACAAACTTTATGTTTCGGATATTCATTTTTTTCAATAACTGTTACTTGAAATCCCTTCGAAGATAAATGAATAGCAGCTGTTAGACCTGCTAAACCACCGCCTAAAATGATTACTTCGCTACTTTCCATAGTCAGTAAATATAAGGAATTTGACAAATAAACAGCTTATATAGTTATTTAAAAAAATTATATAATAGTTATGAAAAATCCAGATTTAAAGATATGAAAAAGGCTCCATTACGATTTGTAAAAGGAGCCTAATCGGAGTTGTTTACCGTTTTTTATTTTTTAAGCGAAGCCATGTCAATAACAAAACGATACTTAACATCGCTCTTTAGCATTCTTTCATAAGCTTCGTTGATTTCCTAAATTTTTATCTAAATAAATCTATTTGCTTAAAAATCAAATACATATTGATTTAATACTTAAGTTTATAGTACTAATTTATTTGTTATGATAAAGAGATCTTTACTAATAGAAAATAAAACAGTTATCACTACTAAAAATTCACAACTTGTTCTAAAATCAGAAATCCGAGAAAGCATTATTCCTATTGAAGATATTGGTTTTTTAGTAATTGATAATAATGAGACCTATTTAAGTATTCCCGCTATGAATCTATTAATAGAAAACAATACTGCAGTAATTGTTTGCAATACAAACCATTTGCCTAATGGCATGTTTCTTAACCTCAACAGCCATCATATCCAACAAGAAATATTCAAAAACCAGATTGATGCTAGCATTCCATTAAAGAAGCAATTGTGGCAACAAACTATTGTTGAGAAAATAACTAATCAAGGAATCTTATTGGAGATGATTACTGGCGATAAAAACTCATTTCCTTTTCTGGCTTCTAAAGTTTTAAGTGGGGATAGTAGTAATATGGAAGGAGTGGCTGCGAGTCAGTATTGGAAATCATTTTTTGAGATAAAGTTTAAAAGAGAACGATTTGGTGATTACCCGAATAATTTTTTGAATTATGGTTATGCTATTTTAAGAGCGTCTACTGCCCGTGCACTATCAGGGAGTGGATTATTGAATACGCTCGGTATTCATCATAAAAGTAAATACGATGCTTTTGCCTTGGCAGATGATATTATGGAACCCTTTCGACCAATTGTAGATGAAAAGGTATATGAAATAATGCAAAAATTTGAAGAACAAGAATTAAACACAGCAATCAAAGCCGAACTTTTACAAATACTTACCCGAACCGTTTACTTCAAAGACGAAAAAAGTCCACTGATGGTAGCATTACAAAAAACAGCCAGTTCCTTGCAACAATGCTACACAGGTGACCGCAAGAAAATAAAATATCCAAAACTATGGAGCTAAACGGATACAGAATTATGTGGCTATTTGTATTTTTTGACTTACCTACAGAAACTAAGAAAGACAGAAAAAATGCTTCTGGCTTTAGAAACAATCTCCTAAAAGATGGTTTCGCCATGATGCAATACTCTGTCTATGTTCGTCATTGCGCCAGTGGCGAAAGTGCCGATGTACACGAAAAAAGAATTCACAAACTCTTACCACCACTCGGCAAAGTAAGCGTACTTCGAATAACCGACAAACAATTTGGCAACATCCTCAACTTCTGGGGCAAAGCCGAAATCCCAAAAGAACCACAACCAACACAACTTGAACTATTTTAAACAAAATCCCCTCACACACCACCTATCATTCCCGCGAAGGCGGGAAACCAAAACTCAATACTTCAATAAATCAAACTAAAAATTGTCACGCATAGGTTTTTTTGTCATCCCGAGCGCAGTCGAGGGAACTCATTACAACTTCTACAAACAAAAAAATGCCTCAATCACAGGGTATCATTTTGTAAAAGAGGCATTTTTTATCACGATATAACACTATATTCTTATGATTATCAGAAGGTAACAAGCCAACTAGTATCGTATTTTCTAATCTTTAATCTAATCGAAAAATACAAAAAAGTGAATTGAAAAACAGGTGTCAATTATTTTTCGATTCACAAACACTCCTATAAAAAATAAACACTTGGTGTTTGTAAACCACAACCTCAGAAAACAAAAAATGCCTCAATCACGGGTTATCAAACCATAAAAGAGGTATTTTTTATCACGATATAACACTATATTCTTTTGATTATCAGAAGGTAACAAGCCAACTAATATCGTGTTTTCTAATCTTTAATCAAACCACAACATGGCTTGGTTGAAAAAAAATTGGCTCAAAAATATCGTGTTTTCTAATATTTAATCAAACCACAACAGGCTTTCTGTAAAATGATAAAGTACCCAAAATATCGTGTTTTCTAATCTTTAATCAAACCACAACTGTATCTGCATAACGATTTAAACAAATATCAATATCGTGTTTTCTAATCTTTAATCAAACCACAACTATATAAGCCTGTGTATCATTCTCGTTAGGAATATCGTGTTTTCTAATCTTTAATCAAACCACAACAATCCATTCCTTCCAAAGTTGCTTTTCCGAATATCGTGTTTTCTAATCTTTAATCAAACCACAACAAAATGGTATTGCTGGCGTTTTACCAGTTCAATATCGTGTTTTCTAATCTTTAATCAAACCACAACTTTAGGGAAACATTCTGTTAGAGGTCTAAGAATATCGTGTTTTCTAATCTTTAATCAAACCACAACTAAATTCAGCTTCGTAAGTTTGGATAACGGAATATCGTGTTTTCTAATCTTTAATCAAACCACAACTAAAGTCGATTGGACTGCAAATATACGCTAATATCGTGTTTTCTAATCTTTAATCAAACCACAACAATTTTACGTTCTAAAAGATGTAAGTCAATAATATCGTGTTTTCTAATCTTTAATCAAACCACAACTGTTAGTTTCTCCACTTGTTATATCAATAAATATCGTGTTTTCTAATCTTTAATCAAACCACAACAGATTATCACAAAGATACAACTGGCAGAATAATATCGTGTTTTCTAATCTTTAATCAAACCACAACTTGTGTAACTCTTACTGGTAGTAAAGAATTAATATCGTGTTTTCTAATCTTTAATCAAACCACAACCGTTTCTAGTCCTTCGATTGATTCGCTGAAAATATCGTGTTTTCTAATCTTTAATCAAACCACAACCAATAACGACGTTTCAACTCCAGTCATTCAATATCGTGTTTTCTAATCTTTAATCAAACCACAACCAAAATTCCCAAACTGATAAAACTCCTCAAAATATCGTGTTTTCTAATCTTTAATCAAACCACAACATACGTCTGGTACGTGGAAATCACCATTATAATATCGTGTTTTCTAATCTTTAATCAAACCACAACATGCGGTTTGAACTTCAGGTACTTCATAAAAATATCGTGTTTTCTAATCTTTAATCAAACCACAACTATGATTAATTCATCTGAATAATCTCTATAAATATCGTGTTTTCTAATCTTTAATCAAACCACAACTATTCCTGTTAAATGGTTCATTTATATTTTAATATCGTGTTTTCTAATCTTTAATCAAACCACAACTTGCTACAAGAAATGCACCGCATTTCAACAATATCGTGTTTTCTAATCTTTAATCAAACCACAACCTTAAATAACAAATTATGTCAAAATCTAATAATATCGTGTTTTCTAATCTTTAATCAAACCACAACGTATGCAGGTTTAGGCATAATAGAAACTAAAATATCGTGTTTTCTAATCTTTAATCAAACCACAACTATTCAGCCCAACGAGATTGATATCCGAAAAATATCGTGTTTTCTAATCTTTAATCAAACCACAACTCCCACACTACAATTGAAAAAAGACATCTTAATATCGTGTTTTCTAATCTTTAATCAAACCACAACAATTAGCCTCGCGTGTTAAAAACGGTCTTAAATATCGTGTTTTCTAATCTTTAATCAAACCACAACTTATAGCGGTTTCTTCATACAAAGGAAGAAATATCGTGTTTTCTAATCTTTAATCAAACCACAACTATCTACCAGGATTCTGTATATTCTGAATTAATATCGTGTTTTCTAATCTTTAATCAAACCACAACTTTATAGCAGGTACAATCTTCAACATCATAATATCGTGTTTTCTAATCTTTAATCAAACCACAACTATCGCCCTGGATAACTTTTAGTGACAGTTAATATCGTGTTTTCTAATCTTTAATCAAACCACAACTATTTCGCGTTTATAACGAAGAGCTTCAAAATATCGTGTTTTCTAATCTTTAATCAAACCACAACCGGTTTGGCTTGTAATGTTTTCATAATATAAATATCGTGTTTTCTAATCTTTAATCAAACCACAACTCAAGGAACTCCCTGAAGACTTATCGACCTAATATCGTGTTTTCTAATCTTTAATCAAACCACAACAGAGAGACTTCACATAGTAATTTGGAACCAAATATCGTGTTTTCTAATCTTTAATCAAACCACAACTATGATTACCTGCTAAAATCATTATCTTTTAATATCGTGTTTTCTAATCTTTAATCAAACCACAACCATATAAGCGTTGATAATTTTAAGCGTCATAATATCGTGTTTTCTAATCTTTAATCAAACCACAACTATCTGGACTTTCTTCAGCTCGTAAACCAAAATATCGTGTTTTCTAATCTTTAATCAAACCACAACTGCGCCTGCTTCGTTTACTTGAAGCACATCAATATCGTGTTTTCTAATCTTTAATCAAACCACAACGGAGTGACTGCGTAGAAACTTCGTTGTGGTTTGGTTGTTTAAGAGTATCATTTTATGTCAAAGAACTTTCCTTTTGTCATTCCGACAAAGGAGGAATCACATTTTGCTTATCATAAATTATGTGATTTCTCCCGATAGTCGAAATGACAAACCTATTTCTTAATAAACCTATCATTCAAAAATTCAAATTCAGGATTAAAACCTCTAATTAATTCTAATTTCTTTTCTCGTCTCCAAGCCTTCAATTCCTTTTCTCTCGCTATAGCCTGTTGCACCCAAGTAAATTTTTCATAATAAACTAAAAACTCAATATTATATTTAGAAGCAAATGTTTTTATTCCTTTTTCAATATTCTCTTTATGCTGAGTTAATCGTTCTCCTAAATTATTAGTCATTCCAATATAATAAGTCGAACGATATTTATTGGTTATGATATAAACATAAAAAGTATAATACCCTTCATTATATTCTATCATGCTGTTATTCATTTCTTCTATTTCTATTGCTATTACTTTTTCTTTTTGCTATTCCCTTACGTTTTTTTTTGCAATCCTGCTTATCCCTTTGTCATTCCGCTTATCCCTTTGTCATTCCGTTTATCCCTTTGTCATTCCGACGAAGGAGGAATCACATCAACTTATTCCAGATTATGTGATTTCTCCCGTTGGTCGAAATGACAAACTATATTTTTTGTATTTTCCCTGATACTGAAATTTTTACTTTAATTGGATTAAATGTAAACCAACCTGTTTTACCATCACCGAAATTTTTGACATACTGATAAGCCTTACCTAATTCTCCGTCTAAATTACTTTCTTGATGTTTTCTAAAATAGTAATCCCCAGATGTAAACTTCTGAACCCTATACAAATGTTCTCTCAAATCATCATAATCAGGATTCTCCCAATTAATTTCATCTTCTTTTAAGCCTAATAAAAACATATCATTAATATGCAATGTGGTCACTATTTCTTTCCCATCGCTTGGCAATTGATAAACTGGAAACATTTGTCTTTTTCTTTCAACTACAGTCCAAAAAGTGACCACTTCTTCTTTTAAGTTTCCTTTATCATCTTTATAAATTAATACATGATGATTATTTCTTGGGTTTACCCATTGGTTAACATTATTTTTTAATTGTTCTGCTCTTCCAATACTTTCTTTCATTCTAACTTTTAAAATTGGAACAGGATTACCATTTTTATTAGGCAAGAATATTTGTGGTTGCTTTACTCCTTTTTCATCAGCAATAAAAAACGTGTTTTGAGGAATTGCTCCTTTTACAAAGCCTCCTAATTCTTGAATTCTTTTTACTATTAATGTTTTGATAGCTTCATCGACTACTTTTTCTAATTGCTTTTCGGTTGTTAAACTGTCAATTGGTTTTCTAACATGGTAGGCTTCCTCGCCGTTAAAGTTCCTTTTACCAAAAACAGTTTCTTTATGCAATTGTCCTCTCGCAGCTACTCCAACATTTTTATATTTCACACCATTTTTCTCTGTTGTATGTGTTCTAACAGTTATATCATTAGTAGTTCTTTTATGTGATATTAATATTTTCTCAACTGCTCTGTTTGCATCACTCCAAAAATTTTCCCAAGGCATTGGAAAATCTTTTAACTCTGACGCTCTGTTATACCTATTCCACTTTGATAATTCCTGAACATAAGAAACTTTAGTACAAGCCATAACCAAAGCATCAACGGCATGATGGCGATGGTCTTCCCTTGTTTTTTCGTTTTCATCATGCAAAATATTATTCATTCCCCATTTTTGGCGCAAGTTTGATGTGGCTTGACCAGGTGAAACAATAACATTTTTACAAACTTGCGAAAGGTATTCTTTGGCTTCTTTACTGATGTAACGAGTATCGTTTAATTGCCGGGTACTGAAATCTTCATCAAACTTTTGTTGCACAAAACGTTTAAATTTTTGATAAGCATTTGGATATTCTTTAGTGTCTGAAAATAATTTCAAAGCACGTTCTTTTATGCCACTCCAATTTTGTTCATCACCACCATAAAACTCAAACGGTGTTTTATCTCCTTTTCGTCCATTTTCAACTGCATAACACAAGGTTTTGTTATTAAAACTGTCATTCAAGGAACGACTCCAAGGGTGTATATGTTCTATTTGAATTTCACCGGTAAACAATTTATGTAATGGTATAGGATTACCCGTGTAAGGACAAGTCTTTTTACATTCTTCCCATAGTTTATATAATAATATATTGTCATGTGTAATACGTTGTCCTTCTTCTTTCAAGCGGTCTTTTACTCTATCATTTTCACGCTCTAATCGCTTTTGCTCTCTACGAATTTTGTTACGTTGCATTTTAGAGATTTTTAAATCTCTTGCCATTTCAACTTTTATTTCGTCTATTTTACAATGCTCGTCTATTAGTTCATTGACCAATTTTCGCAACTCAAACATAGCAGTAATAACTATTGGGTTTCTGATAGATTGTAATTCTTTATCGGCAGCTCCACCAATTGGTAGTTTATCTAACAACTCCTGAACATTTATGCTGGCAGAATGATGGTATAATTTTTTGAGTTCTTTATCAGTATGTCCAAACTCTTTGCGAAGTAAATCTTTAATAGTATCAATGTAACCGCCAGATATTTTAGCACGAACTATATCGGGAACGTTGTCAATAATAAAACTCTTTTTATCCTCAGATAAATTTTCCCACTGATTTCCAAAACTATTTTTAATACCTCCCAATGCAACGGCAATATCATATAGAAAACCTTGTTGTAAAAATGGTAAAATATTGGCAATGGCTTTTCTACTCAGACTGGAATAACCATCTTTTACATTAAATTTGGATATTGCTTCTGCTTGTTCATCGGAAAATTTCCAGTGCTTAAGTGCATATTCTTTTAAATTAGATTTACTGTCAAAAAAGTATAGTACATGCCAAATATCTTCTTGTTCTTTTGCGGTAAAATCAAACCATTTTTTACCAAAGAACTTTTTATTAGCTAAATGAGATATGGTGTGTGTGCCTACAATTTTATCATCATCTTTATAATTAAATTTGAACTCGGCACTTTCTTTGCTTATTGCTTTTCGTAGTTTTTTAAACTCTATTTTATCAGATAAAAGTAACTGTTCAATAATTTTGTCTTTTTCTTCTTTAGTGATTTCCTTTCCATTATATTCAACTGTATTTACCCACTGATAAATTCTATACAATTCAACAGGTATTGCACTAATAGGACATTTGGTTTTACTTGGCTCAAAAGAACAATTTCCAACCAAATGTTTTTGAGAACGCAAAGGACGCTGATGAAACAATATACCATCTTCTTTATAGCCATCTTGTTTTCTCCCACCAAATAACTCTTTCAAATTATCATTCAAAACTGTATGATATTGGGCTTGTTTATTCCATATTAATTCAAACTCATCCACATACATCTTTCTAATTGTGTATCGGTTTCTGATTCGTTCCAAACTGTCTTGAAAAGGTTGATTGTCTTTAGGATAAATAGAATACAAATAAGAACCTAATGTTTGCCCTTCGATACTTTCAAGTGTATCATCAATTCCAATTTTGCCTTCTTTTGGATTGCCTTTAAAAATTGCTCCATCATCACTTCCACCTTTTCGGCTATTACTAAGGAATCCTCTTCTTTGTATCAAATGATATAAAATTCTACCTATTTCTTCTAGTGTAAGTTTTTCATTTAATGCTTTATGACGCAATTCATAAGGATTTAAAGCAAACCAAGAAGCTAATTTATCTGAAGGGAATTTTTTAGTCTTTTTCCAATCTTCAAAATCATTCGCAGTCATTGGACACATTTTATGTTCAGAAAGAGCTTTTAATAAGACTTTCTTTCTCAATCTTCGTCTAAAAAACTGTCTCCTTACACCTCTTGCCCCTGTTCTACTAGCATTTTTAGAAATCTCACTATCTCCATTTCCCAAATCAATAACTCCCATTGGAAATATTCTACTTCCAACACCAAGAATTTTGTTTTGTTTATCATCAATCAATGCCCACCCAATCGAGTTAGTCCCCAAATCCAATCCTAAAATCTTTGCCATGATAATCTAATTTTATGTGACGAATAAAACTACAAAATAATTTCTCACATTTTTACGGTTTTCCATATTGTTGATAAAAAACTTTTCCCTACTTTTGATATGATTAAAATTTCTAATCTTTAATCTTATCACAATAAGGCTATATGCCGTAGATGAAAATCTTTAGTCCTGCTTCGGTGGGACTTTTTTTGTGGCTTATCGTTTTTGCATCTCAATACAGTACTTGCAAAAAAGAAACCCCACAATTGGGGTTCCTCAAATCTAAAATCTACCTTTTTAAATAGTCTAATTAAACCACATCCAAAATGTTAAGCACGTTGTATGATCCGTTGTTAAGCACATACTGAACCCCATTCACTTCCTGAAAAAACTCAATCAACATCAAATAAAAGGCAATCCCGGTTCCCGCGGGAACACCACTAGGGTTTAAATTAACTGAGATAGCTGTATTGTCAATAATATGATTATCAACTGGGCTGTAAGTCGTTTCAAAAATTCCCGTGGCAAAATCCAAATTCAAAAAGGCACTTTGCAAACTAAAATGTGTTGCCCCTTCAGGAGCCAAAATTTGTTGCTTAGGCACAAAATCAGCAATAGTTACTTTACCGCTACCTGTATCTAAAACCAATGGCGGATAAAAGATACTGTTCAATGCCGCTTGAGCATTAAAATCAAACCCTTTCAATAGTTGCTTACCCTCAGCAGTGGTAAGCCCAAGAGCTACTTTTCGTTCACCACGGGCACTTCTACTGTCCAAATTTTTAATTTGAGCCATAATACCCAACAACCTGCTTGACAATCTTCGGTCTTTAGCATGAAACAACATGATACCAACTCCTGTTCGCAACAGTTTTGCAGCACTCGCACTGTGTCCAAACTCAGTACCGTTTTCACGAGTACGCTGAAAAGCAGGATCATTCTTAATACGATTTTTGCTAACCCCTCCTTTGGTGCGCACAAAGTGCCCATCGGCACTTTTGTAAAACGTCAGATTATCTAACGTTCCTTGAATCTTAATGATTCCATCTAATTTTCCCATAAGAAATAATTTTTAAATGATTAATACATCAAAATTAAAGACAACATATTCAGGCACTTGACAATTTTTCCGAATAGGTTTCTTTTTGCCAAAAACAACAAAAATTGCCGTTTATGCCGTTTTTATCAGGTAGATAATAGGTAGATAAAGCATAGATACTCCATAGATAAAGCATACATAGTGTATATGTAGTGTATACAAAATGTGAAGTTTTGCGCTAGTATAATGCAAATAATTACTTAAGCATCTTTTAAGAATTAATTGACAAATACTGGCACACTTCTTGAATATCCAATTTTCAGATAACAAGATTAGTATTACAATAAATACCACAAACACAGCGAGCTTATTGAAGAACTTTATTTTTTGGGTCATGAATAAAATAGAAAAACGAATCTGTATGAAAACCAAGGATGTTTCAAACATCACCGGATATTCGAATAGACATGCCCGCAATATATTGAACGACATAAAAGTCTTCTATAAAAAAGAAAAACACCAACCTGTAACCATATATGATTTCTCATCCTTTATGAATATTCCTTTAGAGCAAATAATATCCTATATTGTTTAAAGAATAACCTGTTACCTATTCAGATATTTCAATAAATTAAAAAAGCAGCTTTCGCTACTTTTTTAATCTTTTCAAATAGAATTCTTATTATTTCAAAGAACTCATGTCAATAACAAAACGATACTTAACATCGCTGTTTAACATTCTTTCATAAGCTTCGTTGATTTCCTGCATTTTGATGATTTCAATTTCGGAAACGATATTGTGTTTGCCACAAAAATCAAGCATTTCCTGAGTTTCAGCTATGCCGCCAATCAAAGAAGCAGCAACCGATTTTCTGCCCATAATCAATGGAACCGTATTTAAAATTGGCTCTAATCCTCCTAAGTAACCCACTATAACGTGCGTTCCGCTAATGGCTAATGTTGAAATATATGGGTTAATATCATGAACATAAGGAACAGTATCAATAATTACATCAAATTTACCCGCTACCGATGCCATCTGTGCGTCGTCTGTAGAAATTATTACCGTATCGGCACCTAAATCCATAGCATCTTTTTCTTTGTTGGGAGTTCTTGAAAAGAGCGTTACATCTGCTCCTAATCCTTTGGCTAATTTAATTGCCATATGCCCTAGTCCGCCTAATCCAACAACCGCAACTTTGCTTCCTTTACCTACATTCCAATGACGCAATGGTGACCAAGTGGTAATTCCGGCGCAAAGTAATGGTGCCACAGCAGCTAAGTCTAAATTAGCAGGCACTTTTAAAACAAAGTCTTCATCAACAACAATTTTTTCCGAATAACCTCCATGCGTAAATCCACCTAAATGTTTGTCTTGTCCACCATACGTTCCAACCCAACCATTTAAACAGTATTGTTCTAAATCCTGTTTGCAACTACTGCATGTTCTGCAAGAATCTACAAGACAGCCAACAGCAGCAAAATCGCCTACTTTTAGTTTGCTTACTTCACTACCAACTTTAGTTACCTTCCCAACGATTTCGTGACCCGGAACAACAGGATATGTAGTAAAACCCCAATCATTTCTCGCAGTGTGTAAGTCGGAGTGACAGACTCCACAGTATAAAATCTCAATTTCAATATCTTTTGGCAAAACTATTCTTCGCTCAATATTCATTTCTTTTAATGGCGCAGTGGTACTGTCCGTTCCGAATGCTTTTACGTTTTGTGTTTCCATATCATATTATTTATTTATCTCAAATTTAATCAATTTTATTATCGTTTAGACACCTGAAAAATAATTTAAAGTAAAGTTAAAGTTGTTGGGTTTTAAAGTTTGGGTTTGTAATTTTAACCTAACAAATTTCATAATTATATTATGGATTGTAAAAAAAGCGAAAGACGGGAGTGTTTCGCTTTTTTTATGACTGGAAATTCTTGGCTTACTATTTGCATTTGAAGGAAAAAAAATCACATGAAAAAAATTCTTTTTCTACTACTTTTGACCTCCGGAGCTTACGCTCAACAAGAAGTACTTAATGTCCAACACTATTGTGTTGATGTAAAACCTTTTAAAAAAGGAGAGTGTGATATCAATGGAAACGAATATTCCTTTGTATTTTTAGATATTCAAAAAAAAGATGTAACCTTTTTTTTCACCGACACCAAACTCAAATATAAAATAACAGAATCCCATATAGAAGAAGCAAATCCTAATTTCACTTGGTATAATTTAATAAATGAAAAAGGGAGTATGGCCATGCGAATTAATAAACAAAAAACAAAGATTGAATTTATTGACGCTACTAACCATATCTATTTGACTGTCGGTAAATCGACAAAATCAGAATAATCGAAACAGTCACTAGATTTAATACTAAAACAAATTAGCTTTGCAAATGATTGATACAACTGCATCTCTTTTCACTATGAAATCTCAAAAAATAAATCTCTCAAGACTTGCTATACTTATTGGTATTTCGCTAATTGTTTTATGGATTGCGTTTGATTATTTTAAGAAATCGGGCATGTTACCTCAAAGCAATGAAATCTTTAATGGTCAGCTTATAAATCAAACCGAAAACACGGTTTCGCGAAGAGACAGTATTGTTAACTATGGAATGGAATTATTAGGAACTCCTTATGTTTCAGCTGGCACTGACAAGAATGGATTTGACTGTTCAGGATTTATTTATCATGTTTTTAAGCATTTTAAAATTGAGGTTCCCCGAAGTTCACCACAATATAAAAATTTTGGAAAAGAGGTTCCAATTGAAAATGTAAAAAAAGGAGATATAATAGTGTTCTTGAGTCCTACCAGCAATGTCATAGGCCATTTGGGTATCGTTACAAATCCAAAAGGAATGGAAAGCGAATTTATCCATTCCACTTCAGGTCGTGAAATGAAAGTGGTTATTTCAAGTCTTAAAGTAGAAGGTTATAAGCTTAGGTTCGTAAAAGCGATAAGCGTAATCAATTAAAAATATTTACTAGCATTTCTTTCAATAAATCACCTTGCGGTAAAGAATTTGCACCAACACCTTTACTTTTTACATCAATATCGCGGAGCTTTCCAACAATGGCGCTTACTTTTTTCATTGGATAATTATGTGCTGCAGCGATATAATCATTAACAAAATAAGGACTTACTCTTAATATTTTGGCAACATTACTTGACGATTTATCTTTTAAACCATGATATTGCAACAAAGAAGAAAAAAAGCTAAACACTAATCCGTTAGTCACAACAATTGGATTATCCTTTTGGTTTTGGGCAAAATAGTTGGCAATCTGATAGGCTTTGAATTGGTTTTTATCACCAATGGCTTTTCTGAATTCAAACACATTGAAATCCTTACTGAATCCTATATTTTCTTCTATAAGATGCGGCGTAATGGTACTTCCTTTTGGCAAAATGATTTCCAGTTTGGTCAATTCATTAGCAATCCGACTCAAATCATTTCCAAGAAATTCTACGAGCATCGCCATAGCTTTGGGTTCAATACCATAACCTTTGCCTTGTAAAACGCGTTTAATCCACTCGCCTACTTTGTTGTCGTACATCTTTTTGCTTTCGTAAACCAAACCGTGCTTCTCGAGTGTTTTGGTTATTCTCTTGCGTTTGTCGAGCGATTTGTATTTATAAGCAAAAACCAAAACTGTAGTAGGTTGTGGATTTTCAGCATACTTTTCCAACTGATCAATCGTTCTGGATAATTCTTGTGCTTCTTTAACAATTACGACTTGGCGTTCTGCCATCATTGGATAACGCTTTGCATTTGCCACTATATCATCAATAGTAGTATCACGACCATAAAGCACCATTTGGTTAAACCCTTTTTCATCTTCTGTCAAAAGATTATCTTCCAAATATTCGGTGATTCTGTCAATATAATAAGGCTCTTCACCCATAAGAAAATAGATAGGTTTGATATTGCCTGCTTTGATGTCGTTAATTATTTTTACTACTTCTTCCATTATTTAGTGTTCAGTGTTCAGTCGCACTTGGCAGTTTGTCTAATTTCTATGTTCTATATTCTTTTCTCTAAAAAAATATATCTTTGCTTAATGCAGCAACTTAATTTTCCTTCCTATAACTTTCGCTTCAAAAATAGTGAAAATAAAGTGTCAATTTTTGATGACATCAGGAAAAAGTTTATCATTCTCACTCCCGAAGAATGGGTTCGTCAACATACCGTTCAATTTTTATTACAAGAGAAAAATTATCCCAAATCGTATATCAATGTCGAGAAGTTAATCAAAGTCAATGACATTAACAAACGTTATGACGCTGTAGTTTTTAATCCTAATGGCGAACTATTTTTATTGATAGAATGCAAAGCACCGGAAGTGAAAATCACGCAGGAAACCTTTGACCAAATTGCGCGCTACAACCTAAAATTGAAAGCGCAATACCTTATGGTAACCAACGGACTAAATCATTACTTTTGTCAAATGGACTTTGAGAATGAGAAGTATATTTTTTTGGAAGAACTGCCATATTTTAGACACGAGACCAACAGATAATAGATGATAGACAAGAGAATAGCTGTAGTTGTATTAAACTGGAATGGAGCCAAATTGCTCGAGCAATTCTTGCCTTCAGTGGTGGCATTTTCTAATGAAGCGAAAATCTATGTTGCTGATAATGCTTCAACGGATAATTCGATTGCGGTTATAAAAGAAAAATTCCCAACGATTACTATTATTCAAAATGATGGCAATTATGGTTTTGCCAAAGGATATAATCTAGCTTTGCAACAAGTTGAAGAAGAATACTATGCTCTTGTAAACTCCGATATTGAAGTTGCTAAAAACTGGCTTGTTCCTATGCTGAATATTTTTGATTCAGAATCCAGTATTGGAATAATACAACCAAAGATTTTAGATTATAAAAACAAAGAATACTTTGAATACGCTGGTGCAGCTGGTGGTTTCATCGATCAATATGGTTATCCTTATTGCAAAGGTCGAATTTTTGAAACGATTGAAAAAGACAATGGGCAATACGATGATGATTTGGAAATCTTCTGGGCAAGTGGTGCTTGTTTTTTTATCCGAAAAGAATTGTATAGAAAGTTAAATGGCTTTGACGATGATTTCTTTGCGCATCAGGAAGAGATTGATTTGTGCTGGCGCGCTTTTAATTTGGGCTTTAAAGTCAAATACACTCCGGCGTCTGTAGTATATCACGTTGGTGGCGCAACCTTAAACGAAAGCAATCCGAAGAAGACTTTCCTAAATTTCAGAAACTCATTGCTGATGCTTACTAAAAATTTACCCGAAAACAAGTTGGTTCCAATTCTTTTTGTGCGTATTCTACTCGATGGTATTGCTGGAATTCAATTTATTTTTAAAGGAAAATTTATTCATTGCTGGGCAATTATAAAAGCACATTTTGCTTTTTATGGCCTGATAAACAAAACGTTAAAAAAAAGAAAGGGAACTCAAGCTGAAAATTATTATCACTCCAAAAGCATTGTATATAGCTACTTCATAAAGAACGGCACCGTTTTTGAAAGATAATTTTAACAAGAGTTTATCATTCAATTACACTCTTTCAAACTAAAATAATCCGTACTTTTGTTAAAATTAAATCAAATTATCCTATGAAAAAAGTAATTTTTGCACTTTCGTTAGTTATGCTTACACTAACATCGTGTGGCACAAAGAAAAAGATTGCTGCTCTCGAAGCACAAAACAAAGAATGTCAAGATTTATTAAATTCGACCACAGTTAAATTAAACTTATGTCTGTCTGAAAAAGAGGCTCTTTCTAAACAGAACGATTACTTAAAACAAAACAATTCAGATTTAATCAGCAACTCTAAAGATTTGACTGTTTTAACTACAAAAGGTGCGCAAAATCTGGAAAAATCATTGGAAAGTTTAAAAGAAAAAGATTTAAAAATTTCACGTCTTCAAGATGCTTTAACTAAAAAAGACAGTGTTACCTTGGCTTTGGTTACGAGTTTAAAAAGCTCCGTGGGTATTTCTGACCCAGACATTGAAATCAATGTAGAAAAAGGTGTTGTTTTCATCTCTATTGCTGATAAATTGCTTTTCAAAAGCGGAAGTTATGTAGTAAGTGACAGAGCAAAAGAAGTATTAGGCAAAGTTGCTAAAGTTGTTAATAGTCGACCAACATTTGAATGTATGGTTGAAGGTCATACTGATAATGTGCCTTTTACAGGAAATGCCGTATTACTTGATAACTGGGATTTGAGTGTAAAACGTTCGACCGCAATTATTAGAGTATTGACAAAAGAGTTAGGCGTTAAACCTTCTCAATTAATCGCAGCAGGAAGAAGCGAATTTATTCCGTTAGTGGATAACAATTCTGCTGACAATAGAGCAAAAAACAGAAGAACACGTATTGTAGTTTTACCAAAAATTGATGAGTTCTACGAAATGATTGAAAAAGAAATGAAGAATCAACAAAAATAGTTTTTGAGAGAAAAGAAAATAGAATATAGATAATAGACAAAAACGTCCCGAGAAATTGGGACGTTTTTTATTAAATAAGAGCTTCTATATTCTTTATTCTATTCTCTATTTTCTTCTTAAAAGATATCCGGATCTCCTTTTCCTTGACGAATTACTACTGGTTCGTAACCCGATAAATCAATAATCGTAGAACCAACATTATCTCCGTAACCACCATCAATGACTAAGTCAACCAAGTGTTGCCATTTTTCAAAAATCAATTCCGGGTCGGTAGAATATTCTAAAACCTCATCCTCATCGTGGATGGATGTTGACACAATGGGATTGCCTAACATTCTAACAATGTCTAATGCAATTTCATTATCAGGCACACGAATACCGACGGTTTTCTTTTTGCGGAATTCTTTTGGTAAATCGTTATTACCAGGCAAAATGAAAGTGTACGGTCCAGGTAATGCGCGTTTTAGAATTTTAAAAGTTGATGTATCTATTTGCTTCACATAATCGGACAAATTACTCAAATCGCTGCATACAAAAGAGAAATTGGCTTTCTCCAACTTAATGCCTTTAATTTTGGCAATACGTTCTAAGGCTTTGGTATTGGTGATGTCGCAACCCAAACCATAAACGGTATCAGTCGGATAAATTACCAAACCGCCACTTTTTAAAACATCAACTACCTTTTTGATAGCAGCTTCATTTGGTTTGTCTTCGTATATTTTTATGAATTCGGCCATAATTAGAGAATATAGATTAAAGAATATAGAGAATAGACGAAAGACTATTTAATTTTACAGATTGGGCTAATTTAAATAAACAAAGTCTATGTTCTTTATTCTATTTTCTTTGTTCTATTCTATTAACCAATCACATCCAACTTTGCAAATCGAAGTAAAAGTTTCTTAATTCCACCTACTTCAAATTTAATTTCTGCTTTTTTATCTGCGCCAGCGCCTTCTAAACTAACGACTTCGCCTTTTCCAAATCGTTCATGAATGACTACATTTCCAATGGTTAAGTTGCTGTCAAACAAATTCGTGTTACTTGGTGCATTACCAATTGGTTTCAATTTACGAATATTCGCAGATGAAACAGGTTCGTCGCCATACTTTTTTGGTGGAGTTCCAGCTGTTGGTTTGGCTAAACGCAATCTGGACTTATCAATATCACCAAAAATATCTAAATCAATCGTTGGTTTGTAACGATAACCTGTATCCATCGGATTGATGTATTCTAAATATTCATCTTTTATATCTTCAATAAAACGAGAAGGTTCTGCATCGGTTAATTTTCCCCAACGATAACGCGATTGCGCATAGGTCAAATACGCCTGATGCTCGGCTCGGGTTAAAGCAACATAAAACAATCTTCGCTCTTCTTCGAGTTCACTTCTTGTATTTAAACTCATCGCACTCGGAAATAAATCTTCTTCCATTCCAACCACAAAAACATAAGGAAACTCCAATCCTTTTGCCAAGTGAATCGTCATTAAAGCTACTCTGTCGTCATCACCGGTATCTCGGTCTAAATCGGTTGCGAGTGCAACATCTTCCATGAATTCGGATAACGCACCACGCGCGCCATCAATTTCTCGTTGCCCTTCAATAAAGTCTTTGATACCACCCATTAAGGTTTCGATATTCTCTATACGAGCAATGCCTTCGGGCGTTCCGTCTTTTTTGAGTTCTTGGATTAAGCCTGTTTTCTTTGCAACATGTTCAGTCAATACAAATGCATCCTGCTGTTCATTAATGACTTGGAAACTCTTAATCATCATCACAAAATCTTCCAACTTTTGCTTGGTTCCCGAGTTTAATTTCAAATCAATCTTATCGATGTTTTCCATTACTTCAAAAATGGAACGTTTATAATGATTGGCGGCAACCGTAAGTTTTTCAATAGTTGTGTCTCCGATTCCACGAGCCGGATAATTAATCACACGAATTAATGCTTCTTCGTCTTTTGGGTTGATAACCAAACGCAAATAACACAAAACATCCTTGATTTCCTTACGTTGATAAAATGATAATCCACCATAAATTCTGTACGGAATATCACGTTTTCTTAACGCATCTTCCATTGCACGGGATTGTGCATTGGTACGATATAATATGGCAAAAGAACCATTATGCAATTGATTTTGCATCTTCTGCTCAAAAATCGTGCTTGCTACAAAACGTCCTTCTTCAGCATCAGTCAAACTTCGGTGAATTTTTATTTTCGGTCCAAAATCATTCGCTGTCCAAACAATTTTATCAAGTTTCGTTTTATTATGATCAATAATTGTATTGGCAGCTTCAACAATATTTCGGGTTGAGCGGTAATTTTGTTC
>NZ_JANMXZ010000054.1:0-15384 GCF_031381455.1 Flavobacterium sp. | reverse complement strand
ATAGTTGCTGAAGCAATTATAACCTCTTAAGGTGGTTATTGCGTCGGGGCTCACCTCTTCCCATTCCGAACAGAGAAGTTAAGCCCGACTGCGCAGATGGTACTGCAGTTATGTGGGAGAGTATGTCGCTGCCTTTTTTTAGAAAGCCTGTTTCTTTTGAAACAGGCTTTCGTGTTTTTAAGCGGTGCAGCGTGTAGCCCTTCGGGCTCGATCCGCTGCCTTTTTTTAGTAACCCCAACCAAAACTTGGGGTTATTTTTTTATAGGAGCACCGTAGTCTCTCGTCTAAGGACGAGATTGGTTCGCTGCCCTGCCTGCCGGCAGGCTTTTTTTAGAAACCCTATTCATTTATTTCGATAGAGTTTTTTGTTTTTAGGGGAGTGCCACCACGCCCTTTGGGCACCCCTCCAAAGGAGGGGAAAGCATAACTATAAGCAAGATTGGCAGTTTAATCGACAAAGGGGCAACAATAAGCAAGAGTAACAGATTTATATATATAGCCCGACCCCGTTTTTTTTAACGGGGGCAAGCCAAACTATTTAAATAGTTTTTAATGGATATTGACAATCAGTTTCTATTGGACATTCAGGACACTTTGGATTTGTTGGGCGACAGGTTTCTCTTCCTAAAAAAGAAATTGCCATACCGATTTCACCCCAAATTTCTTTTGGCAAAGCCTGCATTAATAATTTTTCTACTTTGTTTCCATCATTGGCTTCTGGAATAATTGCGATTCGGGGCGCTACTCTTATTACATGAAGATCGGCAATGATTCCTTCGGCTGGTTGCTTAGTCTCGCGCATAATGACATTAGTAGACTTTCTTCCAACTCCTTTCAAGGCGGTTAATCCTTGCATCGTTAGTGGAATATTTTTGTCTTCCTTAATGGTTTGGGCAATTTCAATAAGCCAACTTGCTTTTGTTACAAAATTCCTAACCTTTGAGATGTGTGGAATTAAGGCTTCTATATTGGAAACCGCCAGACTTTCCATATTTGGATAAGCTTCAAATAATGCCGGAGCAATTTTGTTGATATTGGCATCAGAATCTTGCGCCGACAAAATAACCATTACCAAAAGCTGATAAGTATTTTGATACTCTAAAGGATGTTGTTTGCCTTTATATTTTGCAATCAAGGGTTTTAGATTTTCTGCCCAGTTTGGGTTTTCTTTAAATAATTCCATAGTATTTTAATTTTTAATAAAGTTAAGCATACTTTCAATCACTTTTTTATCTCCTAAAATTTTTCGATGCCCCAACTTCTCTGTAATGAGAATTTCACCTTTTTTTAAATTGCGATAAATGTTGTGAGCTGCTTTTACCGATATTTCATCGTCATGTTCATCATGAATAATGAGAACAGGAATTTCTACCGATTTGGCTGCAAAGCTTGCAGAATAACTTTCCATTGCTACTCCAAATTTTTTCTCAAAATGGGTTTTCATCATTGAAGCCGTTTTTGGTTTTAATTCTAATTTTGAAACAAAATCATCCAAAATATTCTGAATTAAATCGCCACTACCAATAATCACCGCTTTTTTAATTTGCAATCCATCTTTTATGGCATTTAAAATTGACATGCCACCAAGTGAATGTCCAATGGCATATTCAAATGGTCCAAACTGTTTTTCGATTTCAAGAATGGAAGCAATAAATTCTGGCATTAGCGTAGTTTTGCTTTCCGACTTTCCGTGTGCCGGAGCATCAAAACTGATGGTAGAAAATTCCTTTTGAATTAACTCTTCCGCTATTTTAACCAATTGTGTTCCTCTACCTGACCAACCGTGAACTAAGAGCACTTTGAATTTGCTTTCACCATAGTGATACACATTAATCTCTTTATTTATTTTAGGAACCCATAGTTTTTGTTGCTTACTATTTTGCTCCATATGTAATTCACGCTTCGGAATGCTGTGTTTTAGAGGCGTTGTAAATAGTTTTGCTGCAAACAGTGTTGCCAATTTTGGAGAAATCGCTTGTAATAATTTAGCCGTACGCGTAATTACTTTCGGAATTTGCAATGATTGATTGGGTATATTGCCTTTTTTTGTCATTTCAATAAAATTATACTGCGATTTATAACTTATTATATTTTTTTCTAAATTACAACTTCCTAAAATTACAATTAAAATGCAAAACCAAACCCGAATAATAATTGAAAATGTTTCTCCACAACTTGACGGTGGAGCTTTTTTTATCAAACGAATTGTAGGTCAAAAAGTTGTTGTTACAGCGAATGTTTTTTCTGATGGTCACGATGTTGTTGCTTGTAGTGTGAAATTCAAACATGAATCGACCAAAAAATGGCAGGAAGTTAGAATGTTCGAAACAGGGAATGATGAATGGAGAGCCGAATTTAAATTCGAAAAACAAGGTTTTTATACTTATTTAGTAGAAGGTTGGGTTGATTATGCACTGAATTGGCAACATGGAACTCAACGAAAAATAGAAGATAATCAACATGTAAAATCAGAATTGCTGGAAGGTGCCGAATACTGCCAGGCTATTTTAAAAGAAGTTTCGGCAGCCGAAAAGACTTATTTGACTTCAGTCATAAAAGCATTTCAGGACGCGAAGCAATATGACAAAGCAATAGCCATAGCATTGTCACCGGAATTGCATCATATTTTCAGACAGTATCCAACACGAACTTTAGCTAATGCTTCAGCAGAACTTAAGGTTTATGTGGATAGAAAGAAAGCCTTATTCAGCACTTGGTATGAGTTTTTTCCACGTTCGGCATCACAAGAAAAAGGAAAACACGGAACGTTTAAAGATTGTGAAAAACTGTTGCCAAGAGTTTCGGCTATGGGTTTTGACACTTTATATTTTCCACCAATTCATCCCATAGGAGAAGTAAATAGAAAAGGGAAAAACAATGCTACAAACGCTGCAAAAGGTGATGTAGGTTCGCCTTGGGGAATTGGTTCTAAAAAGGGTGGACATAAAGCAACACATCCCGAATTGGGAACTTTAGCTGATTTTAAATCATTAGTCAAAGCCGCAAAATCT
Organism: Flavobacterium sp.; assembly: GCF_031381455.1. Taxonomy (GTDB): domain Bacteria; phylum Bacteroidota; class Bacteroidia; order Flavobacteriales; family Flavobacteriaceae; genus Flavobacterium. The sequence continues at coordinate 12,373 of NZ_JANMXZ010000054.1, read as the reverse complement.
TTGGGAATTGAAGTTGCAATGGATTATGCCTTGCAAGCTGCTCCAGATCATCCTTATGTAAAAGATTTTCCGCAATGGTTCAAATGGCGTCCGGACGGAACGGTACAATATGCCGAAAATCCACCAAAGAAATACCAAGATATTCAACCAATTTATTTTGAAAGTGGTGATTGGAAAAACCTATGGAAAGAGTTATTGGATGTAGCTTTATTTTGGGTAGAAGAATGCGATATTAAAGTTTTTAGAGTTGATAATCCACATACAAAACCGTTTTATTTTTGGGGTTGGCTGATTGCCGAAATCAAGAAAAAACATCCCGATGTTTTGTTTTTAGCGGAAGCTTTTACACGTCCAAAGATTATGCATGAATTGGCGAAACAAGGTTTCACACAATCGTATACTTATTTTACGTGGCGAAATACTAAAGCCGAACTTATTGAATATGTTGAAGAGTTAACCAAAACCGAACAAAAGGAATTTTTTCGTCCAAACTTCTGGCCGAATACTCCCGATATTTTACCGTATGCTTTGCAAAGCGGACACGAAAGTGTTTACCTGCACAAATACTTTTTGGCGGCTACTTTGAGTTCCAGTATTGGAATTTACGGACCGGTTTATGAATACATGGTTTCGGAAGCGATGCCGGGAAAAGAAGAATATCACAACTCTGAGAAATATGAATTCTTCAACTGGGATTGGACTGTTCAGAACAAATTAATCACCGTTATTTCCAGATTAAACCGAATCCGACACGAGCAACCATCGTTGCAGCAAACCAATAATATACAGTTTTGCGCTACCGATAACGATCAAGTTTTGGCGTATTACAAATATGACGATGACAAGTTGGATGAGACTTTAATGATTTGCAGTATCGACCCATATTATGCCAAACAAACTTGGGTTCAATTGCCGTTGCAGGCATTGGGAATTCAAGCAGGACAACCGATTAAAGTTGTTGAATTGATTACAGGCAATAGTTATATTTGGGACAAGGAATGGAATTTTGTGGAATTAAATCCGGCATTGCCATTCCATTTATTTAAAATTTTAAAATAAACCTGCTTAAAAATGTTAATCATGGAAAACGATAATCAAGATACTTTTTCGACACCATTCGTTTTTAAAGCCGATTGGAAAAATGCTTTTGAAGACGATGAATTTATCAAAGTATTTTCTTCCGATATTTTAGAACAATATATCATCAACAAACGTTGGTATGGCGGAAAAGCAAGTACTTTGAAATATATCGAAGTGGTGGATCATTTTAAAATTACTTCTAAGAAGAATGTTTATTATGGCGTATTGCTCGAAGTGAATTTTAAGGAAGCGTTTTATCAGCACTATTTTATGCCTTTGGCGTTTATGGCCGAAGAAGAATTGGATACCAATACTATCATCGCTCCAGTAAAAATGGGCAATCAGCAAGGTTTTTTAGTTGATGCTTTGCATCAGGAAGACTTCAGAAAATTATTGTTTGATAATATTGTGCAATCTAAAAATAATCCAGAATTAAAACTGGTTTTTCACAAAGGAACCGTGTTTGAAGATAAAGAGTATAAGTCGTCCAAATTTATGGGCGTTGAGCAAAGCAATACTTCTATCATTTATAACGATGCTTTTGTACTCAAGATTTTCCGTCGCATTTATGTCAGCACCAATCCGGATTATGAAATCAGTCGATTCCTTACCGAAACTATGCATTTCAAAAGTTCTCCGGCCTATACAGGAAGTATTAATTTGTCGTTGTCCGAAGGAAATATTACACTGGGTTTAATGCAGGAATTGGTTCCAAATCAAGGTGACGCCTGGAAGTTTATGCTCGAAGAAATCGACGGGGTTTTTAGCAATTTGAAAACCAAAAAAATCAAGATTGACAAACTACCTGACATTCCTTTATTCAAACGCGTGAAGATTAATGAGATTCCGCCAGAGATTATTGATTGGGTTGGATTGAGTTTGTTTCTTCGTCTGCAAACACTAGCCAAACGTACAGCTGAAATGCATATTGCACTTGGCGGAGACATTCACGACACAGCTTTTACACCAACAACGTATAACGGCGATTACACGGTTTGGTTGAAAAACAGAATGTTGTATCAGTTTCAAAACCGATTGAATATTATTGAAAATAGTTTGCACAAACTTGATGGTTTAGCTCTTGATTTGGCGCATCAGTTTATGGAAAACAAGAAATTGGTACGTAAACATTTTGTCGATTTCGATTGGACAAAAATGAAATCAGAACGTATCCGAATTCACGGCGATTATCATTTGGGACAGATTTTGGTCAACGGCGATGATTTTTATTTACTCGATTTTGAAGGTGAACCGGAAAGCACAATCCGAGACCGAAAGGTTAAACAACCACCATTGAAAGATGTTGCCGGATTATTCCGCTCGTTTCATTATGCTATTTATGCGACGATTTTTAACAACAAAGACAAATATCCATACGAACAGGAGCAGCTTTTTCATGCTGCCGAAGTTTTATTTAATTATTTTGTAGGTTGCTTTTTGGAAACCTACGTAGAAAAAGCACAAGCCGGAAATCTGAACATTGGTTACAACCATGAAATCGATTTCCTTTTAAAATATTGCCTGATAGAAAAAGCTGTTTATGAATTAGGCTATGAATTAAACTCAAGACCACGTTGGGCAGTGATTCCGTTAAGAGGAATTCAAAGTATAATGGGATATTAATGTCAGACTGAGCTTGTCGAAGTCAGGAGCGAAAGGCTTGGGCAGTTGCAGGAAGCCATATTCCCGCTTTCTGTCTCGTTCCAAAAAACGAGCCTGCCAATCGGGGCTAGATAGGATTTGAATTGATTAGAAAATATAAATAAAGCAAACCTGACAGGTTTCTAAAACCTGTCAGGTTTATAAAAACAAAAAAATGAACCAAGTACAAGTACATTCGCTTTTTACCGATTTTGATATCGATTTATTTAAAGCCGGAAAACATTTTAGGTTATACGAAAAAATGGGTGCGCATCTCACCGAAGTCAACGGTGTCAAAGGCGTTTACTTTGCGGTTTGGGCTCCGTCGGCACGTTCGGTTTCTGTGGTGGGCGATTTCAACTATTGGATACAAGGCGAGCACCAACTAAATGTTCGTTGGGATGGTTCTGGTATTTGGGAAGGATTTATTCCCGGAGTTGAAAAAGGCACAACCTATAAATATAAAATCCAGTCAAATAATAACGGAATTATAACGGAGAAAGCCGATCCGTTTGCTTTGTATTGTGAACATCCACCACAAACAGCTTCTGTCATTTGGGATTTAGACTATAAGTGGAAAGACAAAAAATGGATGGACACCCGTAAAGACAAAAATGGTTTGGATAAACCTTTTTCGGTGTATGAAGTGCATTTGGGTTCGTGGCGAAGAAATAAGAAAGGTAACTTTTTAACATATCTTGAATTGGCCGACCAATTGGTTGATTACGTTAAGGAAACCGGTTTTACGCATGTCGAGTTTATGCCAATCATGGAATATCCTTATGATCCTTCTTGGGGTTATCAGTTGGTTGGTTATTTTGCACCAACATCCCGTTTTGGAAAACCGCAGGATTTTATGGTTTTGGTAGATAAGTTACACCAAGCCGGAATTGGAGTTATCCTCGATTGGGTTCCATCACATTTTCCTGATGATGCTCATGGTTTGGGATTTTTTGATGGCTCGAATTTATATGAACATCCGGACAGAAGAAAAGGATATCATCCGGATTGGAAGAGTTTGGTATTCAATTATGGACGAAATGAAGTGCGTTCGTTCTTAATTAGCAATGCTATTTTTTGGTTACATCAGTATCATGCTGATGGTTTACGTGTAGATGCTGTTGCTTCGATGTTGTACTTAGATTATTCCAGAAACGATGGCGAATGGGAACCAAATATTTACGGAGGAAGAGAAAACTTAGACACGATTAGTTTCCTAAAGGATTTCAACGAAGCCGTTTATGCTGATTTCCCAGATACGCAGACAATAGCCGAAGAAAGCACCAGTTTTCCTATGGTTTCGCGACCGACTTTTATTGGCGGTTTAGGTTTCGGAATGAAATGGATGATGGGTTGGATGCACGATACACTGCAGTATTTCAAAAAAGAAAGCGTTTACAGAAAATACCACCAAAATGATTTGACGTTCTCGATGACGTATGCGTTTACCGAGAATTTTATGCTGCCACTATCGCATGATGAAGTAGTGTATGGCAAGCAATCCATTCTCGGCAGAATGACAGGAGACGAATGGCAGAAATTTGCTAATTTACGTTTGTTGTATGGTTATATGTTTACGCATCCTGGTGGTAAATTATTGTTCCAAGGTGCCGAATTTGGACAAAGCTCGGAGTGGAATTTTGAAGGAAGTTTAGATTGGCATTTGTTACAATATGCATATCACGATGGCATCAAAAAATGCATCACCGATTTAAATGCCTTGTATAAAAATAATTCGGCTTTGTATGAAAAACAATTCCATGTAGATGGTTTTGAATGGATAAATTATTCCGATAGTGAAAATGCAGTTTTGAGTTATATACGTAAAGGAAATAACGAAAAAGAAAACTTGGTTATAGTGGCTAATTTTACATCAGTTGTAAGAGACAATTATAGAATTGGTTTACCAACAAAAGGAAAACTAACACAAATTTTTAACTCTGACAGTACCGAATATGGTGGAAGCGGAGTCGTAATGACCAAACCAATCAAAATTGATAAGACACCATGGAATTACAGAGACTATTCAGCTGAATTAGTCTTGCCACCATTAGGAGTTACCGTTTATAAATTAAATTAATCCGAAACAAGAAAACTATATTAAACCATTAAGAGATTAAGTTTCGTTAAGAAAATAGCTTAATGACGAACACTTAACTGTCTTAATTTCTTAATTGTTTAAAAAATAAAATAGTTTATGATAATCCGCAAACGTTGTAGTTAAAAACTACTTTACTAAGGTGTTAAATAATCATTGTCATCTTTGTAAATTTGGCAACACTACATTAAAAAATCAATATGATTACCAATCAAGAACTTGAACATAAAGGCGATCAAACACCTTCCAAAATAGTTAGTTTTAATCAGGATGTTGACAGCATCTATTTCAACACTGACAACAATGTAATCCTAAAAATTACCATCCTCCGAGATAGTTTAATTCGGTTTCGTTATACTACCAAAGGGTATTTCAGCAACGACTTTTCATACGCTATTGACAAAACACAATCGCATGGTTACAACCAGCTTGAAGTTGTAGAAGAGAGCACTTTCTATCTAATAAAAACAAGCAAAGTATTTTGCAAGGTCAGTAAGAAAAACCTAAAAATTTCGATTCACGATATTGATGGATTTACGATTTTGGAAGACGAAATTGGGTTTCATTGGGAAGAGAGTTATGAACACGGTGGAAACATCGTAAAAATGAGTAAAATGTCGAAAGACGGTGAAAGTTTTTACGGAATGGGCGATAAGCCGACGCATTTAAATTTAAAAGGAAAACGCGTTGAAAATTGGGCAACCGACCAATATGCTTTTCATAAAGATCAAGAGCCATTATACAAAGTTGTTCCGTTTTACATTGGATTACATCACAACAAAGCATACGGCGTTTTCTTCGACAATACCTTCAGAACGTTTTTTGACTTTTGTCATGAACGAAGAAATATTACCAGTTTTTGGGCAGAAGGTGGCGAAATGAATTACTACTTTGTATATGGTCCAAAAATGGCCGATGTAGTAACAACGTATACCCATTTGACAGGAAAACCGGAATTACCGCCAATGTGGACTTTAGGTTATCACCAATGTAAATGGAGTTATTATCCAGAGAGCAAAGTCAAAGAAGTTACCAGCAAATTTAGAGAACTTAAAATTCCTTGCGATGCTATATATTTAGACATCGATTATATGGAGGGTTTCCGTTGCTTCACATGGAGCAAAGAGTATTTTCCAGAGCCAAAAAGAATGGTTGCCGAATTAGCAAAAGACGGTTTCAAAACCGTTGTTATCATTGATCCGGGAATCAAAATAGATAAAGATTATTGGGTTTATCAGGAAGCATTGAAAAATGATTATTTCTGCAAACGTGCCGATGGACCTTTTATGAAAGGAAAAGTCTGGCCTGGTGAATGTAATTTCCCTGATTATACAAATCCTGAAGTTCGCGAATGGTGGGCAGGATTATTCAAAGAATTGATTTCTGAAATAGGTGTAAAAGGTGTTTGGAATGATATGAACGAACCTGCTGTTATGGATGTACCGGGAAAAACATTCCCATATGATGTGCGTCACGATTACGATGGAAATCCTTGTAGTCACCGAAAAGCACACAATATTTACGGAACACAAATGGCAAGAGCAACCTATGAAGGAGTGAAGCGATTTTCGTATCCGAAACGACCATTTATAATTACGCGTTCAGCTTATTCAGGTGCGCAACGTTATACTTCATCTTGGACTGGCGATAATGTCGCAAGTTGGGAACATTTATGGATTGCCAATATTCAAATGCAGCGAATGTCAATGTCTGGAATGGGATTCACAGGTTCCGATATTGGTGGATTTGCAGAACAACCTTCGGGTGAATTGTATGCGCGTTGGATTCAGTTGGGCGTTTTTCATCCATTTTGCAGAACACATTCTTCGGGAGATCATGGTGAACAGGAACCTTGGTCATTTGGCGAAGAAATAATTGATATCACTCGAAAGTTTGTCGAATTGCGTTACCAATTGCTACCTTATTTATACACCATGTTTTGGCAATATGTAAACGAAGGAACACCAATGTTAAAACCGTTGGTTTATTTTGATCAGGAGGATTTCCACACACATTACAGAACTGACGAATTTATTTTTGGAAATCAGATTTTGGTTTGCCCAATATTAGAGCCAAATGCACTTGGTAGAAGAATGTATTTACCAAAAGGGAATTGGTACAACTACTGGACAAACGAATTGGTAGAAGGTAAAAAAGAACTTTGGGTAAAAACAGCTTTTGACGAGATTCCAATTTTTATAAAAGAAGGTGCTATAATTCCAAAATATCCGGTGCAGCAATATGTCGGTGAATTGCAGTTTGACGAATTGACTTTAGATGTGTATTACAAATTAGGAAAAGAAAAATCTACTGTTTACGAAGATGCTCAGGATGGTTATGATTATAACAAAGGACGATTTTCGCTACGAACTTTTACCTTAAACGGAAAAGAGAAAGAGCTTATCATTCAGCAACATAAAGAAGGAAGTTTTGAAACAGGTTATTCCAATTTTAAGATTAATCTAAAAGCATTGCCTTTCAAAGTGAAGAAAGTTGAAGTAGATAATGAGAAAATTTCATTGGATTCTCTAAAGTTAAATGGAGAAAATACATTGATATTATATAAAGATTTCACAGAATTACATATCATAGGCGCATAAAAAATTCATAAATTTGTTACTCAATAAATAGAAACATTATGAAAAATAGAATTTTATTTTGTGGCATCTTGGTGATTGCACTAATAGTATCATGTGCTAAAAATCCGTTTACTGGAAAAGACACTCTTGCTTTAGTTCCAAACAGTACAATCTTGCCATCTGCATTTGCTCAATATGGAACATTCTTAAAGGAAAACAAAGTGATTTCAGGAACTGCAGATGCTAATAAAGTGGTAAATGTGGGGACAAAAATCAAAAACGCTGCCGAGAAGTGGCTGAATGCAAATGGGTATCAAGGCTATTTGAAAGACTATCAATGGGAATATAAACTAGTTGAAAATAAAGAAATAAATGCCTGGTGCATGCCAGGCGGCAAAATTGTAGTGTATTCTGGAATTCTTCCTATCACTAAAGACGATGCCGGTTTGGCAACAGTTCTGGGTCACGAAGTTTCTCACGCTTTGGCAAATCATGGTCAACAAAGAATGAGTGCTGGAATGCTTCAGCAACTTGGTGCTGTTGGTGTGGCCGCCGCTACCGGAGGCAAAAGCCAGGAAACGCAGCAACTTGCGATGACTGCTTACGGAGCAACAACACAAATTGGCGGAATGTTACCATTTAGCAGAAGTCACGAAACAGAAGCCGACCAAATTGGGTTGACTTTAATGGCAATTGCAGGATATAATCCAGAAGAAGCTGTAGTTTTCTGGTCAAGAATGTCCGCTGCTGCGGGAGGAAATAAACCACCGGAATTTATGAGTACGCATCCATCTGACCAAACAAGGATTGCCAATTTAAAGAAATTGGTTCCTATAGCAAAAGCAGAGGCGTTGAAGTTTGGTGTAACATTTAAATAACATACCAATTCTAAAAAAAGAGTATATTTGAATTCCGTCTCGTTCCACAAGCGAGCCGGGATTTTTTATTTAAAAGACATTTTATGCCAATACTTCCTAAAGGTCATCCAAAATTACTCAACGCTTGGGCTTTCTATGATTGGGCAAATTCGGTTTATAGTTTGGTAATTGCTTCGGCAGTTTTTCCTATTTTTTATAATAAGCTTTTTGAAAATAGACATAATCTTTATATAGAATTTTTTGGATACAATTTTAAGAATTCGGCACTGATAAGTTTTGTTACGGCTGCAGCCTTTCTTTGTGTTGCAGTATTTTCGCCATTGCTTTCCGGGATTGCCGATTATATGGGAAACAAAAAGATTTTCATGCGGATCTTCAATTATATTGGCGCTTTATCATGCATTGGATTGTATATGTTTGATTTAAATAATATTGGACTTGGTCTAACGTTTTACTTTTTTGGATTGATTGGTTTTTGGGGAAGTTTGGTTTTTTACAATTCCTATTTACCCGATATTGCATTCCCAGAACAACAGGATAAAGTCAGCGCCAAAGGATATTCGTTAGGTTATATTGGTAGTGTTTTATTATTGATTATCAACTTAGCGATGATAATGAAACCAACATTTTTTAATATCTCGGGAACACCAGGCGAAGCTTCAATGAAAGCAATGCGTTATTCGTTTATGACGGTTGGAGTTTGGTGGATTGTCTTTAGTAAATACACCTATTTTTACCTACCAAAAGGAAATTCCAATAAAGAGAAAGTAAATTTTTTAGTTATATTTAATGGTTTTAGGGAATTGAAAAAAGTTTGGAAAATACTGCAATCCGAAATTCCGCTAAAAAGATATCTGTTGAGTTTCTTCGTCTTTAGTATGGCAGTACAAACCGTTATGCTTATCGCAACTTATTTTGGAGCACAGGAAATTCAATGGAAAGACGCCGAGCAGAGCCAAATCGGATTAATAACATGTATTCTTTTAATCCAATTGATTGCTATTTTGGGAGCATTTTTAACCTCAAGAGCTTCCGCTAAATTTGGAAATATAAATGTGTTGATTTTTTTAAATGCTTTTTGGCTTTTACTTTGCGGTTTTGCTTATTTCATTACAACACCTAATGACTTTTACATTATGGCTTCTTTAGTTGGATTAGTAATGGGCGGAATTCAATCCTTAGGAAGGTCAACCTATTCTAAGTTTTTACCCAAAACCGAAGACACCACTTCTTTTTTCAGTTTCTATGATGTTGCCGAAAAAGTTGGAATTGTTATTGGAATGATGGTCTATGGATTAATAGACCAAATTACGGGAAGCCCAAGATTTGCCATCGTATTTTTGGGCGTATTTTTCTTAGCTGGATTGTTATTATTGTTGAGAATTCCCAAAAAAGTATTGTCATAAATTCAAAAATATTATATTTGAAAAATAATTTACTTTAATCATGAACAAAATAAAAATTATCGCAGGTATTTTTCTGCTTGTTATTTCCTTCACATTCACATCTTGTGAAGTTGAACCTATTGATAGCTCTATCGATTTAGGCGACGGAGGCACTGATGGCGGAGGCGGTGGTGATGGAGGCGGAGGCGGTGGAACTTCAACGGGAGACTATTGGCCAACAGCTTTAAACAATCAATGGGTGTTCAAAAATGATGGTGTGGTTCAAGAGCCTATGAAAATGATTTCTATTAACAGCATTGGCGGTAATACTTATTATACGTTTGATCAATTATTTGGAGCTTCAAGTGGAGGAACTTCTGCAGGAGTGGTAGCTCGCTTGAGAAAAAATACAGGAGACTACTATCTTAAGATTGAAGACTTTACTTTCGACACGGGATTGGGAATTACAGGGAATCTAACAGGATACCAAATGTTACTATTGAAAGATTACTTAAACGCCGGCCAAACCTGGTCAGGCAGTTTTACACAAACCGCGACTTTTACAGGTTTACCATCCACAACACAAGCTACAACTTATACTGGACAAATTCTTGAGAGAGACGTTTCTGTTACAGTAAACGGGGTCAGCTATACTAATGTAATCAAGTCGAAAATAACCCAAGTTGTTACCGTTATGGGTGCGCCAGCCAACAATGTAGTAACCGAATATTGGTTCTCTAAAAATATTGGACCAATAAAATCTGTTACTGTTTCTACAGATGATACGGGATCACAAACGACAACAAGTGAATTGGAATCTTATATTATAAATTAAATAATCAAAAAAAAATTAAAAAAATCTGTCTCGTTCTTATGATGAGACAGATTTTTTGTGGCATAATACTTGACTAAATACAGCACTAATCGATAATATCAGTTCATATATCGATTTTACCCAAAATCATCTGTTATACATCGATTTTAATTTATCAAATTGAAAAGATGTCCTACATTTGTATAGCATTGAATAATTTCTAATGTCATATTGACTTAAATACACACCATGTCAAACCGTAATATCATATCTTTTGACAATCTGTCACTACAAGAATTCGATACCGAAACCGATTTAATTCCGCTTTTAACACCCGAAGACGAAGAAGAAATGAATAACGAAGAATTACCCACTTCTTTGCCTATTTTACCTTTGCGAAATACCGTTCTTTTTCCGGGAGTTGTAATTCCAATTTCAGCTGGAAGAGATAAATCTATCAAACTTATAAACGATGCCAATGCCGGAAATAAAATCATTGGTGTTGTCGCCCAAAAAAATGAAGAAGACGAAGATCCAACCAAAAATGATATTTACACCGTTGGAACTGTAGCGCAAATTCTTCGTGTTTTAAAAATGCCTGACGGAAATATTACCGTGATTCTGCAAGGAAAAAAACGTTTTGCCATTGATGCCGTTACATCTGAAAAACCGTATTTGAAAGCTACGATAAAAGAAGTGGAAGAAAAACGACCAGGCAAACACGATACCGAATTCCAAGCGATAATTGATTCCACAAGAGAATTAGCGATTGAAATCATAAAGGAAAGTCCAAACATTCCGACCGAAGCTACGTTTGCTATAAAAAATATAGAAAGTCAATCGTTCTTAGTCAATTTTGTTTCCTCTAATATGAATCTTACGGTTAAAGAAAAGCAAGATTTATTGATGACTAACGCTTTAAAAGAAAGAGCTTTAGAAACATTGCGTTACATGAACGTGGAGTTGCAAAAACTGGAATTGAAAAACGACATTCAATCTAAAGTTCGTTTCGATTTAGACCAACAACAACGTGAATATTTTCTGCACCAACAAATGAAAACCATACAAGAAGAACTTGGTGGCGTTTCAAATGAGCAGGAAATTGAAGAAATGCGTCTAAAAGCCAAAACCAAAACTTGGGATGCTAAAACTTCAAAACATTTTGAGAAAGAAATTTCCAAAATGCAACGGATGAATCCACAAGCTCCCGATTTTGGTATACAAAGAAACTATTTAGAGTTGTTTTTAGAATTGCCTTGGAATCATTATTCCAAAGATAATTTTGATTTGAAAAGAGCTCAAAAAATTATTGACCGCGACCATTTTGGTTTGGATGATGTTAAGAAAAGAATCATAGAACATTTGGCTGTATTGAAATTGCGAAATGATATGAAGTCGCCAATAATCTGTTTAACAGGACCTCCGGGAGTTGGAAAAACTTCTATCGGAAAATCAATCGCAGAAGCATTGGGAAGAGAATATGTTCGAATTTCGCTTGGTGGTTTACGCGACGAGGCTGAAATACGCGGACACCGAAAAACCTATATAGGCGCTATGCCAGGAAGAATTATTCAAAGTTTGAAAAAAGCAGGAACCTCCAACCCAGTTTTTGTTTTAGATGAAATTGATAAATTATCAAATTCGCATCAAGGCGATCCATCATCGGCATTGCTTGAAGTTTTAGATCCGGAACAGAACAATGATTTCTACGATAATTTCCTCGAAATGGGTTATGATTTGTCCAAGGTGATGTTTATTGCAACATCCAACAATATGGCAACAATACAACCCGCTTTGAAAGACAGAATGGAAGTTATCAGAATGTCAGGTTATACGATTGAGGAAAAAATAGAAATTGCCCGTCAGCATTTGTTTCCAAAGCAATTGAAAGAGCACGG
>NZ_JANMXZ010000053.1:0-22320 GCF_031381455.1 Flavobacterium sp. | reverse complement strand
AAATGGAAGAACGCCCATTAGCGTGCATTTAAATGCCGACATGCCTTATAAATCTTATCGTAGGAATAAAGAAATTATTTATCTAAATTTGAATTGAAAACAAACTAAAAAAATGTCAACCTATTTCAGGACGCTACAATTTTGCGCAAAAAAAAACTCTACAAATATTTCCCGTATTGGGAACTTTTAATTATCTTTGAAAAAAAATTAAACATTGAGAATAATTTCGAAAAAGATATTGCGCGATTTTTGGGAAGTTCATGCAGATTCAGAGCAACAACTGAAATCCTGGTTTCAGGAAACCAGCAACGCTGAATGGAAAAATCCAAACGAAGTAAAAAAAGAATATCCAAGCGCAAGTATTTTAAATGATAATCGCATTATTTTTAATATCAAAGGAAATAATTACAGATTGATTGTAAGGATAAATTATAATTATCAAATGATTTGGATTCGATTTATTGGAACGCACGCAGAGTATGATAAGATTAACGCTAATGAAATTTAAAAGCTATGGAAATTAAACCTATAAAAACTGAAAAAGATTATAATCAAGCTTTGGAAAGATTGGAAACAATCTTTGATGCAAAACTCGGTTCAGCAGAAGGCGATGAACTTGAAGTATTGGGAATTCTTATCGATCAATATGAAAACGAACATTTTCCAATTGGTTTACCAGATCCAATCGAAGCAATCAAATTCAGAATGGAACAAATGGGTTATAATCAAAATGATTTGGCGAACATTGTTGGATTGAAAAGTCGCGCAAGTGAAATCTTAAACCGAAAAAGAAAACTTTCATTAGAAATGATTCGTCAACTTCACGAGAGATTGAATATTCCAACCGATGTGCTAATTCAAACCTATTGAAAAGAAGCACGTTGGCTAACAGCAGTTTGTAGCAACTGCGATGCTTGCGCTTCTCTGGAAAATCCTGCGGATTTGCAATCAAAACTCAGTATAACCTCAAAATAAAAAATGAGACTTCCACCCTACGACAACTTCCCTACTATTGCCGACGACAAAATAATATTGCGTGAAATTGTAGCTTCCGACCTTGGCGAACTCATTGAAATTTCTTTTTATGATGGCGTTCAGGCTAAAACATTGGAAGAAGCTGCAACAATGCAATCCAAAATTAATAATGATTATAGAGCCGGGAACTCCATTCATTGGGGAATTGCAGACAATACAACCAATAAAATTGTTGGTACTTGTAGTTATTATCGCGGACTGGACAAAGGAGAAGGTGAACTTGGTTGTATTCTATTAAAGCAATTTCAGGGAAAAGGTTTTATGACCTCAGCCATGTTATTAGCCATTGACTTTGGCATAAATACTATTGGATTGAAACGCATTTGGGCTATAACTAGCCAAGATAACTCCGGAGCAATCAGGCTTCTTGAAAGGCTTAACTTTATAAAAGTCAACGATTTAGATGGCAATAAAGTGGAATATGAGTTACTATAGAATAAAAAATAGCATTATCTTTAACAATCCTATAACCCACTCCTTATGAGAAAAGTAGTTTTGATTCTTTTATCCGTTATCACTTTAGCCAATTTAGTTTTACTTATTATAGCACTTACTCAGCCAGCTTCGTCGTTATATCCTTTCAGACTAGTGATTGGTATCGTCTTTTTAATGTTTGGCGGGTTTCTGAGACGTCACATACTGCGGTATCATGAGGATTCAAAAGAACAATAGTTTCTCAAATCATCTAGTTGGTGGCAATTTTAACACTCCGTGGTTGTAACAAACTATTTTTTTTAAAGACTAGTTAAAGAAAAAGAAAATATGGAAACAAACAGAAGGCTTTGGCTGAAAAAAATTGGAATTGGAGTAGCTGGTATTGGACTTACAAACTTCAGTTCATTTGCTTCTCCTTTTGTATCAGAAAATTTAAATAATAGTTTTGAGAATGATACTAACTTAATTTTTTTACGCTCAAATGAAAACCCCTATGGTCCATCTCCATTAGCAAGGAAAGCATTTGTAGACAATGCGAATATTAGTAACCGATATAATTGGGATGTTGCGACACAACTGATTTCTGACCTTGCAAAAAGAAATAGTGTTAAAGACGAAAACATATTGTTGGGAGCTGGTTCAACTGAAATTTTAGATTTGGTTGCAAAATTTGTATCACTAGACAAAGGAAATTATGTAATCGCAGACCCAAGCTATGATTATTGGACAGTTACATTAGATAATTTAAGTTTAACGAAAAATAAAGTACCTCTTACAAGCGACAAGAAAATTAATTTGCAAGCTATGTTGGAAGTTGTAAACCAAGATACAAAACTTGTTTATATCTGTAATCCTAACAACCCAACAGGAACAATTTCTGAAAGAGAAGCATTGGTAGAATTTGTAACCAAGATTTCACCAAATACAATTGTATTAATTGATGAGGCATATTTGGAATTTACTAAACAGCAATCCCTTAGCAATCTCGTAAATGACCACAAAAATATTATTATCGTCAAAACATTTTCCAAAATATATGGTTTGGCTGGAGCAAGGATTGGGTATGCAATTGCGAACAAAACAATAATTGATAATTTGGCAAATTTGCAATCCAATACAAATAATAGCGTTAGTGTATTATCAAAACTTGCTGCTATAGCTTCGTTGAAAGATGATAAATTTGTTTCAAATTGCTACTTGCTAAATGAAAATGTAAGACAATATACTATCAGCGAACTCAAAAAATTAAATTGTGAGTGCATTTCTTCTAATACAAATTTTATCTATTTTTCACTTGCAAAATACAACAAGGACTATTTCAAGCAATTAGAAAACAATAATATTCAAGGGGGAAGAATATATGAAGAGCAAGGTAAATGGACAAGGATTACAGTAGGTAAAATGGGCGAAATGATAAAATTTATTAAAGCAATACAATAAAAAACTGCCACCAACAGCCGTTTCTCGCAATTGCGAATTTTGTGGTAAGTTCACGTTTACGTTTCGCAAGAAATTTTATCTTAGCAGAAAAATCTCGGTTACGAAGTTCGCAACCTCCCAAAGCCGCGAAACGCTAATGCCAACTGAGACCGAGACTAAAAACTATCTCAGTATCTCCTCAAAACTTGGTTTAAAATAATTTGGTCCTTTAAGTACTTTACCGTCTTCGCGGTAAATCGGTTTTCCATCGTGGTCTAGCTTACTCATATTAGAGCGTTGTATTTCGTCAAACACTTCTTCTATTTTGTGTTGTAGTCCGTGTTCTAAAATCGTTCCACAAAGAATATATAACATATCACCAAGCGCATCTGCGATTTCTATCAAATCATTATTCTGAACCGCTTCCAGATATTCTTCGTTTTCTTCTTTCATCAGATTGAAGCGCAACATATTTTTTTGTTCTCCTAAATCCCCTTTCATTTCGTGACTTACACCAAGACCAAAAGCCGTGTGAAATTCTTTTACTGCGTTGATTTGTTTTTGCATTTTGTACTTTTTAATGATTAATTCAACCACATAGAAACATAGATATATAAATTAAATTTAAGACGTTTCACTTTTCAAAGTTTAACATGATCATATGTGAACCAAGAATTGGTCTATGATAATCAATTTTCTATGCTTCTATGTAGTTTGCATTTAGCGTAAACTTTATTGTTTCAGCATTTGAAATAATGAACCGTTTTTAACTAAATTTATTGTTGATGCAAATTACAACTTTCCGAAACATTTGAGTAAATTTGTTGAAAATTTGAAATAAATGTTCACAACTGGTCAATGGACTTTCGCCGCTATCTTTTTTGTTTGTTTTATAATCGCTGCTTATTTCGCCTACGGGAAAGACAAAGCACTCCACCAAAAAGTGTATAAAGGAAGTTATAAAATACTAATTGCTTTCCTGATTTTTATCGCGTTGCTTTTTGTTATTAAGGTATCGATAAAGCATTAAGATTCATCTCGATACATCTGCCGCAGCGGACACTCGAAGTGACGATGCTATAAATCAGAAGCTTATCTACCTTTTAAAAGATTCACGCTTACCGTTGCTAAATCGGAATTTGGGAATTTCGTAAATACATTGGCGTCTGAAAACAGTCCGGCTTCAGCGGCAATTTTGTGCAACACATCAATCTCTACAATATACTGATCAGAAAAACCATGCGTGGCATCATAGGCTGTGGCTGCCGTTCTTCCTAGATTATTGGCGGTTAATTCGGGAGCAATAGTGTGGAGTTCTATCAACAGCAAACCAAATTTATCTACAAACGGCGACCATTTTTTTAAGTGTTCCAATAAGTTATCTTCCACTTCTGCATTGCTGATTCTTTTTCCGCGATGAACAAAAGCTCCGGTTGAAGTACTTATTCTGTTTGGGGTTTTCACCGTTGGTGTTTCCCAAATTCGGTTGTGATCTAAAAAGGTTCTCACATTCAGCAATTCTTTCAAATCGATTTTGTAATCTTCTTGCAGTGTTTCGGATAATAATTGTGGCCTTCCAATATCGCCCCAAATTACTTTGGCCCAAATATCGGCTTTAATTAAATTAGCTCGAGTCACTTTTATTGCGGCTTCGTTATAATCGACACCAACTAAAAACATCGGATGTTCATCTAGCATTCTGCCTCTGGCGGTTTGGCGTTCAATTACATCAAACATATGCTCCAAGAAAGCACCATTACCACAACCCATATCTAGAATTCCAATTGGCTGTTCTGTTATTGGTCGGTTGAATAGTTCAATTATTATTTGGTCTACAATTTTGAAATATTCGGCATGCGCGCCACCGCTTCCCCAAACATTCATTTTCCTATCGACATGCAATTCTTCTTCATGTTCACCAATATTTCTGAGTATGGAAGGGTTGCCAAAAAGCAAGTCATCCATCTTTCTAAGCGTCGGAATATAAGAAACCGTAACGCCATAAGCAGCGGCTCTTTTGGCATAAAACAAGCCTGTTTCGGTAAATTGGTAATTGTCATTTTTTTTGGTAAACCAATCTAAATGTGTCAGGAAATCGAGTATTTCTTTGAAGCATTCCGGGTTCTTGTGAAACTCTTCCGGACGAAAAGACGTTTCCATAAAATACTTATGAAACATACCGGTCATACCAAACATTACAATTGTTGGCCCAACTAAAACACCTTCGATATGATATAAAACCTGCTCTTGAATGGCTCTTATATTGGCATCATCAGAAAACTGAATTCCAAAGTTTGCTTTGTATTTCGAAAACAACTCATTTAGTATTTCAAAGGGTTCTACTTCAAATTTTCGCGGATGGAAATGCTCTGAAAACTGCATCAAATTAAAAACAGTTGCATAAAGAGGAATCAATGAAAAAGCTGTTTCACTTTTATCATTGACAGCAAAAGTTACTTCATCATTTTGATTGTCAATATATTGAAAAAGCCAACCTTGAGAAGCCAAAACACGAAGAGCTGCATTAAGATAACCTTCGTTAGCATTAAACTTGGCATTAAGCTCCTGAAGTGACACTTTTTGCTGTTGCAGTATATACTCTAAAACACCTTTTTTTTGCAAAGAATACGCAGCCGGAATAGTTACAATCCCGTCTAAATGCCTGAATAAAATTCCACGAAGTTCACTTTTTGTTTTCATCAATTTAAATTTGAATGCTAGCAAATATAATCAATATTAGTACTATAAAATTCATAACTTTGTGACACTTTACAAACTTAGTTTCATGAGAATTTTAAAATATATCTTCTTGCTTATCCTTTTAGCGCTAGTTGGAATTACGGTTTATGTGGCCACACAAAAAGGCGATTTTGAGGTTACTAAAAGCCGCATCATCAAAACGCCAAGAAGTACCGTTTTTGATTATGTTAATGATTATAAAAATTGGGAAACTTTTGGTTCCTGGATGCAAAAAGACTCGAATATCAAATTCAATTATGACGCAAAAACAATTGGAGCCGGAGCAAAATTTTCTTTTGAAAATGGTTCCGATGATGGGGATATTAAAACGGTATTTGTAAAAGAAAACGAAAGTCTTTCCCAAAAAGTCAACTACAACGGAACAACAGCCACTATTTCATGGAAATTTAAAGATACGATTGGCGGTACCAAAGTAACCGTTTATAGTAAAGGTAAAATGAATATTATGACTAAAATCACAACCTTTTTTAAGGGTGGTGTAAGCTCGATTTTGGGAGATGTATATGAAAAAAGCCTACGCAATCTTGATAAAACATTGCACTACGAAATGAAAACCTATTCCATTAAAGTAAATGGCATTGTGCAACGACCGTCTGGTTTTTGTTTGAAACAAACTGTTTCCTGTCATATTAAAAACGTAGGTAAAAATACCAAAATCCTAATGGCGCGAATGGTTCACTTTTTCAATAAGAACAAAATTCCCATGGCAGGAAAACCATTTGTTAGCTACGATAAATATCATGTAGCCAATGATTTTGCAACTATTTCTATTTGCATTCCGGTTAGACAGCAAATTTCGATTACTGATGGAAGCGATGTGGCTTCTGGAGAAATCATTGCTTTTACCTGTTTAAAAACTACTTTGAACGGTGATTGTTCACATAGCAAAGAAGCTTGGGCAAAAGCTAAAAAATACATAACTGATAATGGTTTAAAAGAAAACTTCGCAGGAAGTTATACTGAAGTTTATGTCAAAACCATTGACGATATCAAACAACCTTCTAAATGGATTACGGAAATTTATATTCCGGTTTTTCCAAAAGCGATTGAGTTGCCAAAACCTATTGTTGCTCCGGTAAATCCTACTGTTGCAACTCCGGAAACAAACACTACTCCAATGGAAACACCTTAATCTTGCAGTAGATTAAACCTTTTCTGCTATCTTTATTCCAATTAGCTAAATTTTCACTTTGCAAGACGAAAAGGATTTTATTCAGGAATTATTAAATCCGAAAACGCAGAATGTTGCGTTTCAAAAGCTCTTGCGGGATTATCAACGACCGTTGTATAATCATATTCGAAATATTGTTTTAAATCACGATGATGCTGATGATGTTTTGCAAAATACATTCATCAAAGTCTTTCAGTATTTAAAGGATTTCAAAGGGGAAAGCAAATTATTTTCTTGGATGTATCGGATAGCAACAAATGAAGCCATTACATTCATCAATAAAAAATCCAAACGCAACGGCACCACCAGCGAAGCCATGCAAACCAAAATTGTAGATAACCTAAAAGCAGATACTTATTTTGATGGTAATGAAATTCAAATTAAGCTGCAAAAAGCTGTTGCCTTATTACCTGAAAAACAACAATTGGTTTTTAAAATGAAATATTATGAAGAACTAAAATATGAAGAACTGTCAGAAATTCTCGGAACATCTGTGGGTGCACTAAAAGCATCGTATCATCATGCTGTAAAGAAAATTGAAGATTTTGTAAAAAACAATTAAACCATTTAATATTACTTTTGTCAAACGCCTATGAAAGATTTCAAACTAGATAATGAGCCTAAAATAACCTCAGGATTTACAACACCTGATGGCTATTTTGATACATTCTCAGAGAAAGTTTTAGCACAATTACCAGAGCAAGAACGGAAAGTTATTTCGATTTTTAGTTCCAAAAAAACTTGGTATTATGCTGCGGTAGCCATTCTTATTCTGATGCTGTCTGTTCCGATATATACTAAATATTCAAACCAACAAGAAGAAATTGATTCTGCTACTTTGGAAAATTATATTGCGTATCAATCAAACATTTCTGAAGAGGAAATTGTAAATTTATTACAACAAGAAGATTTAGATAAAATGAAACTGGAATTCAATGTCGATGATGCAGCTATCGAAGACGCTTTAAACTCAAACTCAAATTTAGAACAATACATAACAGACTAATACTATGAAAATCTCAAAAATATTTCCACTTCTTATAGCTTTCATTTCGTTGAATGCTTTTGCCCAAGACGGACCGTTTTTACGCAAAAAGAAAGAGCAGATTAAAGCTCTAAAAGTGGCCTTCATAACTGATGAATTGTCATTGACTCCGGATGAAGCTGCCAAGTTTTGGCCTTTATTCAATGCCTTTGAAGACAAGCAACAGGAAATTAAAAAACAAAAGCTAAAAGGGTATTTAAACAGAATAGATGATGATTCGTTTGACAATCTATCTGAAAAAGATGCGTCAACCATGTTGGCTCAAATGGAAAGTAGCGAAGACGAATTATATCAGTTGAAAAAGAAATTTGTGGCCAGTTTAAAAGGAGTCATTTCACCTTTAAAAATTCTGAAACTCAAAAAAGCAGAAGAAAACTTCAACCGAAAGTTATTGCAGCAATATCGCGACAAAAAACTTGGTAAATAATATCTATTCAACCCAAATAAGTTATAACCGCAAATTCGCAAATTAAATAACAATTAATAATTTGCGAATTTGCGGTATTTTTTTCTTCCTTACTTTTTAAACAAATGCAGGATTTCGAATTCTATCCTATAGACCGAAACTCTAATCTTTCATTGGAATAATCTGATTTAAAGCCAATATAGAACTTTAACTAAGTTAAGAATTGGAAAAAAGAGATATGGCATAATAATTGGACGTACAAAAAAAAATTATCCAAAAACTAAATACTAATAATTATGAAAACAAAAATTTTATCCTTGGCAATGATGTCTTTTTGGAGTCTGTCAAGTGTTTTTGCCCAGGACAGGACTACGGTTACAGCAAACAATTCAGATATTAGCGACAATCTGGATTTGCGTGCCGTTGCTTCAATCTTTGGTGATTCCCGCGATTTATCAGATTTTGAAAGTAGATTGAACGACCCAAATGCTCAAATTTCAAATTTGGATTTAAATGGAGATAACCGGGTTGATTATTTACGTGTTATTGAAACAGTGGAAGGGAATGTCCATCTGATTATTATCCAGTCCGTTCTTGGTCGTGATAATTATCAGGATATTGCTACTGTTGAAGTAGAAAGAGACAGATATAATAGGGTTCAAGTACAAGTTGTAGGAGATGTTTATATGTATGGTAACAATTATATTTATGAACCGGTATATGCTTACACACCTGTAATATATACTTCATTCTGGGTTGGTAACTATCGTCCTTATTATTCTTCATGGTATTGGGGATACTATCCAAGCTTTTATGTTGCCTGGTCACCGTTCCCTATATATACTTATCACAATCACATAGGAACTTATATCAACTTTAATCATCATTATAATTATGTGGATTACAGAAGATGTGATGTTGCTTACAACAATTACTATAATGGAAGAAGAGGAAACTACTACGAAACACAATATCCAAATCTTTCTTTTTCAAATAGAAATACTGGTTATGTCAACCGATATGAATTGGATAATAATAGAAGAACGCAAAACATAAGTACAAGAAATCAAATTGAAACTAATGGAACAAGAAATAATTTAAATGCCACAGATTCTCCACGAATTGCAGCAACTCAAAACAGTTCAAGAAGCGAATCAAGTACTATAAGTTATGGATATCAAACAATCCAAGAATCGCCAAGAAATATAACTACTCCAAATAATCCGAGAAGTGAATCTAGTACTAGAAGTTATGGAAATGATAGAGGTCAAGAATCGCCAAGAAATGTAACTACTCAAAATAATCCAAGAAGTGAATCAAGTACTAGAAGTTATGGGAATCAAAGAACTACTGAATCGCCTAGCGCATATGGAAGTAACACAGTTTCAGAATTACCTAGAACATACGGAAATCAAAGAAGCCAAGAATCTTCCAGAAGTGTGGCAACACAAAATGGTTCAAGAAGCGAATCAAGCCTAGGAAGCTACGGAAATCCTAGAGTTCAGGAATCTCAAAGAAATTCAAGTCCGAGAGAGTTTTCACAACAAAGAGGAAATTCTCAAAGAAGTGAAGGAAATTCAAGAGGGAATAGAAGAAGTTAGGTTAAATAAGTTTAGTTGTTTGTAAAAAAAAGTACTGCAGAAATGTGGTGCTTTTTTTATTTTTAATACCAAAAAATTAAACCATTAAAAAAGAAATTGATTTTAAAATGTAGTACATTTGTATCCGTTTTTTATCAACTTTTTATGACTGCTCATAATCATCAACTTCATAGCAAACTTAGTGTTGCAGGATTACTTATTACTTTAGGAATTATTTATGGCGATATAGGAACTTCTCCTTTATATGTAATGAAAGCCATAATTGGATTAAATCATGTTATAAACAAAGATATTATTTTAGGTGGATTGTCTTGTATCTTTTGGACACTCACGCTACAAACTACCATAAAATATGTAATCATCACATTAAGTGCTGACAACCATGGTGAGGGTGGGATTTTTGCTTTGTATGCCTTGGTCAAAAGAACTAAAATTCAATGGCTGATTGTTCCTGCAATCATTGGAGGAAGCGCACTTTTGGCCGATGGAATTATTACGCCACCCATTTCTGTAGCCTCTGCTGTAGAAGGAATCAGAACCTTTTACCCAAATATTAATACCGTTCCAATTGTAATTGGAATTCTTTTTGTCTTGTTTACTATACAACAATTTGGAACCAAATTAGTAGGTAAATTTTTTGCGCCAATGATGCTTGTTTGGTTCAGCATGCTTGGTATTCTTGGTGTCATCCAAATTGGCTCTAACCTTGAAGTCTTCCATGCACTAAATCCTTATTATGCGTATCATTTATTAAAAATTCATCCTGACGGATTTTATGTTTTAGGTTTCGTATTTTTATGTACTACAGGTGCCGAAGCACTATATTCAGATATGGGACATTGTGGTAGAAAAAACATTCGCATTAGTTGGATTTTTGTAAAAACTACTCTGGTACTAAACTACTTTGGTCAAGGTGCTTATTTAATAAAACACGAAGGAGATACTTTGATGAATTTAGGAGGGAAAAATGCCAATCCCTTTTATTTAATGATGGAAAGTTGGTTTCAACCTATTGGAATTGTAATAGCAACAATGGCTGCCGTTATAGCCTCTCAAGCGTTAATTAGTGGTTCGTTTACGTTAATAAATGAAGCCATGAGATTGAACTTTTGGCCAAAAGTCAAGATTAAATATCCAACCGATTTGAAAGGTCAATTGTATATTCCATCCATAAATTGGCTATTGTTTATTGGCTGCGTTGGGATTGTACTTCACTTTGAAGAATCAGGAAACATGGAAGCTGCCTATGGTTTGGCAATAGTACTTTGCATGATTATGACCACTATTCTTTTGAATTATTATTTGATCATGAAAAGGATTTCATGGGTCATTATTGGTGCCATAATCACATTATATTTAGGCATTGAGATTAGTTTCCTGATTGCCAATTTGGACAAATTCCCTCATGGCGGTTATGTAACTTTAATGATTGCGTGTGTCTTGATAGGTATTATGACTGTTTGGTTTATGGCTAAGAAAATTAGCAAAGCATATACTAAAATTGTCAAAATAGATAGCTATAAAAAAGTACTTGCTGAGTTAAGTATTGATTTATCTATTCCAAAATATGCAACGCATTTGATATACATGACCAATTCCACGCGAACAGACGAAATTGAAGAAAAAGTGATGTATTCCATTTTGCAAAAAAGACCGAAGCGAGCTGACATGTATTGGTTTGTGCATGTAAATGTTCTTAATGAACCTTATAAAAGAGAATATAGGGTAAGCGAAATCGTTAAGGATGATTTATACAGAGTTGATTTCAATTTGGGCTTTAGGGAACCTACTAAAATCAACCTAATGTTCAAAGAAGTAATCAAGGATATGGTTCAAAATGGTGAAGTTGATATTACGAGCCGTTATGAATCCTTGAATAAAAACAATATTGTTGGTGATTTCAAATTCGTTCTTTCTGAGAAATTCCTCTCTAATGACAGTGATCTAACTTTCTTCGAAAAAATAGTAATGAACAGCTATTTTATCCTCAAAAAACTGAGTTTGTCTGAAGAAAAAGGATTTGGTTTGGATAGTAGTTCTGTAAAAGTAGAACAATTCCCTATGGTACTTCATGCACCAGAGAAATTTGAAATGACAAGAATTCATTAAAATCGTCATTCTTTAATAAATTTGCCTTTGCTGTAAATATTTTTATTTTTAATTGTATAAGAATAGATTCCTCTTGAAAATTCCGAAGTGTTAATCGAAATTTCATATTCAAATTCTTTCGTCAAAATGAGTTTTGCCACCATATCAAAAACCGAAATTTGATACGTCTCTCCCAGTTTGCCTGAAATTGTTATAAAATCTTTTGCAGGATTTGGAGTCAGAACAATTGGATTACTCAAAATTGAATTTTCAATGTTTAAACTACTACATTGCAGACAATTTTTTTGAAATGTTATCGAATTATCGGCAACAATTTGAGTATCAAAAAAAATTCCTTGAACACAATCCCCTTTTAACTGATAATTCAACCACGGTAAAAGATAAGTATTGATAATGGTTTGCTGAACTGCTCTTGTAATTGTTGGTTGAGGCGAACAAGAACCTTCACCGACATTACAAAAGAAATTACTGTTAGCCATTTGACAATGACTTCCACCAATAATATTTATCAATGTTTTACAAGTACTAGTTAACCCGGAATACATTGGAATTTGATTTGCATTGGGAGGTGTGACACAATCATTAACTCCCGCAAAAATTAATGATGGAATTGCTATTGAAGCAGCTGCTTGAATAGCTGATGGAGTAGTTTCAGCAGGCGCAAAATTTACTACTGTTTTAATATTTGGATTTAATTGAGCTGCTAAAAAAGAAGCTCCACCTCCCATGCTATGTCCCATTACCGAATTCATTGCATTAACTCTATTATAAAAAATAGATGCTGAATTATTTCCTAAAACTGTCATTTGCTCTAATACAAAAGATAAATCTTTTCCAAAATCAAGATGCGAAGGAGAAAACGAACCTTCGGTTTTTGGAAAAACCATGATGTAACCATTGGGCACTAAAAAGTTCCAATAATTTTGATACGCATCCCAAGTCATTACAAAACCATGACCAAAACTCAAAACCGGAAAAGCAACACTAGTTGAGTTCGTTATAGCAACATTATCTCCTGCAACATCCGAAGGATAATAAACTTCAGTAGCTATGACTCTATTACTTCTTGACGCATCTACAAAATTAATTGTAGTATGACCAATTTGAAATGGTTGAGCATAACCAAAATTCAAAAGAAATAAAAACCCTAAAATTGCATAATGCAAACCGTTAAATCTCATTCTCAAAAATATTAATTTATTCAAATATATGTATTTAAACAATAAATAAACTAGCAATATGTTAAGACCAATAAAATTTCACAAAGCATAACAAAAAAGCAATATCTTTGCCCGCTGATTTTTTTTACACTATGCGATTACATCGAAATTTAGTTTACACCACGATTGACTCTTTAAATGCCATCTTCAACGAAGGAGAATACGCCGATAAAGTGGTTGCCCGTGCTTTGAAGAAAGACAAACGTTGGGGAAGTTCTGACAGAAAATTTGTCGCCGAAACAATCTATGAAGTAGTTCGTTGGAAAAGATTATATGCCGAAATTGCCGAAGTAAAAGAACCTTTCAACCGTGAAGATTTATGGAGAATGTTTTCCGTTTGGGCTGTCTTACGAGGATACCCAATTCCAGATTGGAGACAATTAGAAGGAACTCCGGAAAGAAAAATAAAAGGAAGATTTGACGAACTTTCAAAAATTAGAAAAATGCGCGAATCTATTCCGGATTGGATGGATGAATTGGGCGTAAAAGAATTGGGAGAATCTCTTTGGACTAAAGAAATTGCGGCACAAAACCAACCTGCCAAAGTTATTCTTCGGGTAAATACTTTAAAAACAACAAAAGAAAATCTTCATTCTCTTTTGATGGATTTAAATATTGAAACCGAATTTTTGAAAGACCAACCCGATGCATTAGTCTTAAAAGAAAGAGCTAACGTGTTTTTGACTGATGCTTTCAAAGAAGGAATGTTTGAAGTACAGGATGCGTCTTCCCAATTAGTAGCTGCTTTCCTAGACGTTCAGCCTGGAATGAGAGTTGTTGATACTTGTGCTGGTGCTGGTGGAAAAACGTTACATATGGCTTCATTAATGCAAAACAAAGGGCAATTAATTGCTATGGATTTGTATGAAAGCAAACTAAAACAATTGAAATTAAGAGCCAAAAGAAATGGCGCTTTCAATATAGAATACCGAATAATTGACACTACCAAAGTGATCAAAAAACTACACGAAAAAGCAGATAGAGTCTTAATTGACGCACCATGTAGCGGTTTGGGAGTTTTAAAAAGAAATCCTGATGCAAAATGGAAATTGCAACCTGAATTTATCGAAAATATCAAAAAAGTACAGGCTGAAGTTTTAGAAAATTATTCTAAAATAGTGAAGCCTGGTGGTAAGTTAGTTTATGCAACTTGCTCTATCTTACCCTCTGAAAATCAAGAACAAATTAAGCATTTCTTAACAACCGAAACTGGA
The DNA here is from genome assembly GCF_031381455.1 of Flavobacterium sp. Taxonomy (GTDB): domain Bacteria; phylum Bacteroidota; class Bacteroidia; order Flavobacteriales; family Flavobacteriaceae; genus Flavobacterium. The sequence goes on along the minus strand of NZ_JANMXZ010000053.1, from coordinate 7,905 downwards.
AAAACGTTTAATTTTGTTAAAGAAACAAAAATCCTTGCCCAGGAAACTGGATTTGATGGATTTTACATGGCCCTATTAGAAAGAAAAAAAGAAATATAAAAAAACAAATGAAAAAAATTACTTCCATTTTATTATTATTAAACTTCGCCATAGCTTTTTCACAAAATGGTACACCTGCCAGTCCGTATTACAACGGATTCAATTGGACTTTAACAGGAAGCAACTTAAAAAATGCATTAGCAACAAAAATCACAAATACACATACTAATCTGCTATCCTATACACCTGGTATTTGGAATGCTTTAAAAATAGTTGATTTAGATCCTACAAACTCTAACAATGTATTGTTAGTATACGGCTGGGAAGATGGTTCAGATGCAGATGTTACTAATGATAGAACCAGAGGTAAAGACAATAATAGTGGAAACAATGGGGATTGGAATAGAGAACACATTTTTGCTCAAGCATTAGGGCAACCGGCTTTAGGTCAGGATGGACCTGGTGCCGATGCTCATATGTTGAGAGCATGTGATGTACAAAGAAATGGAGCTAGAGGAAATAAGTTATATGCTTCCGGATCGGGAAATTCTGGTGATGTTGGCGCAAACTGGTATCCTGGAGATGAGTGGAAAGGCGATGTGGCTCGAATTATCATGTATATGTACTTACATTATGGAACTCAGTGTTTACCAACTTTTGTGGCATCAGGTTCAACTGCAGCGTCAGATTCAAACATGGTTGAACTATTACTTCAATGGAATGCTGAAGATCCTGTATCTCAATACGAAGACAACCGAAATACCTATTTAGGAAATGCTTCAAATTCTTATGGACAGGGAAACAGAAATCCTTTTATAGACAATCCTTATTTGGCTACAGTAATTTGGGGTGGCCAAACTGCGCAAAACAGATGGCCAACTATTTTCTTAGCAACACCAACATTTGATTTAGAAAATTCAGTTTCTATTTATCCAAATCCTGCTTCTGATGTTGTAAATATTTCTACAACAGTTTCTCTTGAAGAAATTGATGTTATTACGATAAACGGTCAAGTTTTACAACAAATAAAAAACCCGGTTATTGAGAGTAACACTTTCACAATTAGCAATTTACCAAAAGGGTTTTATTTCTTAAAATTATCTTCTGCAACAAATTCTGTTACTAAAAAAGTGTTGATAAACTAGATTTAACAACTCAATTTATACTAATACGCTGTTGAAATTCAACAGCGTTTTTTTGTTTTTAATACTCCATTAACGTTCGTTAAAACGAGAAAACGTTGATTTTCTTTGAATTTTCGGTGCTTCTTTAGTATCTTTCGCCCTCAAAATGTGTAACCCTTAAAACATTTTCAAAATGTTAGAAGAAAAGAATGATAACCTGCTTGAGGCAGATGGAAGCGCAGCCGATGAATCACAAGAAGTGACCATCGCTGAAAATCAAGAGATTCTTGTTGAAAATCAAGAAGAAGTGGAAGTTGATGTAGACCCTAGCGTTAGCGAACAGGTGGTGCAATCTGCTTTTGAAGAAGTTGAAGAAGCAACTGCAGAACCCGAAGTTGCTGTATTAACCGAAGCTCTTACAGAGGATGAAATTGAAGTAGCTGCCGAAAGAGAAGCCCTTGTTGAAGAAACTATTGAGGAAACTGTTGAAGTCACTGCGAAAGCAAAATCTAAAAAAGCGGTTAAAACTGCCACAGAAGTTGAAGAACCAACTGTTGACCCGAGCGTTAGCGAACAGGTGGAGCAAAACACAATCGAATTGACTGACGAGCAAGTTGCAGATGACAAACCAGTAATCCAAAACGACAGCCAATCAGCAATAAACGCTATCGAAGAAGTAAACGCAGAAGAAAGCGAAGACGAAACATTGAAAGATCGTCATGATATCCCAATGCTTGATTATGATACTTTGTCAATGGAGCAATTGATTGATGAGTTAGGCGAATTAGTAGTAGTCGAAAAACTAATGTCGGTTAAAGACCATGTTGAAGAACTAAAAAAATCATTCCTATCAAAATACCATCATTTTATTGATGAAAAAAAAGAAGAATTCCATGCTGAATCCCGAAACGTCGGGACGGATACAATCGAAGATTTTCATTATCATTTTCCTTTAAAAGTCAAATTTGACCAATTATATTCTCAATACAGAGACAAAAAAAATAATCATTTCCAAAGCTTACAAAACAATCTAAAAGCGAATTTAGAAAACAGATTGGCGATTGTAGAGGAATTAAAAAATCTAATCCACAGTCAAGATAGCATTCCGTTTACCTTAAAGAAATTTAATGACATCCGTGACCGATGGAAAGTGGCTGGTCCCATTCCGAAAGACAAATACAATCACGTTTGGAATAACTATCACTTTCATTTAGAGAATTTCTACGATGTATTACACTTAGATAGAGAAATTCGCGATTTGGATTTCAAACACAATTTGGTTCAAAAGCTTAAAATCATTGAGCGTGTTGAAGAATTAGTGAAAGAAGAAGATATCAACAAAGCTTTCCGTGAATTGCAGGATTTACACCGAATCTGGAAAGAAGATATAGGTCCTGTTTCAAGAGAAAGTCGTGAAGAAATTTGGAATAAATTCAGTGAATTGACCAAACAAATGCACGACAAACGCGAAGGTCTATTTGAAAAATTGCGCGAAGTTGAAACGGCTAATTTGGAGAAGAAAAAAGAAATTATTGCCCAAATTGAAGTTTTGGCAAAAGAGAAAGTTAACTCGCATGCAGCTTGGTTAGGTCAAATTGAAAAAGTAGAAGCCTTGCGCAATCAGTTCTTCGGTGCCGGAAAAGTTCCGCCGGAAGTAACAGACCAAACTTGGACCGAATTTAAAAATGCGGTTAGAAGTTTTAATGTTTTGAAAAACTCTTTCTACAAAGACATTAAGAAAGACCAAAACGATAATCTTTCTAAAAAACAAGCCTTAGTTGCCAAAGCAATTGAATTAAAAGACAGTACCGATTTTGCCGCAACAACGACACTATTCAAACAAATTCAGGAAGAATGGAAAACGATTGGTCATGTACCAAGAAAGTTTTCTGATAAACTTTGGGTTGAATTCAGAGGTGCTTGTAACGAATATTTTGAAAAACTAAAAGAGCAGAAAACAGAAGCGAATGCTGAAGAAATCGAAGCATTTGAAAAGAAGAAAGCGTATTTAGAAACTTTAAAATCATTCGAACTTATTGGCGAACACAAAGCCGATTTAGATGGTATCAAAGCACATATCGAAACCTGGAAAAGCTATGGTAGAGTGCCTTTTGCACGCAGACATATCGAAGGAAAATTCAATAAAATCTTAGATGCCTTGTTTGAAAAATTAAGCTCAAGTAAAAAAGATAATGAATTAGTTCGCTATGCAAATCGTATAGACAATCTTTCAGGTGCTGAAAACACAAGAAAATTGGATAACGAAAAAGTATTCATCATGCGTAAGATTGACGAAGTACAAAGCAATCTTTTCCAATTGGAAAATAACATTCAGTTCTTTGGAAGAGCAAAAGCTGATAATCCAATGGTGAAAGAAGTACTGGACAATATTGAGAAACAAAAAGAAGAATTAGCCACTTGGAAAGAAAAGCTAAAACAACTTAGAAGTATCAAATCAGAATAAAACAAAAAATCCTCTCAAAATAACGAGAGGATTTTTTATAGTTGTATTTTAGAAGCTAAAAGATAGATTACCGCCATTCGTATGGCAACACCGTTTTCAACTTGATCTAGAATTACTGACTGTTTGGAGTCGGCGACATCTGAAGTGATTTCAACACCTCGATTTATTGGTCCGGGATGCATGATGACAATTTCTTTTGATAAAGAATTTAAGAGTTGTTTGTCAACGCCATATTGTTGGGCATATTCTCGTGTTGACGGAAAGTAATTCACATCCATTCGTTCGTTTTGAACCCGAAGCATATTCGCTACATCGCACCATTCCAATGCTTTTCTCAGGTTAGGTTCCACCGTTACACCAAGACTTTCAATATGTTTCGGAATCAAAGTTTTTGGACCGCATACTTTTACTTCAGCTCCTTGCATTTGCAGTGCATAGATATTGGATAAGGCTACTCGCGAGTGCAGAATATCGCCTACAATTACCACCTTCTTTCCTCCTACTTCGCCTAATCTTTCTTTGATAGAATAACTGTCGAGTAAGGCTTGTGTTGGATGTTCGTGTGCTCCGTCTCCGGCGTTAATGATGCTTGCTTTTACGTTTTGTGACAAGAAGTAAGCCGCACCCGGATTCGCATGACGCATTACTACCATGTCGACTTTCATCGAAAGAATATTGTTTACGGTATCGATCAGCGTTTCACCTTTTTTTACCGATGATTGTGCTGTTGAAAAACTAATGACATCAGCAGATAATCTTTTTTGTGCTAATTCGAAAGAAAGTTTGGTTCGTGTACTGTTTTCGAAAAAGATGTTTGCAATGGTAATGTCGCGCAGTGATGGTACTTTTTTAATTGGCCTATTGATGACTTCCTTGAAATGGTCAGCCGTTTCAAATATCAAATCGATATCCTGCTTTTTAAGATATTTTATGCCTAATAAATGGTTGACTGATAGTTCCAATTGTGTTTGTTGTTTGTAGTTTATGGTTTGTAGTTAGTTGAATGTTGCAATTTCTATATTCTATGTTCTATTTTCTGTTCTCTTGTCACCCTGAGCGCAGTCGAAGGGCTAATTCAAATAAACCGCATCTTCCCCATCCTTCTCCTTCCAGCAGACTTTCACTTTCTCATCGTTAATCACATCTACCTGACGACCGCGATAATCAGGTTGTATTGGCAAATGGCGGCTGAAGCGTCTGTCTATCAATACTAATAATTCTATTTCTGATGGTCTTCCGAAAGATTGTATAGCGGTCAGCGCCGCTCGAATACTTCTTCCTGTGAAGAGTACATCATCAATAAAGACTACTTTTTTATCTTCTACCAGAAAATCGATTTGGGTTTTATTGGCTTCTAATTGTTTTTCGCCACGACGGAAATCATCACGAAAAAAAGTGATGTCTAAGAAGCCAAGTGGAATGTTTTTGATGTTGTAATCGGATTCTAAAATGGTCTTCAATCGTTCTGCGAGTGAAACGCCACGTGGCTGAATACCTATAAGAACAGAGTTTGAAAAATCGAGGTGATTTTCGATTAACTGACAAGCCAAACGATGGAGTATGATATTGACTTCTTTGGAAGTGAGCAATACTTTTTGACTCATGATACTGTTGTTTGGGATACAAATATAAGGATTATGAATTAGGTTCTTTAATTATGATTTAAAGAATTATAAAAAGTAACATTCTGGCTGACTTTAATAGCATACAAATTATTATTTTTTTTAATTTTAAATAATGAAATTATTATTTTTTATTAATTTTAATAAAAATATATTGCTATGTATGAAATAATATATATGAGTTCTGCAACTAAACTACTTTCTGAAGAAGAAGTAAATTATTTATTGGTTCAAGCTCGTCATTTTAATTATATAAATTATATCACTGGAGTTTTACTTTATATTGAAGGCGATTTTCTTCAAGTCATTGAAGGTCAAAAAGAAACTTTAGATACCTTATTTGAAAGAATTAAAAAAGACAAACGACATCATGGAATAATTGTAGTTTATGAAGGTGAAAAAGAAAAAAGACAATTTAGTGATTGGTCGATGGGGTTTCATTCTTCAAGTTATGAAAAATTACGAAAAATTGTCGAATTTGAAGATATCAGTAAAAGTCAATTACTCAATGTAGAAGATAAAATAGCCTATTTGTTTTTGGATGCTTTTATAAAATCACATAATGACAAAATATCATTTTGGTAGATCAATGTGTTATTACTTTAAAACCAAAAACTCCCAAGCTTTCATTAGGGAGTCTTAATTTTTCCAATAAATATCTGACAGTAAATAAATTATCATTATCTTTAACAGCCCCTAATCTTGTGGTTTAACCTAAAAAATATTAATTTAAACCAACCAATTTATGAAAAACAAGATGTTAAAAGGGATTGCATTAGGTGTAATTACAGCGTTAGTTATTGCCTGTCAACCAAAAAAAGAAGAAGCTGCAGCAGCACCTGCAGTAGACAAAGAGGCTATCAAAGCCGAATTACAAACTATGGAATCTGCATTTGCTGATGCCATGAATGCTGGGACACCGGAAACAATTGTCTATTACTCTGATGATGTCATTAGCTATGACCAGAATGCTGCACCGCTTAATGGTAAAAAAGCTGTTGATGCCAAGTTGGCTGACCAAGCAAAAAGTATGGAAAAAGGAAGCAAAATTTCCTATACGGCTAACGAAGTTTTTCCTTCTAGCGATGGTAATCAAGTAGTAGAATTAGGCAGTTATAAAGTTGTTGATTCTACAGGAGTTGCAAAATCTAGCGGGAATTATATGGCGTTGTTTGAAAAAAGAGATGGTAAATATATCTGCATTCGAGATATGGGTGCGTCAGATATGCCTAAAGAAGAAAAAAAATAATTCTACCACAGTTTATTTTGAGAAGCACTTCCAATTGGAGGTGCTTTTTTTGTACTTTTAAATTCCTAAAAAAAGTATATGTCCAAACTTCCACATATTGGCACGAGTATCTTTACTGTCATGTCACAAATGGCAACTGAATACAACGCTATTAATCTTTCACAAGGTTTTCCCAATTTTCCGGTTGACAGACGATTAATTGATATTGTCGCTCGATTGGCAACCCAAAACGTACATCAATATACGCCAATGAGTGGATTTCCGCCGCTTTTAGATAAGATTGCAAAACTTACCTTGCAGTCCTATCAAAGAACGGTCACTCCAAAAGAGGATATCCTAATTACCGCTGGCGCGACCGAGGGAATATTTGCCTCAATTCAAGCTTTAGTCAATGCAAATGATGAAGTTATTATTCTTGACCCGAGTTATGATTGCTATGAAGCGCCAATCTTATTAAGTAATGCCAAACCTATTCGCATTTCCCTCAATGATGATTATACGCCCAATTGGGAAAATATAAATGCCGCTACAAACGAGAATACAAAACTCATCATTATCAATAATCCACATAATCCAACAGGAAAAACATGGACAGAAAGTGATTTTGTTCAATTGGAGAAACTGGTTGACTCCTTACCTAACTTGATTATACTTTCGGACGAAGTTTATGAATACATTACTTTTGAACAACCTCACATTTCAATACACCATCGTCCAAAATTGTGGAATAGTAGCATCACCGTTTCTTCTTTTGGGAAATCGTTTCATATCACCGGCTGGAAAATTGGCTATGTCATTGCGCCCGAACATTTGATGAAAGAAATCAAAAAAGTGCATCAGTTCTTGGTTTTTAGTGTCAATAGTATTTCGCAGGTAGCGATTTCAGAATATTTAGATAGTGTTGATGTATACAGTTTGGGGAATTTCTACCAACAGAAAAGAGATTTCTTCCGTAATTTATTGAAAGAAACCAAACTCCAACTCTTGCCTTGCGAAGGCACATATTTCCAAGTTGCTTCATATGCTGAAATTTCAAATGAAGATGATTTAGCATTTACCAAAAGACTTGTAACCGAATTTGGCGTAGCATCCATTCCGATTTCTACTTTCTATGCCAATGAAAAAGATACTAAATGCATCCGTTTTTGTTTTGCCAAAGACGATGCAACACTTATCCAAGCCGCAGAACGATTAAAAAAACTATAATTAATTATATATTTACAACCAAGACCGTTTGGTCGAACTGAACGATTTAAAAAAATTTAACCTTATGAATTTCTCAGCAAAAATGCTTCGCGATAATGCCTTATCCGACAAAGTAATAGTAGTAACTGGTGGCGGAAGTGGCTTAGGCAAAGCCATGACCAAATATTTCCTTGAATTAGGCGCCAAAGTTGCCATTTCTTC